>NZ_JBHTDO010000005.1:0-298691 GCF_042666575.1 Actinoplanes sp. GCM10030250 | reverse complement strand
CCCGCGGTCGAGGGCCGCGATGTGCCCGTCGCGGGCCGGGTAGTAGTTCGAGGTGTCGATGACGACGGCGTCCGCGGGCAGGTCGGTCAGCAGCGGCTTGAGGTCGGGCACCCGGATGAGGGGGACCGAGGTGATGAGGACGTCCACGTCCGCGGCGACCTCGCCCGCGGACACCGCTTGGGCGCCGGTGGCAAGGACATCGGCGGGGATCGTTTGAGGCCCGCGAGAGTTCGCGATCTTGACGTGGTGGCCGTGGGCGCTCAGCCGCGGGGCGAGCACGCTGCCGATGCTGCCGGCTCCCATGATGCCGATCTTCATGAAGTTCTCCTCCTGCGTGATGTGCTGCGTGTCGCTATGCGCTGCGTGTCGTCTGTGTACGGTGCCCTGCGGTTCTTCGTCTTCACGCCCCCACGACCAGGGCGATCAGCGAGAGCCGAAAGAGAATCTGGTTCTGGGCTAGCGCGCAGACGCGAACGGTCGTCAGATACTTGCGGCGTCACCTGAGTCCGGTCATTTGTCGACGCCGGTGATGCGTGGGTCGAGTCCGTACTGGTGGGGCACGCCGAGGTTCGCGCGCAAGGTCTCGCCCGGGTACTCGGTGGGGTAGATGCCACGTTTCTGCAGGATCGGCACGACCTCGTCGACGAAGGCGTCGACGCCGTCCTCGTAGATGTCGGGTGTCACCCAGAAGCCGTCGGCGGCTCCCGCCTCGAACCACTCCTGCAGGTGGTCGGCGTGCAGGTTCCCCGGGCCTACGACCGTGGGGTGGAAGTCGATCACGCCGTGGGCGAGGACGTCGCGGGGGGACCATCCCTGGCGTGCCACCGCGAGAGCGTTCGACGCGCGCGGGTCCATCGGTGAGGCGTGCGCGGAGGCCAGTTGCTCCAGGGTGAGGGGCTCGTCGTACCGGTCGGGGTGGATCTGGATTCCGAGTATTGCGCCGAGGTGGGGCAGGCGGGCCTCGATGACGTCGCCGGCATACCTGAGGCGGCGATCGAGGCCCTCGCGCACGGTCGGTGCGACGGTGGTCATGATGCCGGGGATGTACTTGATCTCGTCGGGGTCGCGGCCGGCTTCGCGTGCCGCGTTGCGCACGAGCTCGCGCTGGGCGCGGGCCTCCTCGATCGTCCACACCTCGGCGATGAAGCCGCTGGCGTAGCGGCCCGCGATCGACAGCAGGTGCGGGCTGGGGCCGCCGGCGGTGAAGACGACGGGCTGGCCCTGTTCCGACGGGGGGATCCCCAGGGGGCCGCGCGAAGCGAGGTACTCGCCTTGCAGGTTGACCGGTCGCAGCTTCGACGGGTCGATGAAGCGGCCTGCTGCCTGGTCCTTGACCCACGCGTCTTCCTCCCAGCTGCCCCAGAGCGCCTGAACGATCTGGATGGCCTCGTGGGCGCGCTGGTAACGCTCGTCGCGGCCGGCGACGGGCCTGCCGTAGTTGGCGGCGACGGCCGGATCGCTTGTCGTGACGGCATTCCAGCCTGCCCGGCCATGGCTCAGCACGTCGAGGGCCTTGAACTGGCGTGCCGTGTTGAACGGCTCTTGGAAGGTCGTCGACCCAGTGGCGACGAAACCGATGTTCGTCGTCTCGCGCGCAACGGCGGACAACTGGATCAGTGGGTCCATGAGGTTGCTGATCGTCGAGTGTTCGACGTCGCTGCGCACGGCAGGGAAGTCGGGGGTGAACAGGAATGTGAACTTGCCGCGCTCGGCAGCCCTGGCATGACGCACGGTGGCGTCGACGTCCGCGTAGGTCCCGGGGTCCACGTGCGGGGCACGCCAGGCGCCGTGCAGGCCACCGTATCCGTCGATCAGCCCCATGCCGAGGATGAGCTGCTTGTTCGTCATGGTCACCGGGCCACCGTCTCGCCCGCGACCGGCGCGACCGGGACCGGACCGTCGGCGGCCGGACTCGGTGTCCGACGGATGAAGAGGGCGCCCACCAGCACGAGCAGACCGATGACCCAGGCAGTCAGGAAGGCGGCGTGTCCGGCCGACGTGGCCTGGTCCGTGCTCAGCACGCCGGCGTCGCGGGCACCGGAACCGATGGTGTAGGCGGAGATGAACACCGCACCGAAGGCGGCACCGGCGAGCTGCTGGATGGTGGCGAAAGCCGCGGAGCCGTGCGGGAAGAGTTCGGTCCGCAGAGCGCCCATCGCCACCGTCGTGAGCGGCGCCCACATCGTGGCCATGGCGCTGGTGAACACCAGCCAGGCGAGGATCAGCGTGACGACGCTCGTGCTCTCGTCGACGCGGCTGAGGAACCACAGGACGGCCAACCAGACGATGGCAGCCGGAATGACCAGCGGGCGCGGTCCGATACGGTCGTACACCCGGCCACTCAGCGTCGCCATGATCGAGATCGCTGCGCCGCCCGGGATCAGGAAGAGGCCCAGCTGAAGGGTGCTCAGGCCGACGACGTTGGTCAGCACCAGCGGGAGCACGACCAGCAGGCCGATCCCGTTGCCCGCGACGAAGACCATCACCAGGATCGGCAGGGTGAACGACCTCTGCAGGAAGATTCGCAGGTCCAGGAACGCGCTGTCGCGACGCTGCAGCGGGATCTGCCGGAGGACGAACGCCAGCAGGCCTGCCAGACCCACCGCGATCGGCAGGTACGGAGGGATCGGGGCGTGCCCGGAGGACGCCTCGCCGAGCAGGGAGAGTCCGTAGACGAGGCCGCCGAACCCGAACGCGGACAGCAGCAGCGACAGCAGGTCCAGGGTCACCGGCTCCGGGGTGGTGATGTTGCGCAGTTTCCACGCCCCCAGCGCCAGGGCGGCGACGGCGATCGGCAGCATCAGAATGAACAGCCAGCGCCAGCTCAGTGCCGACAACACAAGACCGGACAGGGCCGGGCCGAGCGCCGGCGCCACGGACGGGACGGCCGTCGTGATCGCCATCATCCGGCCGCGGCGAGCGGCCGGGACCAGGCTCATGGTCGTGGTCATCAACAGGGGCAGGAAGACGGCGGTGCCGGACGCCTGGATGATCCGGCCGGTCACCAGGACGCCGAACGCCGGCGCGATCGCAGCGAGCGTCGTCCCCACGATGAACAGCGACAACGCGACCAGGAAAATCGTCCGCAGGTGGAACCGCCGCATCACGAAACTGCTGGCCGGGATCAGCACGGCCATGGTCAGCAGAAAGCCGGTCGTGACCCACTGCCCGGTACTGGGGCTGACCCCGAAGTCCGCGATCAGCGTGGGCAGGGCGACGCCCAGGAGCATCTCGTTGAGGAAGACGATGAACGTCGAGACCATCAGGACCCCGATGACCAGGGCGACGCCCGGGGGGAGCCGGTCGCCGGAGGGGACCGCCGATGCCGGAGCGGCGACGTCAAGTTTCGGTGGGGTGCTCATGTGCGTGCTCGCTGTCTCGGGAGGTCGGAAGAGGAAGATCGATCGGTGCGCCGTGCGCGAGTCATCGACGGGCAGGAGTCAGGTCCGGGCCGGACAAGCCGGCGCGCGAAGGACAACCCGGTGGGTCGCGGTCGGGCTCGGGTGATCACCGACCTGCAATCGCCTACGAGGATGGCGCTGCTTCCCGAACAGCCGACGATCTTCGCGGCGATGACCGCAGCGCCCCGTCGCAAAGCCCACATGGGTACGCCGCATCGTCCGCGGTGTCACGCTCTGCGGGCGGCATTGTGGGAGGTTGCTGGTCCGGGCCATGCGACCATCGTGCAACCTTCACATCATGTGAATGTCAACTCTGAGCGACGAGTGGTCACTCACACCCCGTCAACCTTGACATGACTGTAACGTTGCCGAGGAGGTGGTCATGAAGATCGGTGAACTGGCTAAACGCACCGAGGTCCCGACGCGCATGCTGCGCTACTACGAAGAGCAAGGGCTCATCACGCCGCGACGGCAGCAAAACGGCTACCGAGAGTATGACGAATACCTCGTGGATCGCGTGAAGAAGATCCGCGGCCTGCTCGACTCCGGCATCCCCACTCGCATCATCGGCGACATGCTGCCGTGCCTCAACCAGCCGCAGGAGATCGTGGTCGCCGATCCCGACCCTGAGCTGCGCGAGATGCTGGTGCGTGAGCGCGACCGGATGACCGAGCGCATTGGTCTGCTGGAGCACCACTGCCACGCCCTCACTCAATACATCGCGGCCATGGACCGATCCCTCGCTGCGACGACTGCGACCCGCGTACCGAAATGATCCTCGACCCTAGGGTGACCCGAATGACCTTGCTCGATCTCGACCCGGACCAGCTGCTCTCCACCACGCGGGCGGTCCGCAAACGCCTCGACTTCACCCGGCCGGTGCCCGACGACGCGATCCGCGAATGCGTGGCGATGGCCCTGCAGGCGCCGTCCGGATCGAACATCGTGACCATGCGGTTCGTCGTGATCCGCGACGAGGCGAAACGCCGGGCGGTCGGCGACGTCTACCGCGAGGTGTACGCGGGTTACAAGGCCTCACCGGGGTACCCCGGTAAGCCCACCGGTGACGACGCCCGCGACGCGGTACAGCGGCGGGTGGCCAGCTCCGCCGACTACCTCGGCGAGCACATGGGCGACGCGCCGGTACTGGTCCTGGCCTGCAACGAAGCCCCCAACCGGCAGTGGGCGGTCGGTGGCATGAGCAACGTCATCCCGGCCACGTGGAGCTTTATGCTCGCCGCCCGCGCCCGCGCGCTGGGCACCGCATGGACCTCGATGCACCTCGCCCGCGAGCGGGACGTGGCCGACATCCTCGGCCTCGACTACGAAACGGTCGCGCAGGCCGTGCTCACACCGGTGGCGTACACGAAAGGCACGGATTTCCAACCGGCCGGGCGACCCGCCCCGGACGAGGTCATCCGCTGGATCTAGGCGCCCGCACGGCGACCGGGAACGTGGAAACCGGAGCCGCGGCAGTGCGCCCTGACAGTGCTGTCAGGGCGCAGGGTATTTCAGAAGATCGAGTGCAGGACGCGCCTGGACAGGTTGAATGCCAGGCTCTTCTCCAGCCCGCCCAGGGTGAATTAGTCACCCTTGTCACGAAACTCGGCCAGCTGGTCGAGGGCGTCGTTGCTGCCTTCACGTACACCACGTGGTGCTTGCTGTGGTGCAACTCCCAGGTATGCCCCGACATGGCGGGCTCGAGCGCGCCGCAGTCGTGGCCGTGACCCACCCGTCGTCCCTGGGCGGTGCGTGCGCTGTTATCCACACCGAAGGGCGTTGCTGATCGCTAATCCACGCCACCGCACCGCCCTTCGCCAACCCCGCCAGCAATGTCAGCACCTCGCCCCTATCCCTCCCACGGGTGAACCCCAGCCCGGCTCGACGCCGTCACGCTCAAGGAGGGGATCGATGGCGAAGGGGACACGGCCATTCCGAGCGCATCCGCCGCGGCGGATTCATGTCCCAGGCCGCCGCAAGCCAGGCGCGGGACAATACCCTGGCCGACAGCGCCGCCCGGCGTACCGGTGACGGCTGGACCGTCGAACGCTGGCTACGGCATTGGCTCGACACTCGCACCCGGATCCGCCGCAGTCGCCATCCGTTCTCAACCACCTACGGACCACCCTGCGCGCGGCACTGAACCTGGCCGTCCGAGAAGAGCTGATCGACAGCAACCCAGCCCGGCACATCGAAATCCGCGGCTACCAGCGCCCGCACGCACAGGTCTGGACCGAAGGCCGCGTCGAACACTGGGAACTCACCGGCGAACGCCCAGCGGTCGCCGTCTGGACCGCCGCACAGCTCGCCACCTTCCTGGAAACCACCGTCGACGACTCGCTGTTCGCGTTCTGGTGGCTCGCCGCACTACGAGGCCTACGCCGCGGCGAGCTCTGCGGCCTGCGATGGGCGGCCGTCGACCTCGACCGCGGACTGCTGTTCGTCGAACGCCAACGCACCACCGCGACCGCCGCCACGCCGCCGGCAACATTTGCATCGACTCCGGTTACGTGTTCACCCGCAAAGAGGGCGAACCGATCAACCGTAACTACGCCACCACCCGATTCCGCAAACTCACCACCCGCGCCGGACTACCACCGGTCCGGCTCCACGACCTGCGCCACGGCGCCGCGACCCTCGCCCACGAGGCCGGCGCCGACCTGAAGACGCTGCAGGATCTGCTCGGGCACTCCAGCATCGTGGTCACCGCGGATACCTACACCAGCGTGCTCCCCGACAGCCAGCGCCGCTGTGCCGACGCGACCGCCGCCCTCGTCCTGGCCGCGGCCCGGCACACCCGCAAACGAATCAAGGAAAAGGCAGCCAAGAACCGGCCCGCCGACCGCGGCGAAAAACAAAAGCCTTCGGAGAAACGGCCCGCCACCAGGAAACGAAGCCGCAGGTCACGCGCCCACCGCAACCCGATTCGTCACGGAAGTGATGACACCCATGTGGCACCCAACTGACACCCACCGTCCAACAAGGCCGGACAGCAAGAAGGGCCTGACCCGCGTTTCCGCAGTTCAGACCCGTCCAAATCTTGTGCGCCCGAAGGGACTCGAACCCCTAACCTTCTGATCCGTAGTCAGATGCTCTATCCATTGAGCTACGGGCGCTCAGTTGCTCAGCCAGCATACACACCGACTTTTGCGCGGAGACTCCGGGATTCGAACCCGGGAGGGGCTATAAAACCCCAACCGCATTAGCAGTGCGGCGCCATAGACCAGACTAGGCGAAGTCTCCCCGGTGGCCCGGAGGTCACCGAGGCTTGACAATACCGGACCCCCCGGACGCCGCACAAAGAGGCCGCCACTTGCCACGCCGCGGATCTTCTCAACCGGTCGCCAACAGGCGAAACGTCGCTTCAGCGGCTAGGCTGCGTTCGATGGAGGACAACCCTCGCCGGGATGCCCCGCGCGCACGTGATCCGCGGGCGCCTTTCAGCGCGCCCGACCAGTCGCCCTCCGCAGAGGAGCCGGCCGCGCCTGCGGGACGCCGCCGGGCTGCGCCGGCGGTCACTTTCCAACCCCCGCGGCCGGGCCCAGGTGCTGAAGGTCACTCTCCAGAGCCTTCCTTGGGTACGGGTCAAAGCACTCCGAAGCCCGCCCCCGAAGAGCGCAGGACCACCCGAAAGGGGAGCCGGCCCACACCAGCCGCCGGCACCGTCCCGCCTCAGCCCGCCGCTCCCCCCGCCGAGGAGACACCCACGACGACCGGGACGCCCGCGACGAGAGAGGCGCAGACGCCCGCAAAGGCCACTCCCGCGAAAAAGGCGCCGCCGGCCAAGAGGGCAACACCGGTCGACAGGGCAACACCGGTCAAGAAGACCACGCCGGCCGCCAAAGCGACTCCCGCCAAGAAAGCCGCCCTCGCCAAGAAAGCCGCCCCGGTAAAGCAGGTGGAACCGCCGGTACAGGCAGTCGTTGAAGAAACAGTTGAAAAACCAGCAGTCATGGAGGAGCCGGCAGTCCAGGACCTCTGGTCCACCCTGCTGACCACCCCGGCCCAGGCCCCCGAAACCCTCGCCCTGGCCGCAGTCCAAACCCTCGGCCCCAGAGCCAAGACCTGGGCCGCCCAAACCCGCGGCCGCTACCCCCGGGCCACCCCGGACGCCCTGGCCCGCCTGGCCATCCACCGCTTCACCCGCTCGGCAGCCCTCCGCAGCGCCCTCACCGCGAACACCGGCCTGTACACCCCGGTAACCCTCCTGGCCGCGGCCGCTTTGACGCAATCCGAGCTTGTTCTGCACCTCGCTGCCGCGTACGGAATCGATCCGACCGACCGGAACCGCGCGGATGATCTCCTGCGTCTCGCACCCCTGGATCCGCGGCGGCTTGCCGGCGCCGGTGTGACCTGGGCGGCGCTGCGTCTCACCAACCGGGTCTTCCCGGGCACGAGCCTGGTCGCCGCCGTGCTGACCGCGCGTTCTTCCACTGAGGCCCTGGCGATTCGGGCCTCACGTCACTACAGGGAGAGCCAGCTGAGCCAGGAGTCCGGCAGCAGCTGATATCCCACGAACGCGGCGACGTCGAGGATCGTGTGGGCGACGATCAGCGGCATCACGCGTTTGGTCTTGAGGAAGAACAGGGCGAACACCACGCCCATCACGGCGTTGCCGACGAAGGCTCCGAACCCCTGGTAGAGGTGGTAGGAGCCGCGCAGCACCGCCGAGCACGCGATGATCCACACGGTGGACATGCCGTTCTGGCGGAGTCTGGTCATCAGGTATCCGACGACCACGATCTCTTCCAGCACCGCGTTCTCGATCGCGGCGAGGACCAGCACCGGTACGGCCCACCAGTAGGGCTGTAGGCCTGAGGGCACGATCTGCGCGTTCAGGCCTAGTTGCAGTGCGGCGTACACCAGAAGTAGGCCGGGGATGCCGATGCCGGCGGCGAGTCCCGCGCCCCAGCCGATGTCGAAGGCTGGTCTGCGGTAGTCGATGCCGAGGTCGCGGCTCGGTGAGATGCGGTCGCGCATGAGTAGGTAGAGCACCAGGACGACCGGGATCAGCGAGAAGAAGATGCCGAGCAGCTGGTAGGTGAGGTCCAGGTAGGGCCGGGGCGACACGGTCGGGTTGAGCGTGGCGGTCTGCTGGGCGAGGGGGCGGTCCGCCGTGAGCTTGGCGGTGAGCGACACGATGGCGTAGACCGCGGACTGCCCGAGGGACAGCAGCAGGACGATGATGATCTCCGCGGTGTACGCCGGACGGGTGGTCTGCTGTCCTTCTACGGTCACGCGACAACTGTAGGTGCGCCGGTGGGAGCGAGCGACACACCGCTGAGAGTGACGAGTCGCACTTCGGGTGCGTCGTGTTCCCGACTGTGCTGACCACCCTGAATGCATGGGAGACCTCGCGCGCTTGCTCAAGGAGAGCTGGAGTCTCGTCGAGGAGCATCAGGACAAGGTTGCCGGCTATTTCTACGCCCGCATGTTCCTGGCGCGCCCCGACCTGCGAGATCTGTTCCCGGTGCAGATGGATGTGCAGAGGTCCCGGCTGCTGAACGCGATCGTGACCGCCGTGCAGACGCTCGGCGATCCGGAGAAGTTCGACGACTACCTGCGTGCGCTGGGACGGGATCACCGGAAGTTTCACGTGGAACCTGAGCACTACGAGGTCGTGGGTGGGGCGTTGATCGAGTCGATGCGGTCGTTCGCGGGTGAGCAGTGGGGTGTCGAGTACGACCAGGCGTGGGCGGACGCGTACGCGGTGATCGCCTCGAAGATGCTGGCCGGTGCGGAGGCGGACCCGAACCCGCCGTACTGGTACGGCGAGGTGGTCGCGCACGAGCGCCGGGCCCGGGACATCGCGGTCTTCACCGTCCTGCCGATGCAGCCGATGGAGTATCGGGCCGGCCAGTACCTGAGCCTGGAGGCGCCGAGGTATCAGCCTCGGCTCTGGCGCACCTATTCTCCCGCGAACGCACCGCGCCAGGACAACACGGTGGACTTCCACGTCCGCGCGGTCGGAGCGGGCTGGGTGTCCAGCGCCCTGGTCCGCCGCCTCCAGGTGGGCGACATGATCAAGCTGGCCGCGCCGATGGGTTCGATGACCCTGGACCGAAGATCGACCCGGGACGCGGTGTTCGTCGCCGGTGGTACCGGGCTCGCACCGATCAAGTCCCTGCTCGAGGAGCTGACCCGGTACAACCGGACCCGCTGGGTGCACGTCTTCTTCGGCGCGCGGACCCGCGACGACCTTTACGACCTGGCCGATCTGAACCGGCTGGCCGCTCGCTATCCCTGGCTTTCGGTGGTGACCGCGTGCAGCGACGATCCCACGTACCCCGGCGAGCAGGGCAACATCTCCGACGTGGTGGCCCGGTACGGCCCGTGGCAGGAGCACGACTTCTTCGTCTCGGGCTCCGGCAAGATGGTCAAGGGGACCCTGAAGACCCTCGCCGAACTTCAGGTCCCGTCCGTCCGGGTGAAGTACGACAGCTTCAACGACTAGTAATCCCAGGGGCGGCCGGTCTGCTGGTACTGGGCGACCGGGACGAGCTTGGACTCGGCGTTCATCCGGTCCACGTAGAGCCGGCCCTCCAGGTGGTCGATCTCGTGGCTGATCAGCCGGGCGAGGGCCCGCTCGAACGTGGTGACCACCCTGGTCCCGTCGAACCGGGCGTGTTCCACCTCGATCCGCATCGGGCGGGCCACCAGGCCGCGGTAGTCGAAGAACGACAGGCAGCCCTCGTACTGCTCGTCGTATTCGTGGGACTCGCCGACGACCCGGGGGTTGAGCAGGACGACCGGGTCGAGGTCGAGTTCTGGTGGGCGTACGACGGCGGCGGCGACGGGTGTCCCGATCTGCGGTGCGGCCAGGCCGACACCCTTGCTGAACTCGTGCAGATCTTGAAGCCGGCCCAGCGAGGTGAGCAGACGGGTGACGACGTCCCGGGCGGCGGAACCCTCCCGGGGCAGCTGGAAGTGGCGGGCCCGCTGGCGCAGCAGGTCGGATCCGCGCTGGATGATGCCGATGCCCCGCATCCGGTGCGAGGCTCGCGGCAGGGCCGGCTCCGGCGGCCCTATCTCGTCGTAGACCGGAGCGTCCGCGCCGCGGTACCGCCATTCCAGCCGGTACCGGGCGTTGAGCAGGGGCGCGTCGGTTGACCACTCGAAAATGGCTCGACCTCCCTCGATGCGGCGTTCCAGCGGGGTACGGACGGGCACCTCGGCAGCGAGGGACGCCTCCTTGCCCCACACCTGCGGTTCGAAGCTCTGCGGAAGGTTGAGCCGGATGGTCAGCGCTCGCGTCGGCAGCCGGACGGCGCGCTGGAACCACTGACCCCACTTCTCCTCACCGACCGTGTACGCGTACTCGATGCTGGTCCGCTCGCCGGGATAGAGCGGGAACTGGCCGCGGTCGTTGGCGAAGAGCAGCCAGATCTCCTTGGCGGCGTCCCGGTCGAGCTTGACCCGCCACTGCATCGGCTCGGCGGCGGCTCCCTCGCCAGCGACGGCGTAGACGTCCATCTCCTCGAAGGTGAGCGGGTTCTCCCGGTGGTGGCGGTTGGAGCCGGCCGGATCGTGCGGGTACCGGTCGACGGCGATCTTCACCAGGTAGCGGGTGACCGGCTCGACCCCGGCGTTGTAGAGCGCCCGCTGCACCACGCAGCGGTACGCACCGTCGGTGTACCGCAGTTCGGCGATCTCCTGCTCGACGACGAGCCCGGTGCCGGGTGGCAGCCACTGGACCGGCACGGGCGGGTCGCGGTGCAGCGCCGATCCGCGGGCGTGACGGAGTTCGTCGTACTCCTGGAAGCGCTGCCAGATGGCGCCGCCCGCGCTCAGCACGGCTTCGGCCCGGCGTGCGAAGTCCTCGGTGGGCTTGTGCCGGCGGCCTTCGACGTGGCTGACGTAGGAGGGATCGAAGCCCATCCGCGCGGCGAGCTGCTTCTTGGTCATTCCGCGCTCGACCCGCCATTGCGCAAGCGCCGTAACGAACTGGTCTGCGGCCCGTTCAATGGGCGAGGTGGTCATCACGGATGTCCCCTTCGCGACGGCATCCTCAGTGTCGCCGCAGGGAGTGTCCGTAAGGGGCTAGTAGCGCGTTGCCGACAAATGCCTTGACTAACCCGCTCAGGCAACAACGCTACGTAAAGTAATTCTTGCAGAGGGTTATTCGCCCGAAAGATCCCGCAAGGAGATTGGTTAGGCTAGCCTTAACCGGGTACGGTGGGTCGCCTTGGACCCGTTCCGTAAACGCCGGCAAGGAGTAGTGCGGTGACTCAGCGACGAGTGTCGCCGCGGGCAGGCGACCGCCCGTGACGATCACCCTGGAACTCTCGGGTTCCCGCCTGGCTGAGCAGCCGCTGGCTCCGATCAACGCGACGCTGCGGGCCATGTTCGGCACCAGCACCCAGCTGCCCGGCCTCGCACCGGACCTGATGGTGCACGACCCGGCCGCCTGGAAGCCGACGGAGCAGCTCACCGGCGTACATCTCGAAACCCTCCTGAGCTCCGCACGCCGCCGCTGGAACGCTCAGCCGCACGCCGCCGCCGCGCTCGCCTGGAAGGCCTACACCTACTGGCTCACCCTTCCGGCGGTCCTCGGCTGGGCCTCCGCGCGCCGCGTGCCGTTGCTCACCGCCGGCGACACCCTGATGCACTTCGACGACCCTCGCCCACTGCTCACCATCGGTGTGCGCCCGGACATCCCGGTCGCCGTCCTGCCGAGTGACCCTCTCGCGCTGAGCGGCCTGCCCCAGGTCCGCGTCGTCGCCGACGAGGAAGCGCTGCTGGGCGAATTCCGCCGGTCGCTGCTGGACGAACACCTGAGCCCGCTGCTCGACGCCATCCACGACCGGGTCCGCCTGGGCAAGCGCACGCTGCTGGGTTCGCTCGCCTCCGGCATCGCCTACGGCGTCCTGCGCTCCGCCGACGCCCTGCCCGGCTCCTCCGCCGCGAGCATCGACCGGCTCCTCGGCACGCTCGGCGTCCGCGATCTCATCGAGCTGGTCGCCGGCCCGCAGGGCAAGCTCGACGTGCAGCGCAAGACCTGCTGCCTGGCTTTCACTCTGCCGCAGCCCAAGGTCTGCCCCGGCTGCTGCATCAAAACCCCTTAGACGTACGGGACACGCACAGTCCCCGGAGTCCCGGCCGGCGCCGTCGTGGTCCGGCCGATCACCCCGCTGCCGGGCGAGATGATGGGTCCGGCACCGCCGGTCCTCGCAGCCGGCCTTCAGGACTTACTGTCGGCGACCAGCGCTGCTTCGGGGTCGTCGACGATCGCGCCGACGTCCCACAGCCAGACGCCGCCGGTCCACGTGGGCCGGAAGCCGAGCAGCTCGGACATCGTGCGCAGCATCTCGATGTCGCGCGGCTGCGGGGTCAGGACCACCGCGCCGGCGTTCCAGAAGCGCAGGTCGGCGAGGGTCATCTCGCGCCGCGCGTCGGTGACCTCCGGAATCGGGTTGCCCTGGCGGATCGAGGCGATCAGGCCGCTGGTGGGCCGCCACGGCGGCGAGAAGATCGCGGTGCGGTCGGCCGGGTTCTGCGGGTTCTGGTTCGGCAGCAGGGCGTACGCGCCGGCGATGCGCATGTCGTGCCCGGTATACGCCGTCCAGCGCAGCGGGTCCGGATAGCTGCTGTCCGGCAGCGGCAGCGCGACGACGGTGTGGTTGTCGTCGACATACTGACGCCAGGCGCCCGAGGTGACGAACTCGGGAACCGGGTCCATCGCGACCGTCTGCAGCGGCGTCGGCGCGAGCGGGACCAGCGCCATCGCGACCGCGGTGATCATCGCGACGCGGACCGGGCCGCGGGCGTGCGGCTGCGACTTGATCAGGTCGGCGGCGCGCTGGCAGCCGAGCGCGAGCACGATCCCGACCATCGGCGCGATCGCCATCGCCCACCGTGTCGGTACGGCCGAGTCGAGCACCGGAATGCTGTGCATGATCGCCCAGATGCCCGGGACGCCGGTGTTGATCCCGTTGAGGTAAATACGCGGTCCGAGCGACATCGCGGCGAAGAAGATCGCGATCGCGCCGACCGTGACCACCGTCGCGGACCGCCGCATCCAGAGGACCAGGCCGAGGAAGAGGATGACCAGGCCCCAGCCGAAGAAGGCGTTCTCCTCCGCCGGGTTCTGCGAGAGCGTCGATGCCACGGCACTGTTACCCGCCACGGACCGGCTCGCGTAAGCGGTGAACGAACCGAGGTCGGCACCGAAGTTGCGGACGAACTCGGCCAGGCCCTGATAGCTCTGCGGACCGAAGAACTGGACGCTCAGCGGGTAGGCGAGGGCGGCCAGCGTCGCGGCCGCGGTGACGCTCAGGCCCCGGAGGAAAGCGGTGATCTCGCCGCGGTGCGCCCGGCGGCGGACCAGCGCCATGACCACGCAGTAGATGCCGACACCCACAGCGGTCATGAAGAGGATCTCGAGGTTGATGAACGCCTGCCAGATCAGCAGCCCGGCCAGGAGAAGGCCGTTGCGCAGCGCCCGGCGCGGCACCCGCAGCTCCATCGTGCGCCAGATGATCAGCGGGACGAGGAACTGCGAGACGATGTTCGGGTGGCCGCCGGCGTGGGACACCATGCTCGGGGCGAACGTGCAGAAGAGCGCTCCGACCCAGGCCGCCAGCTTGGAGGCGACGAAGCGCCGGGAGAGCACCAAATACCACGAAGTCCCGGTTAATGCCAATGCGCCGGTGAGAAATACGTTGAACGACACATGAGGACCGAACAGAAGAGTGATCGGCGTCAGTGGCAACGAAACAGCCAACACTGAGGTGTTGGCCATCATGTTCACCCCGTCGGGGTAATTCAGGCGGTCCGAGAAGAACGGATAGACGCCATCAGTGAGCACTCGCGCACCGTGCGCCAGCATCCACTCGAAGAAAGCTTGATCCTGCGGATCATCGCGCAGTTCATGATCAAGATTGAGCCACAACGGTGCTGTGACGAAGAACGCGACAGCGACGAAAGTGGAGATCGCCACGACGTCGCGCCATGTGAGCGCACGCCACCACGAGCGGTGTCGAACAGGCTGTATTGCCTGCTCATCACCACTTTCCTCAACCGGCGCGAGCACCGCCGGAGAGACCGGCTTGACCCCGCCGCCCAGGGCGATCAGCTCCGCGTCCAGGTCGTCGGCGGCGGTCACTTGGCGGGGCGGGAGAACGTTCTCGCCGGTTGACTGGCCTGTCGAGTCAAAACCCGTAATCGTCATAGCATCGGCGAGCCTAACCGAGGTTCTCAAGAACCCAGCGGTGAGCGCCCGAGGCGTGATAGAGCCGATATGTACGCGTGTTTTCAGCGTGTCCCGGAGAAGGTGTCCATCAGGTGGACATGAAGTGGGTAACCCATCCGAGTACCCGACCCGGCTATGTCTCAATCAGGCCAAAAAATCGGCGGCGCCGGGTGCTCAACTTTCGGATAGGGGCTTCAGATGGTTAACTTCACCGGTCCCGCTGCAACTCAGATCGGCAAGATGAGGGAACCTCACCTATGGCAGACATCACTGGAGACCAGCGGATCCAGTCCGAAGTGCTCGAAGGCCTTGCCACGGCCGTGAACCACCGCAGGTGGTTCGTCGAGCTCGCGCTCCCATACCTCGGGGACAACCCCATCGAGATCGGCAGCGGCCTCGGTGACTACGCGGTGGAGTGGTCCGAGCACCTTCCGCGCTTCACCGCGACCGAGGCAGACCCGGACCGGCTGGTGCTCCTCAAGGAGCGCATGGCCGACCACCCCAACATCGACGTGAAGCAGATGCTCCTGCCCTCGCCCGAGGCGAACGGGGAGTACAGCGCCGCGGTGTCGTACAACGTCCTTGAGCACATCGAGGACCACGTGGGTGCGCTGAGCAGCATGAAAGACCTGGTGCGCCCCGGCGGCCGGGTCATCATCATCGTGCCGGCGTTCATGTTCGCCATGAGCCAGGTCGACATCGCCACCGGCCACATCCGGCGCTACACGAAGAAGACACTCTCCGCCGCGTTCATCGAGGCGGGCCTGGAGATTGAGAAGATCCACTACGCGAACGCGCTGGGTCTGATCGGTTACTACGGCGCCACGAGCATCTTCAAGCTGGCACCCAAAGAGGGCCCGATGGTCAAGGTCTACGACAGCCTGGTGCTGCCGGTGACCAAGGCCGCCGAGCGCGTGGTGAAGCCGCCGTTCGGCCAGTCGGTGTTCTGCGTCGCGCGTACTCCGCGCTGACCCTCACCCCGTCAGCCCCTCACCCCGTCAGCCCCTCACCCCCGTCAGGCTCCTCACCTCTTCAGCACCTCACCCTTTTCCGCAGACAAGGCCGCCGGCATCCCGGCGGCCTTCGCTGTCTCCGGGTGTGAGCACACCGGCTGGCTCCCGGTGCTGTCTCAACGGCCGCGAGGCAGCACTGGGCGCCAGCCGGTCACGCCGGGCTGGCGGCCAGCCGGTCACGCCGGGCTGGCGGCCAGCCGGTCACGCCGGGCTGGGCGCCAGGTGGTCAGCCGCGGACCTGGAAGGTGGGGCGGATCGTGGCGCGGGCCAGGGTGTGGAAGGCGAGGTTGAAGCCGACGTAGGCCGGCGAGGCGTCCGGGGTCACCTCGAGGCGGTCGACGTCGATCGCGTGGACCGCGAAGACGTACCGGTGGGGGCGGTCACCGGGCGGCGGCGCGGAACCGCCGTAGTTGCGCTCGCCGTAGTCGTTGCGGACGCAGAAGGCGCCCTCCGGCAGCGGGTCGACGCCCCGGCCCAACTCGGTGACCGTGGCGGGCAGGTTGACCAGCACCCAGTGCCAGAACCCGCTCCCGGTCGGCGCGTCCGGGTCGAAGCAGGTGACCACGAACCCTCGCGTCTCGCCGGGGAACCCCGACCAGGACAGCTGCGGCGAGAGGTTCTTCCCGCCGACGCTGGTGTGCACGAAGAGCTCGTCGAGCGGCTGCCCGTCCGTCGCGTCCGCGCTGGTCACCGTGAAGGACGGGACCGGCGGCAGCAGATCGTACGGGTCGGGAGCCTGGGCACGGTCAAGACTCATGAAGGCCTCCGGCGGCGTGGGAACAGGCATGGCGGGCAACCGTTTACGTTTTCCCCCGATGGGCAGAGACTAACCGCCTGATATGACCGGCGCCTTTCGCCCGCATTGCGCCGTGCCGTCACTCGAAGGGGTAAACGCACAGGTGGTCCGCATGCACAGCGGCCTCGTCGGTAATGCTTCTGTCAGACATCCGACCGGGTGTGTGCGGCAGAGATCCCCGCGCCTGGTTGCGATCGGTCGCCGTACCGGCGATCAGCGAGTGGGCACCCGCCTTGCGGCGGGTGCCTACTGCTGTCCGGCCTCACAAGGGGTCATACAGACCTCCACGGCGCCGAGCGCCATACGTCGGTATCAGAATCGTCGTGTCCGGCATGCGCGCCGCCGCGAGCTACAGACGCGCCACCCGCAGGCCGCGGTAGAGCTTGCGATAGACGACGCCCGTCCGGTGATTTCCCGCGTCGATCATCATGCCGCGGCCCATGTAGATGCCCACGTGACCGGGACCGATCACAAGGTCACCCGGCCGGGCGTTGGCCCGGGAGACGGTCCTGGCCCTGCGGGCCTGTTCGCCGGACGAGTGCGGCAGGCGCAGGCCGGCCCGGGCGTACGCCCGCTTGGTGAAGCCCGAGCAGTCGAAGCCACCAGGCCCGTCGCCACCGCGCACGTAACGCTTGCCGACCTGAGAACGGGCGAAAGCGATCACCGCGTTCATGCTCCGGCCGGGGTTGGCGCGCAGGCGGCGCACCGCTGTGGTCCGGGTGCTTGTGCGTACGGCGAGAGCGCCCCGCCTCGACACAGTCGTCCGCCTCTGCTGAACGACGACCCGCCGCTGGGCGTGAGCCTCGCGAGCCGCGAAGCGGGCTGCGGAACGCTCACCCGCCCGGGTAGCGGGCCGCTCGGCCACCCGAGCAGCGGGACCGGCCCCCCGAGCGGCGGAACGCTCGGTGACCCGTGACGCGGAACGCTCACCGATCCGGCCGGACGGCCGCTCAGCGATCCGACCCGCTGGCCGCTCGACGAACCGACCCGCCGATCGCTCGGCGACCCGGGCCGCCGGGCCGGTGTTGAGCCGGATCGGCCGCCGTGACGCGGGTGCCGCCATCGGGCTCTGCCGGAGGGCGACGCGAGCGGCCATCCGCCGCGGAACCGAGCGGGACGCCCGCTGTTCGGCCGTCAGCCGCTCCTCGAGGCCCGCACGCAGCGGAATCTCCCATTTCTGCTGCCGAAGCGGATCGTCCGCCGCGGAGCTAGCGCGAAGCTGTCGTTCCTGGATCTCCTCGCGCAGCGGGAGAACAGGAAGTTCCGGTGTGGCCGGCAGTGCCTGCGGTGGCGCGATGACGGCCTCCGCAGCGTGCTCGACCGGGTCCAGGGCCGGTGCGATGACGGCCAGCGCAAGAGCGCCGGCGGTCAACGCGCGGCGCGTCGACGTACCGTGCAGTGTTGCCTCCGAAATAGGCCCGGGGCACTCACGCGAATCCCATCCATGCGTGGACGATGTTGCCTGCCACGCTTTTGCCGCCTCGAGGGTGGGCAATGGGAACCCGGACAAAGAACCGTGCTTATTCCGTGGACCATGCCAACACACGATCGAATGCGACGTGGGCTGATTCAGATAATTGATCCCCCGATCTCAAAAAGGTAAACGCGACGGTCACCGAACCGGTGGAAGCGTGAGGCGTACGCCCGGAGTGGACATCGAGCCGTGCACGGACACCTCGGTGAGCTGCGCATCCGTCGGTACGTCGAACGGCAGGACGCCCGCGATGCTGCTGCCCGGCGCGATCTCGTTCAGCAGCGTCTCGTTGCGATCGTTGAGAAACACCGCGGCCTGGTCGGCGACCGCGTACGCTACGCCGTTGGTGTCGTAGACCCGCTGCGCGCCACTGTCGAACAACTCGGGCTCACCACTGGTGTTCTTCACGGTGACGTCCAGAAGGCAGAATTGTCCGGTGGCCCGCTGCTCGAGACCCTCCGGGCCGACCGACTCCACACCGCACCGCAGTTCGCCGATCGACAGCTCGAAGTTGCCGGCCATCGCCCCGCCGGAGAGCTGAGCCGCCGTCACCGGAAGGCGGTCGGCGGTCGCCACTCCCCAGACGCCGAAACTGATCAGGGCGAGCGCCGTGACGACCCCGCCGGCGATCCAGATTCGCGTCTTCCAGCGCAGCGACCGGTCCTCCCGGCTCTCGTCGAACGGCGTGACGGCCCGGGTGGGCGCGGAACGGTGCGGTGCGTACGTCACGGAGTCCCCCAGAAGACGGATACGGCGCACGACCGGAACCCGGCCGCACTGTCCGTCCATGCTGGGTTCGCCATGGCTCGACACGTCCGCGACTCGCCGCATACTTGAACTTATCGGGCATATACCCCCACACTCGTTCACCCGTAAGAGTGAGCCTTTTTCAACGCGGCAAGGGCCTCGGTCGCCGGCGCCGGACAACGGCCCGGCAGCCTCAGGCCCGATGCCAGGTTGAAAATTGCTCAGTGATCAGCGGACCAGAAGGATCTTTCCGAGGTGATCGCTCGACTCCATCAGACGATGCGCGTCGGCCGCCTCGGCCAGCGGAAACGTGGTATGGATGACCGGCTTCACGAGCCCCGCGGCGACAAGCGGCCACACCTGATCACGAACACCGGCGACGATCCGGGCCTTGTCAGCCACCGGACGGGCCCGCAACGAGGTCGACGAGATCCGCCCCCGCTTCGCCATCAGCTTGCCGAGACCCAGCTCACCCTTACGCCCGCCCTGCATCCCGATGACCGTGATCCGGCCCTCGACAGCCAGCACGTCGATGTTGCGATCCAGATACTTCGCGCCGACGATGTCGAGCACCACGTCAGCGCCCTTGCCGTCGGTGTAGTCGTGCACAGCCCGTACAAAATCATGGTTTTGATAGTCGATCGTCAGCTCCGCACCGAGCGCGCGCAGCCGCTCATGCTTCTCGGCACGGGCCGTGACCAGCACAGACGCGCCCAGCGCCGCACCGAGCTGGATCGCGAACGTGCCGATCCCACTGCCGCCGCCATGCACCAGCAACGTCTGTCCCGACCGCAGCCGATCCCGATCCACCACGTTGGACCACACCGTGCACGCCACCTCGGGCAACGCCGCCGACTCGACAAGCGACAACCCGGCAGGCACCGGCAGCAACTGCCCGGCAGGCACCACCACCCGCTCGGCATAACCACCGCCCGCGAGCAGCGCACACACCCGCTCACCCACGTGATGACCGCTCACACCCGGCCCGATCGCACTGATCACCCCGGAACACTCCAGACCGGGATAATCAGGCGCACCCGGCGGCGGCGGATAAAGCCCCTGCCGCTGCATCACATCGGCCCGGTTGACCGCCGTCGCGGTCACCTCGACCACAACCTGCCCCTCAGCGGCCTCAGGATCCGGCACCTCGGCCCACACCAGCTGCTTGTCCTCGATCACGATCGCGCGCATGGGAAGGACTCTGCCCCACCGGTACGACAAGAAACTCGGACGGATGGCAGACTGGAGCGGCACTACGGGAGGGCTCGCCTAGTGGCCGATGGCGCCGGTCTTGAAAACCGGTATGGGGAAACTCATCGTGGGTTCGAATCCCACGCCCTCCGCTCGATCGTGAGCAGCAAAAACCCCTGTTGACCTGCGCGAACGCAGGCCAACAGGGGTTGTTTGTGCTAGCTCCAGAGTCTCACTCAGTCTCACCGGATACCGCTCGATCTCGCTCGTCGCGACCATGGTGCGACCACGAGCGTCGGGACGTGCCGTTCAAGCGGCTTCGTCGTCGATCCTGTTCAGGGCGTTCTCGATGCGCCGACGGGCCGCCTCATCTTGGCCCTCGATGCACTTCGCGTAAACCTTCAACAGGACGTGGACGCTGTGTCCGGCCCACTCTGCGACCTGGGTGGCCGGCACGCCCTCGTTGAGCCATAGCGAGACTGCGGCGTGCCGCAGGTCGTACGGTCGCTTGGCGAGCGGTGTTCGCTGCTGTGCCAGCGTCAAGCCGGCCTTCCGCGCGGCTCGCCACACCCGAGAGTAGGTCTCCTTCGACACCGGGCCACTGCCATATCCCTGGGTGACGAACAGCCGGCCGCCAAGGGCGTTCCCGTGGGCGGCGATGTGCCATCGAAGCGCCCGCACCAGCTGCGGCGCGGCCGGTACCGGGCGGACAGCGGCCTTTGCTCGATGCTTCAGCTCTCGGTCTTCACGTACCGCCGTACTGTCGTCGCCCCAGCCTTGCCCGACGTGCTGAGTCGAACCGGACAGCCGGAGCATCCCCCATCCCTCCTCAGGTAGCTCGCAGTCCTCGATCCGCAGATGCAAGGCCTCAGCAGGCCGGAGAGCGGCGTAATAGAGCAGGGCGAATAACGCCACTAGGCGCGGGTGCCGGTCAGCAACCACCGTGAGCAGCTTGAGCGCCTGGGCAGGGTTGACGACGGAACGGCGGTCGATCTCGTCGTCAGACTTCGGCGTCACCCACTGCACGTGGTCCATCGGGTGAGCTGCGAGTAGCCGCAGCTCGACTGCGTACCGAAGTGCCCCGTAAAAGACGGCACGCTTGCGGGCAATCGTCGTTGCAGCGGCTTGCCTGCCGTCCAACCGCAGCGAAAGGGCATCGAGCGCCTTACGCACCAACGCGGCATCTTCCAGGTCATTCAGGTTGACCGTGTTGCGGGCAAGCCACTGGACTGTGGGTGCCAGATCTTCCGGCGGCGGGCCGGCGTCACGACGTGCTTTGTTGAACGTCCAGGCATAGAGCGCCCGCCGGATATCCCGCTCTGGCGGTGCTCCGCGCGTGGCGGCAAGCAGTGCAACCGTCACGTTCGACAATGCCTCGGCGATGCTCATGCGTTGCTTGCCAGCGGCGCGCGGCCACTTCATATCGACGAACGCAACCGCGTGGTCGTACCAGGAGCGGGTGTTGCGTTCACGCGCCATCGGCTCAGACAGGCCAGACGCCTCATCGAAGGCAATGCCTTCCCGTTGTGCGGTCACCAGCTTCGCGCGGAAGCTTTCGGCGAGCGCCTTGGTCTGGAAGCGGTCGCTGAAGACCTTGCCCGCAACGACCCAGCGGAGTCGATACGTGCTCTTTGCCTTGCCGGTCTTCCGGTCCTTTCCCTTGTGCTCTTGGATGCTCCAGATCTTGACGTCGTAGGTGCTCACGCGGCTTGTGGCTCCTCTCGGGCGGACAGCCAGGACTCAAACTCGGAGCGACGGATGCGGATTTGGCGGTTGGGCATCTTGTAGTGGCGTGGTGCTAGACCGATGGCCTTCCAGCGGAAGAACGTCGATCGCGGCACGACCATCAGGTCTAGGAATTCGTCCAGGGTGAGAAAGTCGCGGGCCAACGGGTTCCGGCCTCCCTTGGCAGGTGACATGCAGCGGCTTACCGAACTCGGGAGCGAGGACGTGTCCATTGCGGACGGCGCATCGCGCGTACTGGCGCTTGCGCCGCCGTGAGAGCCACACAGAGCTGCGATCGTGATTGCCCCGGTATAGACGGATACGTCAGGGCTCTCTGGTTTCCTGAGGACCTTGGTTCCGGGTACCGATCGGCGGGGTGGTGTGGTGACCAGATCCGGCTGACAGAACTGACACAACTGACAGAACCTCGGTCAGGCAGGGGTTGTGTCAGTTACGTCAGTTCTGTCAGGCCGGTTATGAGGCTCGGCGCGCGTCGAGCTGGTGCACGGTCGCGGCCGGTTGGTGGACCTCGGGATGGACCAGGAAGCTCGGCGAGGGTGGCCGGCCACCGGCCCGCTTCGGTGCGGGTGGGTCGAGCTGGCGGAGGTAGCCGTGTGCTTCCAGCACTGCCAATGCGGGATCGAGATCAGCCATAGTTTTGATCTGGCTGCACTGCACTGCCCGAAACGCTTCCCGCTTGGTCAGCGCGCTGGTGTTGGTGCGCTCAATCCACGTGAGCAAGAGCCGTGCGTTGCGGGTGGCGATGTCGGCGCCCATGTCGTCGAACGCGCCCAGGGCGTGAGCTGCGTAGAACTCGCCGATCCGTGCGGCGCGGTCGATGGTGTCGGCGCCGATGGTGCTGTTCCAGCCGTTGCGGGGATGCTCGGCGAGGTGGAGCAGGCCAGCGATCCGGACGACCGCTCCGGTGTACTTGCTGCCCCAATCGACGATGTGCGCCCATGCGCCGCCGGGTGCCAACCGCGGTTCTACCTGGCGTTCGATGTCCAGCACCCGTTCGTTGGCCTCGGACGTGAGCACCAGAACGGCGGGATCGGTCCACTCGGCCAGTGAGAGCACCAGGGAGTGGAGGTTGGCCGCGTACGTGGCTGCTACCTCGGTCGGGATGGGATCGGTGCCGATCCTGCGACGTCCGACGGTGTTCTCGGGCAGGGCGAACAGGATTCGGGCGAGCAGGCCGAGTCCGCGGAAGCCGGGCATGCCGGCGATGTCGCGCAGGATCTCCGGTTGCACCGCGAGTCCCATGGTCAGGGCTGGTTTGTCGACGTGTTCGGCTTCCCGTGAGCGCCGGTCGACGCGCATCAGGTCTCCGGCGTGTCCTTTCAGGAACACTTCGAGGTTGGGTGTGCCGGAGTAGCGGCCGGCGATGGTCGCGAAGATGCCGCCTTCTGGCGAGAGCACGGCGAGTCGGCCGCCTTGCTCAGCCAGCAAAGATGCTGCCGTTTCGCTGGTCACGTCGTCGGCGACCAACCGCGGCTTGACCGGAACGGTGATCGCCTCGGCGTTCATGGCGGCGGCTGTGGCCTCGGCGATCAGGGTGTCTCGGCCGGACATGTCGGCGTTGGCGGCGGCGATCGCGGCCTTTTCGGCTGCCTTGCCGGCGACCTTGGCCGCTAGCTCAGCCTCGATGATCGCAGGGGCGGTGCGTTCGATCAGAGCCCTCTCGGCGGCCAGGATCGGCGCGACCATCGCCGCGAACACGGCGGATTTGCGGGAGCCAGGTGGCAGGACCACGACGGTGTAGAGGTTGGTCGGCTCCCGCCACGATCCGCGCACTTCCACCTCGGCCCGGCCGCCGGCCGCTGTGGACAGGGCAGCGAGGGAGAGGCTTCCGGCGAGATCAACGGGGGTCTGGGTGAACTCCGCGACCGCGCATACGTGCTCCGCCAACCAACCTGGCAGCAGCTCCGCGGGGAACGTGGGCAGGTGCCGACCGCGACCGAGGGGAATCAGTGCGGGCCATCCGCCCGGCACCTCGGCGTCGTCGAGCATTGCGCGGCCGGTCGCCACCAGCTCGGCCGCGTCGGCACCCGAGGCGGCGAGCCGCGTGAGCTGGCTGCCCAGGTCGGCGACTTTTCGCCGCTTCGCCAGGTCGGCGACGATGCCCGCGTAGTGGCCAGCGTTCGCCGCTGTGGGTACCGCTTCAAGCAGCGTGTGTAAGTAGGGGACGCCACCCATCCTGGCGAGATCACCGGACTCGGCAACGTGAGTTGCCACCGTGATCGGATCGGTGGGGATGCCGGCCGCGTGCATCTCGCACATGGCCGACCACAGCCGCCCGTGTGTGGGCCGGTAGAAGTCTTCCGAAGTTAGTGCGGCGGCGAGGTCCTGCATGAGGTTAGGGGCGAGCAGGGCGGCACCGATGACGGCCTGTTCGGCTGCCAGGTCGTACCCGGCAGAGGTCATAAGCCAACTCCAGTCCAGAAGCAGCGGGTACGGGTTAGACAGAGCGGCCGGTGATCGCGCGCCGCTGGTCATGGCCTGACAGCCGCACGAACCGGGGAGCCACTTCGGTAAGCAACTCGCGCATCAGATGCAGGGCGGTTGCGAGCTGCGAGCGGGCAACGTCGTCGCGGGCGTGCAGCGGAATCCGCGCTCGGATCTCGACGTACTCCCGGTTGCCGGCGCGGATGCGGGTAAGCCATGCCCGGCCGCCGATGCCATCAGCGGTGATGTCCGCGCTGCGGTGCTCAGCGACGCCGCATCGGTGGTCGCCGGCGCACCAGTCGGTGTGGGGGATCTCCAGCCGTGTGAAGCGACCCATGATCCGAGCCATCAGCGGGCGCCTTCCCGATGGCGACGTGACAACTCGTTGTAGATCCGGCGGCCGGCGCGGAGCCGAACGCCGGTGCCGTCGCAGCGTCGGCAAGCGCCCCGTGCGCGGCCGAACCGGGAACGGACCGTGCGGGTTCCGGAGCACTTGCCGCACTTCCGGAAGGGCTTGACCCAACACACAAGCGAGTAACACAGGGTGACAGCAGCAAGGACGGGCAGGAGGGCGATAGCGGTAGTGAGCTGGGGGTTCAGAACAGCCTCCAAGGCCGGTTATCAGGCAGGACGGGCTGTGAGCTGCTAACTACTAGCGCGCAGCTCAAGATCTTGATCAGGTGCTAGCGGAGGTGCTAGCGCTAGCAGCGCGAGCTACTAGCGCTAGCACTCTCAGACCGGTCAGCCGTTCGACCGTCGCCGGTCACGCTCTGCGATCGCGGACAGGAGGTCGGCATGCCGGATGCCACGCCGGGTGACCGACTTACCGTCGATACGCCGGCCGATGTCGGCGACCTTCACGACCGGGTGCGGCTTGAGCGCGGTGGACACCTGGGCGGCTTCCCACCCGCCGTAGACGTCCGGCCGCAACTCGGCCAGCCGCGCGCACAGCGTCTCGTTCCACGAGGACTTCTCGTCGTCCGGCCAGACACGCGCCAGGTCGTCAAGCACGTCATGCACCGGGCCGACCTGCCGCGCGTTCGGGAACGTCGGGATGTTGCCTGCGGCGGTGCGCATCGCGACTGCCCGCGCGACCAGCGGCGCGGCTTTGTTGGTGTCCACTTCGTAGGAGCGGGCTGTTTCGACCGGGCCGAAGCCTCGGAGCACGCCCCATCCGGCGTCGTCGACCGGGACGAACACGGTTGCCCGGTATCCCTGCTTGTAGGCAGAGGTACCAAGGATCATGTCGTTGGCGGTCTGGTCAGCGACGCTGAGGCAGAACCGGGAGTTGACGTTGCGGGTGATGCCGGTCGGCAGGCTGTCCTTGTCCGGGATCTGCGTGCCGATCAGGATGATCACGCCCAGCGCGCGGCCGAGCTTGATGACCTTCTCCAGGATCTCTCCGGCTTCCTTGCCATACTTGCTGGTCATCAGCTCTTGCAGCTCATCGAAGAACGCCACCAGCGGGTGCAGCCCTGAATCCTTGAGCGACGCCAGTTCGGGAGTGACCTTGTTCTCCGGTGCCTTGCCCATCCGGGCGTAGTGCGCGATGCGCTTGGACCGGTTACGGCACTCGTCGTACAGCCACTCGATGAACGCGAAGCACCGGGCAAGGGTCTCGTCGTCGAAGCCGTTGCCGTACTCGGCCAGCACCGGTTCCAGGACTGCGAAGTCCCCCACGCCCTTCAACTCGTAGCCGCGTAGTTCGCAGCGCGGATCGAGGGCGGCGGCCAGCACCAGGTCGCGTAGCGCGAACGTCTTGCCGGAACCGGGTTGTCCACCGAACAGCCAGTTCCGGAACATAAGGCTGACCGACACCGTGTCCAGCTTCGGCGTGGTCGCGAACGGGAACGCCTTGAACACGTCCACCTTGGCGGACTCGGACAGCAGCGGCCACGGCGGTTGTTTCATCTGCGACGCGGGTTCGTAGCCGACCCACAGCGCTAGCCGGCCGGTGTGTCCCGGTGCCGGCGACGGCCAGACCTGATCGAGCGGCAGCCGCATCGCTGAGGCGAGCTTGCCTCGCCGGGCAACCACCTCGGACGCTTCCACCCCGTACGGCAGATCGACGATGGCGAGGTGTCCCGGGCCGTCGCGGTGGATGTCTACCGGGAAGCTGATGGCTTTGGCGTCCTTGCTGACGGCCGAGTTGATCGCGGCCATCTGCAACGAAGTCAGCGCCCGGCGCACCAACTCCGCGGTGAGCTTGCGGTAACGGTTGCCCTCGGACACCCGATCGGTGATCGGCTTGTCTGCCGGGCGGCCGAGCGTGGCCAGCAGCGGCACCGCCACGGCGAGCGCGACGTATCGCCACCAGGTCGGGCCGAACGCGAGCACCAGCGCACCGACCAGAACCGCGAGCGCGCCGAAGCCGAGTACCCACCAGCGCCACACCGACTGTCGTTGCCGGCGGGCGTCGAGCTTGAGCCACACGTCGGCCTCACCGCGCGTCGCGGCGGCCTGCCGAAGATCCCAGTTGCCCTCTTCCGCGCTCGCCCAGTGCAAGGCGCGGCCGATGCCACGGAACAGGCCAACCGGCGCCCACACCGCAGTTTTCGCTGCGTACTTCGGTGCCCGGACGCCGTGATAGGCGAGCAGGTACCCGGCATCCTTGCTCTGATGCTTCGCAGCGGCCCTAAGCGCGCGCCACGAACGTGCCCAGTCCGCCAGGATCGGCCGGCGCTCGCGCTGGCGGAGCTGGACGTCGGCGGGGATGTCCTCGGCCCGGTCGACCGGGCCGCCGTCAGCGGGCGGCCGGTCGTCAATGCTTTCCGCGTCCTCGGACTCGGCCGGATCGAGGTCTGGCGGGTTCGCAGGGCCGGACCTGCGGGTTCGGGCCTCGGCCAGGTCCACTACCTCGGCGGAGACATCAGCCTCAGCAGCAGTCCAATCGAAGTTCTCCGGGGTGGGATCGGTGCTCACGCGCGGTCCTCCGATCGGGCGGTCATGCCCGGGTTCGTGGGGTGGCTGGTCAGCGGCTTCGCAGAGAGGTGAGAGCAGTGATTGGTGTCCGCCCGGACGGTGTGGTTCACCGGACAGTCCAGGTGACTCGATGCGGGATGTGCGAGAGCATGAACAGACCTCTCCTGGTCTTTCGGGACTGACGGAGGGCCGGCGGCACAGCACGGTTTCCAGGCCTAAGGGCTGTGCCGCCGGGCGGATCTACTGGTGCGACTTGTGCATCAGGTGAGCGAGACCGGCACCCATGCCGAGCACGGCGACCGGGATGCACGAGACGGCGGCGGTGATCGGCCACGGGGCAGACGTCCAGCCGGCTGTGACCATCAGGTGATAGGCGATCTGCCCGAGTCCGCCGAGCAGCAGCGAGGCGATCGCGGACCACATCGCGAAGTTGCGGGCGATGCCTTCGACCAGGCCGGAGAGCCACACATACAGCGCGTACGCCGCGTAGGTCTCGACACCGATCGGCAACGTGATCGCAGTGTCGATCTGGAAGTTGTCGGCGATGCCGGGCAGCGGCGTGACCTTGCCGAATCCGGTGAGCCGGCCCATCTCGACCCAGCCGCCCCAGATTGCGACGAACGCGGGCAGGCACAGGATCAGCACTGGCCAGGTGATCGGGCGTCGCCGCTTCGGCTCTGCCGGCTGTTCGGCCGCCGGAGTCGGCGCGGCCGGCTCGGCGGGCCGCAGCGAGGGATCGAGCAGTCGCGCCATCTTGTCGTCGATGACGATGCGGTCGGGCAACTCCGCCGGCGTTGCCGGCTCGGGCACAGGTACCGGAGCGGCCGGGGCGGCGGTTAGCTCGGTCAGCAGGTCGTTCGCCTTCTTCGCACCCACGTTGAACGTGGTCATCAACTTGTTCCGGCTCGGCACCGTGCCCAGCTCGGCCGCCAGCTCGCGAGCGTGCGGGAGCAAGTCAGCGACGGCGCGCGGGTAAGCGCTGCGGGTAGTAGTCGCGGCGGTCATCAGGCCACCGCCTTCCGAACCGTCGCTGCGGGCGTCGCCAGATCGGCCGCCACGCGGGTGACGTGTGCCTCGGCCCGGCGCAGACGACGCCAGTCCAAGACGGTCGGGCCGCCGCGATGGGCGGCGTTGATAATCGTGATTTCGGCGTCCAAGACGTCCAGCTCAGCGGCGATCAGCGGCCACTCAGCGTCGATCACGGCAAGCTCGGCCGGCGACGGACCGTCGAGGTTCAGGTGATGCGTCCTCACAGGAATGTCCTCCAGGTTGGTTGGCCAGCACGGCGTAGGAGCCGTGCCAGCCAGCAGAGACAGGGGGTTGGTGATGCACGGACCGAAGCCGTGCGCGGCGACCTTTTCGGCGCACGGTGTGCGCTACGGGGAGGTGCGGCCCACTGCATGGAGTTGTCAAAAAACGAGTCGGACCCAGCGGTGTCATGGCGTTCGGCAACTCGTGCCGCCGTTCCCGTCCTTGCTGGCCTGGTGTTGCGGTCATCACGTCCTTCGTGATGCAGCTAACCTAACAACTGTTAGATCCACAGGTCAACTGTTAGGCAATCTGTTTGGCACAAAGTCCGTCTGAGCTGGTAGAGAAGACAAGACTGTTAGGTCGTTGATAGGCTGAGCCTGTCGCTACACACCCGCTACGAGCAGGGAGCACGCCATGCCGGCAGGCACCGACTCCACCGCGACCCCGGTGGAGTCCCGGACACGTCAGGTAGCGCGCAACATCCGAACCGCGATCGATGCCGGGCAGCTCAAGGACGGGCAGGCCCTTCCGTCCACTCGCGAACTGGCCAAGAAGTGGAACGTCAGCGTCTTCACGATCAACGAGGCAATGAAGCTGCTCATCGAGGAGGGCCTTGTGATCAGCGAGTCCCGTTCCAAGCGCACCGTCCGCGCGCCGGGCCAGCGCCAACGCAACGAAGTCCGGACGTCGACACCGCACGTGATCCTGATCGGTGGCTACGCCGGCAGCGGCAAGAGCGAGCTGGGCCGCATCATCACCCGCGAAACCGGATGGCCGATGATCGACAAAGACACGATCACCAGGCCAGTCGTCGAAGCCGCGCTCGAAATGATCGGGCTGTCTCCGAACGACCGCGAGTCAGAGTCTTACCTGACGCTCATCCGCCCGCGCGAGTACGAAGCCCTGATGGCGACGCTGATCGAAAACGTCGAGTGCGGCAACAGCGTGATCGCAACCGCCCCGTTCATCCGCGAGTACACCGACAAGGCATGGATCGACCGCACCCGCGAACGCCTCAGCGGCCTCAACGCCACGATGACGCTGGTCTGGGTGCACTGCGACGCAGAGACGATGCACCTGTACCTGCGCGGCCGGGGCGCAGCACGCGACGCCGGCAAGCTGGCCGACTGGTCCAGCTACCTCAGCAACATCACGATCGGCTTCCGCCCGAACGCCCCGCACATCGTCGTTGAGAACTCAGGCTCAAGCGCACCGCTTCAGCAGCAGGCGAAAGACCTGATTGCATCGGTGACGAGCGACGGAACAACGACCGAGGGCAGCCGTGCCGACTCTTGACGACATCTTCGCCGGGCACCGGGTGATGGTCATCCTCCGAGGGTTGCCATCACCCGCTGCCGCAGTCGAAGCTGCCAACCACGCTTGGGACGCAGGCGTTGAGCTGGTGGAGGTCCCCATCGGCCAACCTGGCGACACAGACAACCTGGCTGCCGTAGTCGACGCCGGCACGTCTAGGCGGAAGCTGGTCGGTGCAGGAACCATCATCAGCGACGAACGACTCCAAGACGCTCTCGCGGCCGGCGCGCGCTACACGGTTGCTCCCGGCCTCGACCTCGGCGTGATGACAAGAAGCCAACGAGCCAGCCTTCCCCATCTGCCCGGCGTGGCCACTCCGAGCGAGGTGCAGCAGGCTTGGTCCGCAGGATGCACATGGGTAAAGGTCTTCCCCGCAAGCACGCTTGGTCCGGCGTGGTTCTCCGCCATCCGCGGACCATTTCCTGACATGAGCTATGTAGCGACCGGCGGCGTCAACCTGCCCGACGCGCCTTGCTACCTCACCGCAGGCGCCAACCTAGTTGCGTTTGGAGCCTCGGCCGTGGCGGCCGAGCGGCGAGCTGCTCTGGCAAACCTCGTGCAGAAGCCGCCGGAATGAACGCGCCTACCTGTAGCCTCCGACGCCGCGCTGACCGTACGGCGCTACGGAGCGCTCATCCATTGGTTGTGGCGGAACGCGCCTCAGGGGGCACAGCCGAAATCCGATCATTTCCCGAAGAACCGTCACCAGGAATGATGCAGACGGAAGGCCCGAAGCAAATGTCGGTTGCTCCGGGCCTTCCGCCTCGGCCACGGGCGGACTACCCGCCACGCTGTCGTTCGCACTGTACCCATGCCCGTACATGCACGTCCAGAGACGTCTAGACCGGTACATCGCCGGACAGGCCCGATACTGCGCGTCTAGCGTCGTTCTCGTGATCGATCATGAGGGCATGACCCCGGTGTACGTGCAGGTGGCGGACCTTATCGCCGCCCGTATCGCCGCCGGTGAGCTTCCGCCCAACCGGCCGATCCCAAGTGAGACCGCAATGCAGCAGGAGTTCGGGATCGCGCGTGGCACTGCCCGCAAGGCAGTGGATCTTCTTCGCGAACGCGGTCTCGTAGCGACGGTCCCGGGCCGTGGCACCTTCGTATTGCCGGCATCTGCGCCCTAGCTCGCTGAGGGCGATCCGCAGCGCACCACGTCCTGCCTCGACCCCACCCGTGGTGGTGTGGATGGGCTGCTTCGATTCCAGTCATTCGAGCTTCCTGGGCACCTAGAACATGCGTTCGACTAGCCTGATCCCATGGTGGTGTTGGCGCGGTGGTGGAACGGGGTGTGGGGCCGCGTTGCCCGGCGGGATATCTGGCTTTCGGCCAGCTACCGTGTGACCGCACGGCAGGGCGACTCAGACAGCGGCAGAGTATTGCGGTGGGACTTTGACTCTGAAGCCGAAGCACGCGCCATGATTGACAAACTGACGAAAGCTCACGGACCGGGCGAATGGCGCGAGATGGGGCAAAGGCGATCCCACCTGGGGCCTGATACAGGCCCAAGTTAGGGCTCGGCACTCGCGAGAGCGGGCCAGGGCGCCCATCAACCTATTGGCCACCCGTCGCGTCAACCGCCCGCACCAACTGGCCGTTCGAGCACAGAACGACAGGTTTACTGAATCGCACATAGGCCCCGCGACCATGACTCCGATGCCAATTAACTGCCCTTCCCGGAATAGTCGTTCGACTAGTAAAGATCGCTATTAGGACAGCTACCCGAACGATCATTTTGCCGACTTCCGCCACCAAAGGGTTGCAGTGGATATCGATAGTTGAGAGTGTCAGAACTGGTCACCGGCGCGCCCAGAAGCCCGGTCGAAGACGGTTCGCGGGGATATCGTTCATGTCGGATGATCAATTAGAGGCGCTCGCTCGCCTGGCCAAGGAGAGCGATTCTCTGCTGCGGGCCGCGCGCATGGCGGCGCAGGCGCAAGCCTCCGAAGGCATTGACTCATCCGAATCAGTTTCTGTGGCGCTGGACACAGAAGGCCGAGTCGCAGCGGTGACGGTAGCCGCCGACTGGCAACAGCGGCTTGGCGATGAAGAGATGGCGGCGGCCGTGGCCGAGGCCGTTCAAGACGCTTCGGTTCGCCGACTCGCTGCCTGGGGAGCGGCGTTCGAAGACCGAAGCGGATCGGTCGCCGCCACGTGTACTCGTGACCCTGGCGCCGCGAATGTGGATGAGCTGCGATCCGAACCCGCCGAGATGCAGCGACGATTGCAGGCTGCCGTCACCAGAGACCTGTCGCCGGAAGACCGTACTGCTGCGCTGACCGAGCTTCTGAGGATGCTCGAAGCGGTCGAGCGCGGCATTGATGATGTGTCTTGCAAGCTCCCCGCCATCCTCAGCCGAACCCATACAGGCCGCAGCTCCGATGGCCGTGTCGCAGTCACGGTTACTGGGGGCGGCGAGGTCCAGTCCGTTCACTTCGACCGCCGGCTCCTGCGGGATGCCCACGCGACCACCATCGGGCGACAGGTCACGGGCGCCTTTCGAGCGGCATACAAAAAGGCAGCCGCTGACGGCGTGCAACAGCTGATTGCGGACAGCTCACTCGGTGAGTTGCAGCAGGCCACGCAGGATCCGTTTGGCCTGGCACGCCGACTGCGAATGACCGACTGATCGGACCCAACTCACCCCGCGATGAAGGAGGCGCCGCCGATGACCTTGAGAGCTGCACTCGACGCGTTGCGCAAGGACTCCGCGTCATGGGAACACGCTGCGTCGGTGACCGCCAAGGCCGGCGACGAAGCTGCCGCCCTGTACCTCGGCGCAGTTGATCTCTCATGGGCGAGCTTGCCCAGCGGGCTTCTGAACACCTACATCGAGTTGCAGAACAAGGCTGTGCGCCTCCTCGGTGAAGCCACTCAGGTCTATACCGACCTCAGCCTCGCCCTCGACAAGGTCGCCCTCAGCTACGAAGTCAACGACGAACAGGCGGCACAGGAGTTCAAGGGGGTGTGGGAAGTCCGTGACTAGTGCAAGCACCGAAGCGGCCCTACTGGAACAGATCCACTCGACGCTGACTCGAATCGATGGCAAGACGGTTGAGTTGCAGCGCGCCATCGACGGGAAGCTGAAGTGGCTACCCGGACCGATCCAAGACGGCGTGGTCACCGGCTGGAACACCTTCTGCGAAGTCATGCGGCGCATGTGGGACAACCTCAACACGATGTTGTCCAGTATGGGATCACCCTCCAAGCTCTGGACGACGGCCGATGCATGGAGTGATCACGTAGGCGTCCCCGTCAGCGGCCAGGTGCAGACAGCAGAGGCCGGCCTCCTCCTGACCGACGACAACTGGGATGGCGACGCAGCGGACGCCTACCGTCAGATGTTGCCGCTCCAGAAAGCGGCTCTGGACAAGATCAAGTCAGCCATCACCGACGGCCTCTCCACCGCGCTCAGGGAAGTCGCGCAGGCGATCGTCATCTTCTGGGGTGCACTCGCTGCTGCGTTTGTAGCGTTAGCCATCGGCCTCACCGGCGCACTCGGCTCCTCCGCAACCATCGTTGGGTTGCCAGCTGCGCCGATCATCGCAGGTGGAGCAGCCATCGCTGCGTGCACGTCGATGATTATCGGCGCGGAGAACTTGAAAAGTATCTGCGCGTCAGCCAACAGCACCCTGCGCCAGAAGTTCGATGACTCAGCATTCCACGGCGGCCATTGGCCGCCTGCGGTGAAGGGCTGATTCTGCATGACGGCTGCGCGCACCGGCGGTACGAGCAATCTTGTCCTGGCGACGCTGTGCGGCTTGGTAATGGTTGGCGATATCGCCCTGGCAGCGATCGGCTCACTCATGTGGAGCGCATACCGACAGGGCAGCATCGAGGCTGCCGATGCAGCCTCCTTCACCATGCTCGCTGCCTCAGCATGCGTGGGTGCTGTGGTGGCCCTCCTAGCAGCCATCGCCCTGGCACGTGGGGACCGCGGCCATAAGCTGGCACAGTTTGCCAGGACCGTCGCGTTACTACGGCTGGTGGCGTTAGCCGTCGCGATCGTGGTCATCGCTCTGACACTCGGCACTAAGGCAGTTCTCGGGCTAGCCGCCACGTTCGGCATCCTCCTCGCGGTCGGCGAGGCCCTCGGCATGCTGATCGTGGTCGGCGTGGCAGTTCGCCGCACCCGTCGGCATTGATTCCCAGGTAGTAGCCCCCAACTGATCCGTTAAGCCGTTAGCGATGACAGCCGTCGAAACTGATTGTTGACACCGACCGGTGAGCACATGCTGCACCAACTCAAGGCATCCCTGCGGGCCGCCCACCTGGCCGGATCTTCCCGGCCGTACCCGCCCACGGCGCGAGCCGACGTCAGGCGACTGGCGCTGCTCCTCGGAATCCTTAAGCGGGCCCAAGGCACGACCGATTACTTGCTGTGCGGGTTACCCCGCTGCCTGAGCCGATTCCGTTCCTGGAGAGAACACCTATGCTGAGCGACCTCGACCCGTCGGCGTCATTGTTCATCGTTTTGTTGCTTTTCGGCGCTGGCTTGGCTGTGCACTACTTTATCCTCAAGGCAGCAATCCGTAACGGTGTCATCGAGGCCCAGGGCAAAGACCTCCGCCGCTTTTGAAGTCGCCCCTTCTGGGCCCACTGGCGGCCTTCGGCGGCATCGGTCGGCGCGCTGGCCGATGCTTCGAGGATCGGCGGTAACACGGCCGTCGCGGGTAGTGATGTTGGCGACGGTTCGGGAGCGTGCTCGAGGGTGCCGTTGTGAGCGTGGTCCCCGGATTACCGTTGGGGAACGCGCGATGCGTACCTGCGCCTCTGTAACAGACGGCAGTAGTCAGTTATGGCGCTTCGTGCCCTTCGTAAGTCCCATCGCTACCCCAGTCCCTACTTGGATCGATTGCAGTCGCGCGAGCAAGGTCCGCTTCCGCTTCAACCGCTCGATGCAGATCACAGTTCGCGCGCCATCGATAAGCCAAATACCACGCATCGTTGGGGTCGAGTTCGATGGCCTTGTCAAGGTCGGTGAGGGCTTGCTCGTAGCATTTCATCAGACGGTAGGTCTCGCCGCGGCCAGCGATGGCCCAGTCTGACTTGGGATTGAGATCGATGGCCCGGTCGAAGTCGGCGAGGGCCTGCTCGTAGCGCTTCATCGCGCGGTAGGTCCGGCCGCGGCTGGCGATGGCCCAGGATGACTCGGGGTCGAGGTCGATGGCCCGGTTGAAGTCGGCGAGGGCCTGCTCGTAGCGCTTCATCGGGCGGTAGGTCAGGCCGCGACCGACCATGGCCCAGAAGTACTTCGGATCCAGTTCGATGGCCCGGTCGAAGTCGGCGAGGGCCTGCTCGTAGTCTGCCATCATGTGGTAGGTCCGGCCGCGGCTGGCGATGGCCCAGGATGACTCGGGGTCGAGATCGATGGCCCGACCGAAGTCGGCGAGGGCCTGCTCGTAGCGCTCCATCGCGCGGTAGGTCTCGCCGCGGCTGGCGATAGCCCAGGATGACTCGGGGTCGAGATCGATGGCCCGGTCGAAGTCGGCGAGGGCCTGCTCGTAGCGTTCCATCGCACGGTAGGTCAGACCGCGACCGACCACGGACCCGAAGTACCTCGGATCCAGTTCGATGGCCCGGTCGAAGTCGGCGAGGGCCAGCTCGTAGCGTTCCATCGCGTGGTAGGTCTCGCCGCGGCTGGCGATAGCCCAGGATGACTCGGGGTCGAGATCGATGGCCCGGTCGAAGTCGGCGAGGGCCTGCTCGTAGCGTTCCATCGCACGGTAGGTCAGACCGCGGCCGGCGGTGGCCCAGTCTGACTTGGGGTTGAGTTCGATGGCCCGGTCGAAGTCGGCGAGGGCCTGCTCGTAGCGTTCCATCGCGTGGTAGGTCTCGCCGCGGCTGGCGATGGCCCAGTCTGACTTAGGGTTGAGTTCGATGGCCCGGTCGAAGTCGGCGAGGGCCTGCTCGTAGCGTTCCATCGCGTGGTAGGTCTCGCCGCGGCTGGCGATGGCCCAGTCTGACTTAGGGTCAAGTTCGATGGCCCGGTCGAAGTCGGCCAAGGCCTGCTCATAACGCTTCAACCAACGGTGGGACTCGCCGCGCCGCTCATACGCAACACTACGGTCGGGGTCCAGTCTAATAGCCTCGCTGAAGTCCGTAATTGACTTCTCGTCGCGGTCGGCATAGTAATGTAGCCGCCCTCGTTCCACGAGAGCAGCAGACCTTGCGTCGGAGCTGAGCAAGGAGTCATGCAGTAGTTCGGTCAACACGTCCACGCAGTCGGGACGCTGCTCATCGAGACATGCCACCAGGCATTGGCCACGCTGCTGAACTCTGTCGTTGCCGGCATCATGTCCGGCCATTCGGATCATCTCAGCCCATCGACGGATGATAGCGATGCCAGCAACCGCTGCATCAACCGCCGACTCAAGTGCAACCGACAGTTTGCCGGATGGATCGGCGCACAGGCCGTGGTATGTCTCTTCGAGTCGGTGATGCAGCCATGCCGAATCCGACCAGTCCGCGTCAGCACGTACCTGCTGACGCCACTGTTCGTGCGCCTCGGCCAGCTGGCGGTGCGCAGCCCGCCAGTTTTGAGCCGACTGCACCCGCTGCATCCGGACCATCGGTGCCCTTACAACGTCGTGATACTCGAAACGCCCTGAACGTGTCGCCACAAACGGCAGGGTCTTGAGCCAGTCAAGGGTTGCCCTACCGTCCAAATCTGGTGCCAACACAGACAGCACATCAGCGTCGATCCGACGGGGAAGCGCACCCGTCATCACGGCCTCGCGCCGCCGCGGATCATGCTCCCACTTCAGGAACCGCTCGACAGCTGTTCCGCTCGGATCACCCACTTCATCGGGATCTGTCGGATGGCCCTCGGCAAGCATGGCGACCAAGAGTGGTAACCCTCCGGACAGCGTCCACACTGTCCGCACGACTTGCTCGGAAGTGACCGCCCTAGCGGCTAGCAGCTGCCGCGTTTCAGTCTCTGTAAACGGGAGTAGTGGGACTGCAGCGATGGCACCCAAGAACTCTGTCCACCCACTGGCACCTAACGGATCTCGACCGGCCACCGTCAACACCAGAGCGGTCGGCGGATCGCCGAACCGCCCATGCAGGATGTCTAGTAGCCAACCGTCAAGCACCGGTGCGGTGCGCTCGTAGGTGTCGAAGAACAACGCCACCGACTGTTGCGTCGCAGCCTTGCGCAGTCCTTGCAGGAAGAGCGGCGTCAGCTCCTCCACCGGATTGAGTAGCAGGCGCACATCTCGGCTATCGGAAAACTTAGCGCTCAGGTATACGCGAACCTGGTCCGTAGCTTCCGCTGCTGCCTCCGCATCGACAAGCTCCACGATTGGCGCAGCACCAGGCAGGGCTTTGGACGCATTCAACCCGATCTTCACCGCGGCCCGGGTAACTTTGCTCCAGGCGGTAAGTGGCGCCTGGGGATCTTGCGCCATCTGCTCGCGCCGGCGATCGAAGTCTTCATACTTGCTCAAGAAATCGTTGAAGGGCTTCCCGAGCTGGCCGGCCAACGCCGCCATGGTCTCGGGTACCCCGTAGATGTGTTCATCCGTGTAGGCATCGACGGCCCCCTCCTCGCGGGCGATCCGTCGAAGCTGTTGGAGCAGGAATGTCTTTCCTACGCCGCCGTCGCCGTGGATGTTGAAGATGAAGCGCTTGCGTTCGACTGGAAGCCGAAAGTTCTCTCGAAATAGCCCTATATGCCCATCCCGGCCCACGAACCAGGCTTGTTTCCTTCGTCGAAGGATGTCCAACAGTGAATCGGGCTCAGCCACGCGCCTCTCACCTCCGTAACTCCTTCATCTTGACCTAGATAGGCGAATTTGGCAGCAACGTCCCACGAGGCAGCAAGCGGACGTTGCAATCGCCAGCAGCGCTCTGCGGCTTGCCGCCGAGTACCGCGGTAGGGGTGTCGTGGGCCTACTGAGCGCCGCGTTGGCCGACAAGGACTATTGGGTCGAGGCAGCAAGTCAAGACCGCGGTGAAGGCACTCATGATCGATTAATCCGCAACCACTTCGCTCGATACCTATAGACTCAGTCGAACGCTGTCAGATCTAACAAGAGTTTCCGCAGCCTAGCTGACATCGGCGCAGTTGTATCAAACGATCTTGTTGGATCGCGAAGCCCTCGTTCGACCCGCTGCCAGATGAGAGATGGGTCTCCGCCACGTTGTACGTTTCGGTTACGCAGCGTATGAGATTGTGTGACGGTTGAAGGTATGGATTTCGGACTCTGGACCATATCGGTCAGGGGCGCAAATGTCAGGTTTAACAACGGTCCTGACGATGACCCTGAACTAGCCGACGACGCTGATGTAACGATCACGCTGGCTGATGGCACGCGGTGGTGGGGCACTTTCTGCTCGGTCGGCCGAATCTCGGCCGAGCTGATTGCTTCGGATCCAAGCAGGCCACCGCACATATGGCGAGCAGGGCTGGTGGTGACACCGCATCCCGGTAGAGATTTGATCATATAGATATTTCAGAGCATCGTGGACGATGGGCGCGAGCGAGTACAAGAGGTGTTTGCCCGAGCAACATCGTGATCGTCGATGTGACGCGTATCCAGGACGTCAGGACGTCCCATGGCGACTAAAGAAGGGGCTCCCGACCGGCCGAATTGCGCGGTTTAAAGTTGCCGTTACTTACTAACCGGATTGCCTAAATCAATGTCATCGGGTACGTCTAGGGCATCAACTTTGAGGTGTATGAACTGCACAAGTGTTGAAAGGGCTTGTAAGAGACTTCCCATGGTCCAGACGGTCAAGAAACTCGATATAAAACAGGCTATGGCGAGTATCGGTTGCAAGGTTTTTGCGGACATCGCACTCAGCACAAGCATTGAGAGCATGGCGATGATGCCCACGAATGCAGTGAAGAGGAAGGGCGCTATGTACCTCGCAGGATCACGCCCTATTGCTTTGATCTTACGAAGGAACGCCTGATCCATGAACGCGGTCTGGACGGCGATGCCAGCGATGACTGCACCGACTACAACTCCTACGAGGCTAGCGGCGATTGGCACAGTCCTGATCATGGCGGCAGGCGTAATGAGAGCGGTGGCCAGGCCTCCGAATCCTGCAGCAAGCGCCCAGCAAAGATCAAATCTCAGGACTTCACTGAAGCGAAAGTCCATCGCAGACCAGAGGTCTCTCATCCCAGTACCCGACATGGGTCACCTCCCTGTAGGGGGATGCATGTCAACCTAGTACTGGTGTACGACACTTTCACTCGTCCCATAGTTGCGGTTCGCCCGGTTCGTCACCTTCTAGCCTAGCGGTGTAGCCTGCTAGCGCCATCGCTACTAGGTCCCTGCCCTCAACGAGATCAGTTCCGAAATCGGAAATTGAGACCTTATCAGCATCCTCGTTGCTGTTGAATTCTGCTTTGTCAGCACCCTCCACGCGGGCCTGCAGGTAGATTTCAAGGTCACCCGTCTCAATGCCACGAAGTTTCTCGGCGAAGATTTCCGAGTTAACATCAAGCTCCTGATTGTAAGGAGCGGCGAACTCTTCCTTCTTTCGTCCGGCACGGAGGGCGATCATCTGTGCTCGATCTTCATCTAGGTCACGGCCAGGATTAGTGAACTTGATGGTGCGCCGCATTAGTCGCACTTTCGGGTAGGTTTCTAGCCACTTATGTATCGAAGCTTGGGATACTACGAGGTCGCACTCCCAGTCGGCGGGGAGTAGGCCAATATCGTGTGCCGCTCGATTGAGGACTTTACCAAGGTTAACCATGGCTGAGTAAGCCTTTACTCGCCCGCTAGTTGCTATGGCGACGTACCGGCTGTGTTCGCGGAGGTCTACCGCAAACGGAACCACAGTGTCTTCCGACGCGGCATCGGAGAACTCCGTCTCTCCCTTGATCCAAGAGAATTCATCCTCGTCGAAATGCCGCTTCTCTTCGCTCACTGCAAAGCCAAGTACTCCAACTGCGAAGCGGCCCGAGGCAACCTCTATGTCGGCCGCGTGCCAAGTGCGTGCCGGCCTGCCGGCGTCGGCCTTAAACGTGATGCTTGTTCTCCTACTCCTGGCCAACTCGAGCATATCTTCCGAAAAGGGGCGCATTTGCATCGTGGAGTTCCGACGGTTGACCCGTCCAAAGACTACTCTGCGTGACTTAGCCATGCGCACTCCCCAGCAAAGGCTTCCGTGACTCCTTGAGTTTGGCGCATAACTACGAGTAAATCGAGATCGATCAGCGTCATAGCGCTTCTCGGCGCGGCAAACCTCGCTGCGGTAGGAGCCAGCCTGCCCGATGCCGGAGCACCGGCCCTCCAGGTGCCGGGGGCGTGAGAGGCATCCGGCGGTGGCGGCCCTAGGCCCTAGGTAGGGCCGTAGAAGCGCTCGGTCGAGCGAATACCAGGCCGCTCGATTGCCAATGGGATACAGCAGTGAAGTACAGCAACACCCAGGAGCTGCATCGATCGGTACAGGTCCGTATCCGAGCGTCCACCCTCCTGCGAGGCTTGATCCCCTCGCGTCGCCGCTTCTCCCGGTAGCGGATTGGAGGCGCGTTGCTAGACGGTGGCACCGTATGAGGCGGAGACGGCACCACGCCCGGATGGTGCCTCGAATTCCGCTACTGGCCCACCGGCGAGCAGCGATCCGAAGCGACGTAGCCCCCACACCACGGGTGCGGTTCCACCGCGGTCACGCGCCAGCCGTCGTCCTCGACCGCCGTGATCAGCCATGGGTGCGCTTCACTGTTGTACCTCTGGAGTCGCCCGGTCTTTGAGGTGAAGGACCAGTTCCCTCGGACGTCGGTGTTTACCTCCGCGTGCTTCTCGGTGAGTCGCCGTACCTCGTATCCGCTCCAGCTGATCCGAACTGGCGGCGGATCGGTCGCCTTCATCGCGGACAGGTATCCCGCCCGTTGCTCTAGCAGTTCCTCTTGGTGCTCGTCGTCGAGCAGCGGCAGCAGGCCTTCGTCGGTGTCGTACGAGATGGTCAACAGGTACTCGTTCGCCGCAGCCTCAGGTGAAGCTGAACCTTTGCCGGCGTCAACGGTGGCTTGGAGGAACACAAGGGCTGGCACGCCGACCACACCCCCGCAGCAACCCGCAACCATAAGCGGAAGTAGCACGAACGTTAGCCATCGGCGCCGGACTGACCATGTCTTGAACCGCCCGGCCGCTCGCCTTTCCCATCCGTAGTAGCGGGTCGTGATTCGCTCGGCCAAAGCACCCAGTCGAGTGATCATCCACGCACGATAGCGACAGAGATCGATGTGGGTGCCGCGACGCGACGGAAGGGTCGGCAGGAAACATTGCCGAATCTGCCTGTTAGGGATCAAGGCGCCGCGCTTCGCGCGGCGCGGTGGCCGGTACGCCGCCCCGCGGGGGCGGCGACCCCGGTCGGCCTACGGCCGCCGGGGTCGTAGACACCACGCCCGGAACGCCACCTACCGCGCCGCGCGAAGACGGGCGGATCTACCCAGGTGGGTCGCACGATTCTCCGGATCTCTCGGCCTGGCGCACGAGCGGCACACCCCTTGCCTGAGCAATCCTCGGCCTGGACACGTGCTGGCGGGTTCCTGACGTGCGCGCGGGGTGGGAGCTCCGGTCCGAGAGGAGGCGGCCCGGCAGCGAGCTGACAAAGCGGCGGCGCGGGCGTGAGCCAAGGCGGCGCGTGAGGCAACCATGCAGGGCGAGCTTGACCTGATGCTCAACGACAAGTGAGGCCGGCGAGGCCGCGTCGCTCGGACAGGGCGGCGTGGCCAAGATCTTTGGATTGCCCAAATGTGCGGATGCCAAGATCCTGTCGCGGGCGACGGCGTAGGAGTTGGGTCGAGGGGGAACTGCGCCGAAAGCGGATCTTACGGCGCGGTGGGGGGCTAGGGCATGACGTCACGGCCGTCAACCCCGGACTCGGCTGAGCTTGTCCGCACGGATGGCCCATCGAACTACCCTGCTCACTTTCTGTGTCAAGTGAGAACGTCGCCTAAGATTCTTCGGCATGTTCGCTCGAGCCACGGTTACTCAAAGCATGCGGCGCCTTGACGGCTTGTTTGTTCTGAATACAAAAATTACTTTTGTCCTATAAACGGCAATGATTTCTAGGGATCAAATCAGGGCACAACAGGCGAGTGACACCGTAGGCAACGGTCTGTAACGACTCTGTGTGACATTTCGATACAACGGTTAGGTCTCGTGTCAGAGAGAATATGTGTCTGAGTTCATGGAGGATCTGCCGCTACTTGCCTGGCAGAGGGCGGCCTGACCCTCGGGCATAAATGATCACTGTCGGTGTCCTGGGATGACTTACCTTGGAATCCAAAGCCAAAGCACGGTCTTGCATCCGGGTGCGACTTGCGCTAGCTGATACGGGCAAATAGCGCATCGACCAACGAATAGGCATCAAAATCTATGGCATGCAGCCGTTCGTACAGGGTGCCTCGGACTATGAGTTGAAGACCGTCAACCGAAAGTACTACCACGATGTTGGCTGTGGATATTTGAATAGCCTTTAAACAAATCGCCAGCGCCATTGGGCCCAAAAATTAATGTGCTCTATTTCACCCCATTGCTTCAACTCGGGGTGCTTGTACTGTTACCCACAGGATGGGCATTAAGTCTTAAGTGCCGCCAAATCAGACAGGCACAAGTGTGCCAATTACGTAGGGTGATCGAGGGGCCGAAGACAATCACTCGTCCGGCGCGGTACTACTTCCTCAAGCAGCAAGCGCATAGGCAGACGGCCCGCTGGCAGGCGGGCCGTCTTTGTCGCGCTCCCTCTCTGAGCACCCGGCAAAAGGTCCCCACTACGAAGGAGCACAACGTGCCCCACGGTAACGACAACCCTGCCCGACCACCACAGCTCAACGGCGTGCAAGGTGCAGCAAGCTCTCCAACGAGTGCTGATGGACCAGCGGCAACTAAGGAAGAAGAGGGCTTCATCACCCGAAAGGGAATTGTCAGCTTTGGGGGGCTTGGGGGTGCAGCGGTAGCCAGTGTCGCGGCCTGGGAGCCGGCTGGGCCGTCGCTGGCCATCCTGATCGGCTTCTTCGCCGGCCTTGCCGCAATGGCCTCGTTGCACGAGTTGCTGCCGAAGCGCTGGCGCTGAGTTCATCGCGGCTTGTTTAGATCGCACATGCCACGCTGCTGTACAGCAGTGAAGTACAGCAGCGCCAGCAGCTGAACTGGCCGGGACGGATCTTCATCAGCCCATCTGACCTCGTACGACGCTTGATTAAACCGCGTCGCAGGCAATCCTTAGTTCTATAGGGCCGTCGCAGGGTATGGGCGCTTCGGTGCGACCATAGCGCGACAACGTTGGTGCGATCCCCGACGTCCGCGCAGGTCACCGGGTCGCAGCGGCCGGTCTTGAAAACCGGTATGGGGAAACTCATCGTGGGTTCGAATCCCACGCCCTCCGCTCGATCCCGAGACATGAGAAACAGCCGCTGACCTGAGCGAATGCAGGTCAGCGGCTACTCGCGTCAGGCCTGCGCGGCAAGCACCTTCACCGGAGCGCGCACCGACGTCGTCGTCCCGTCACCGAGCTGACCGACGTCGTTGATGCCCCAGCAGTACGCCTCGCCCGCCACAGCCGCGCACGTGTGGCTGAAGTCGCCGTCGATCGATGTCACCGCGCCGGTGAGGCCGGCGACCGGAGTCGGCGACGGGAGTGCCCAGCCGGGGTCGTCGGCGCCGACCTGGCCGTAGCTGTTGCGACCCCAGCAGTACGCACCGTCAACGACGCCCGCACAGATGTGGTTCTCTCCGGACCCCACGGTGGTGGGAGCCGCGGGCAGCGCGATGCGGACCGCCTCGGGACGGCGGTCCATGGTGCCGTCACCGACGGAGCCGAAGAAGTTGTCGCCCCAGCAGTACAGACTGTCGTCAGGGGTCTGTGCGCAGGTGGCGTTGCGGGACGTGGTGATCGCGACCGCCGGGCCGGCCGGGAAGCCGGCGGCACGCTGGAAGCCCTGGTACTCGACGTGCCAGCAGTAGGGGCCCTCGGTGGTCGCCGCGCAGCCGTACCACTTGTCGACCTCGGCGGCGATCACCGTGCCGGGAACGTCGAACTTCACCGTCTGCCTGATGTGTGTCTGCTGCCTGGCGGTCTCGCCCCAGCAGTAGAGCTCACTGCTCTCGGTCACCACGCAGGAGGAGTTGACACCTGCGGAAACCGTCTTCGGCGTCTGGCCCTCGAGACCCTCCACCTTCACCACGGCACCGTCGGTCGGGACGTTCGCGGTGCCGAGCTGCCGGTCGTAGTTGTCGCCCCAGCAGAGCACATCAGCGGCGACGATTACGCAGGTGTGGTACGCGCCGCCGGCGATGCTCGTGGCCGGGCCGGGGAGCGCGATCGGGACCGGCACCGAGGACCGCCGGGGCCCGTCCGCACCGAGTTGGCCGAAGTAGTTGTCACCCCAGCAGAGGACGCTGCCGGTGTCGTCCAGGGAGCAGCTGTGTTCCACGCCGACCGTGACCTGACGGATGGCGGGTGCCGCGTCCTCGGCGCTCGCGGGTGCGGGCACGGCGAGGACCGCTGCAACGAGGGCAGCGGCGACCGCCAGTTTCTTCAGGGGCAAATGCATGCGGAAACCCTAAATGGACATTGAGTTCGCCGCTGCCCCGTCTTGATCAGCTTGACGGATCTTCGCGGGGCCGGTCGATGAGGTGAGCCGCTGCTATACCGTCGTCGTAGCCGTACGCAACGAGGCGGTGACCATTATGGATCTTGGCGACAGCTTCCAGGCCGACGTCAGCAACAGCCGCAACATCCAAATCGGTTCCGACAACACGTTGAACAGCGTGGAGGTGGACGCCGGGACTCTGCCCCCGCCGCAGCGCGCCGGTGGCCGTGGTGGCGTACCGCACAACCTTCCACCCGCGTCGGCGGTGTTCGAGGGCCGCGACGTCGCCGACCTGGCCGCGCTGCTCAATGGTGCGGACGGTGGTGTCGTGGTGGGTCAGGCGGCGGTGCACGGGCTCGGCGGCATCGGCAAGAGTGAGCTGGCGAACCAGTATGCACGCTCATACATGAGCGGCTATCGGCTCGTTTGGTGGATCACGGCGGACAACCGGTCGGCTGTCGGTCTGGGTCTGGCCGCATTGACCGAACGGCTGCACCCGGTGGCGACGCTGGCGGCGAACGCACAGGAGTGGGCGCGGGGCTGGCTTCAGTCGAACACCGACTGGCTCCTGGTTCTCGACAACGTCGAGGACATCAACGATATCGCTGACCTGCTGGGCCTGGTCTCCGGCCGGGGCCACGTGCTGGTGACGACCCGCCGCGATCTGCGCGCACGGTGGCGCGGGTTGGGGTTTCGGACGCTGCAACTGGAGGTCCTTGACCGAACCTCAAGCATTCGCCTGTTGCGGGAGCTGACCGATCTTGATGACGCCGCGGGAGCCGGCCGCCTGGCGGAGCGGCTGGGCGATCTACCGCTGGGGCTCCAGCAGGCCGCTGCATATGTCAGTCAGCACGACGGGATGACGTTCGACCACTACACGGCGCTGTTGACCGAGGAGTTCGGCCGGGCCGCCGGTAACGCCGGGGTGGGCGACACCGGGCAGCGAACGATGGCAGCGGTGTGGACGGTGACGATGAGATCCGTCGCGGAGTCTAGCGCCGTCGCGGCCACCGTGCTTGATGTCATGGCGTGGCTCGGCGCCGATCCGCTGCCGGAAAGCGTTCTGTATCCGCTGGCGCACGAACCTCGTGACGTCGATGATGCGCTCGCCATCCTGGCGTCGTATTCGATGATCAAGCGCCGTTCAAGGGCGCTGACCGTGCACCGGCTCGTCCAGGCCGTAACCCGCAATCAGAACGTCGTCGATGAACGTGCCACCGCGGTCCGCGGCAGTGCGGTGCAACTCCTGGTGAAGGCGGCGCCGGAGGATCCGATCGCGAATGTGGCTGGATTTCCGATGTGGGCGGCATTGATCCCGCATGTCCAGGCCCTCGTGGAGCAGCTGCCCGCAGATCATGAATCCACCGCGATGTTGTTCGTTCTGGATCGCGCCGCCTCCTATCAGCAGCACCAGGGCAACTTCGACGCTGCGACCGCACTCTTCGAGCAGGCTCTCGCCGACAGCGAGCGGATCCTCGGTTCCGGGAACGAACTCACCCTGGCGGTCCGAGCCAATCTCGGCGGGTGCTATCGCGAGGTCGGCCGCGTCGGCCTCTCCATCACCATCTTCGAGGAGGTCACCGCTGACTGCGAACGCATCTCCGGGCCTGACCACGCACACACCCTGACGGCGCGCGCGAATCTCGCAGCGTCCTACTGGCGGGCCGGTCGCACAGACGAGGCCCTCACCATCCAGGAACAGCTTGTCGCCGACTCCGACCGGGCCCTGGGCACCGAACATCCCACCACCCTGAACGCCTATGCCAACCTCGCCAACCTCTTCCGGGAAGTGGGACGTACCAACGACACCATCCCCATCTACGAGCGGGTCCTTGCCATCCGCGAGCAGATCCTCGGTCCCGATCACCCCAACACCCTGACAGCGCGCGGTAACCTCGCGGCCTCCTACCGGCAGGCGAGCCGCACCGTCGAGGCGATCACAATCGAGGAGTCCGTCGCCGCTGACCTCGAGCGCGTCCTCGGCCCTGACCACCCACACGCCCTGACAGCGCGCGGCAATCTCGCCTCCTCCTACCAGTCCGCGGGCCGCACCGCCGAGGCCATCAGCATCTTCGAACGGCTCGCCGCTGATATCGAACGAGTCCTCGGCCCCGAACACCCGCATACCCTCACCCTGCGCAACAACCTCGCCGTCACCTATTGGGACGCCGGCCGGAGCACCGAGGCGATCGCGATCGAGGAGCGGGTCGTCACCGGCCGCAGGCGAACCCTCGGTGCCGAACATCCGCAGACAATCGCGGCCGCCAACCTGCTGATGAGATGGAACGCCGCGGGATCAGTCTGACGGTGGGTTGATGATCATCTGGGGGCCTGCGCCCCGCCCCGCGAGCTGGTCGGACGGATTCACCAGCTTGCACCTCTGCAGGGACAGACATCCGCACCCGATGCACCCCGTCAGCTGATCCCGGAGCCGCTCCAGCACCGCGATCCGCTCCTCCAGCCGATACCGCCACCGCTCCGACAAGCGAGACCAATCCGCCTTGGTAGGCGTCCGGTTCTCCGGCAGGGACTCCAGCGCCGCCCGGACCTCCTCCAGCGACACCCCCACCTGCTGGGCGATCTTGATGAAGGCCACCCGCCGCAGCTCAGCCCGCTCGTACCGCCGCTGATTGCCGCTGGTGCGCGTCGCGTGGATCAATCCCTCCCGCTCGTAGAACCGCAGTGCCGACGGCGCCACCCCGCTGCGGGCAGCCAGATCGCCGATGGTGAGAGTCTCCATCCGTCCCCCGAAGAACGAGCCGAAAAGCCGAGCCGAAAAACCGAGCTGAAAAACGAACTGACGAACGAGCTTGAGTTCAAGTGAGCTTCAAGTTGCAGCCTAGAGCCATGACCGTACTCACCGCACCGACACACCGCCTGCAACGCCTGCTCAACCGCGTCACCGGTGACGAGAAGCACGCGCCGAGCGCTCACTCCACACTGGACGTGCTCTGGATCCTGTACGACCGAGTGCTCCAAAACACCCCGGAAACCGCCGACGAACCCGACCGCGATCGTTTCCTGCTCTCCAAAGGGCACGGGCCGGCGGCCTACTACGCCGTCCTAGCCGCCAAGGGCTTCTTCCCCGAGGAGTGGCTCGACGATCTCGCCGGTCCGCACAGCCGGCTGGGGCACCACCCGGACCGCGTGCTCGTACCGGGTGTCGAGGTCGGTACCGGATCGCTCGGTCACGGGCTGGGCCTGGCCGTGGGCACCGCGCTCGGGCTGCGCGCTCAGGGCTTCGTCGACACGCGGACGTTCGTGCTGCTCGGCGACGCGGAGTTGGACGAGGGCTCGAACCATGAGGCGATCGCGTACGCGGCCGCGATCAAGCTGCCGCTGACCGCGATCGTCATCGACAACCAGTCGTCGACGCACGGATGGCCGGGTGGCATTCCGGCCCGCTTCCCCGGGTGGAGCGTCTCCGTCGTGAACGGCCGCGACCACGACGAGATCGAGCGAGCACTGCGGATCACCGGACGGCCGCACCTGGTAGTGGCAGCGGTAGAGACCAAGTAGGAGAGGCAGACGATCATGCGGGAAGCCTTCATCACCACGACAACCGCCCTGCTCGACGACGATCCGCGCACCGCGCTGGTGCTCGCGGACATCTCGGCCGCCTCGTTCCGGACCGCTCAGCAGCGACATCCGGACCGGGTGTTCAACGTCGGCATCCGGGAGCAACTCATGGCCGGGGTCGGCGGCGGGCTCGCCCTGACCGGGCTCCGGCCGATCCTGCACTCGTACGCGCCGTTCCTGATCGACCGGGCCTACGAGCAGATCAAGCTCGACCTCGCGCACCAGGACGTGGGTGCCGTGCTGGTCAGCATCGGTGCCTCGTACGACGCCGCCGAGGAGGGATACACGCACCAGTCTCCGGGCGACGTGGCGCTGCTGGACACCCTGGAGGGCTGGACAGTGCACGTGCCGGGTCACCGGGACGAGGTGCCGGGCCTGCTGCGTGCCGCCGCCCAGCACGACGACCGGGTCTACGTGCGGCTGTCCGAGCAGGAGAACACGACGGCGTATCCGGACAGCGCCCACCTTCGCACCTTGAAGAAGGGCAGCTCACTGGTGATAGCGGTCGGGCCGATGCTCGATCCGGTGCTGGAGGCGACCAGGGATCTCGACGTGACTGTCGCCTACACGAACACGCCGCGGCCGTTCGACGTCGAAGGGCTGCGGGCTCTGGCGACCGACGCGGTGGTGCTCGTCGAGCCGTACCTCGAAGGCACCTCGGCACGCCTGCTCAGCGAGGCGCTGAGGGGCCGGCCGCACCGCGCGCTGCACCTCGGCGTCGGGCGCACCGAGGTGCGGCGCTACGGCTCCTGGCGGGACCACGCCCAGGAGCACGGCCTCGACCCGGCCGGGCTCCGCCACTCGATCCAAGAATTTCTGTAGAAGCCCCTTACGCCAGTGCGGGCGCTGTGATCCGCGGCGCCCGCACCGGCACGGCCGCGGGCTCCGCGCGCCGGCCCTGGAAGACCTCACGCAGCAGTTCCTCGACTCGCCAGACCGCAGCCGAGTCGGCCAGCCGCATCCGGAACCTCTCCCGCACGCCGTCCATCGCGGTGGCGGCCACCTCGATGGCCGGCCTGGAAAGATCCAGACGCCAGGTCACGTTGCTCAGCTGGCGCAGGTTGATGTTCAGGTGCAGGCGCAACCGGTGCAGGGGCCGCGTCTCCTGAACGACCACCACCCGCCGCTGGGTCAGCAGCAGGTAGTAGTCGCCGGAAAGCGGCGCACCCGGGCGGGCGCATCGGGTCATCAGGATCGCGGGGTCGTCCTGGTCCACGCAGTTCCGGAAGATTGACAGGTGCCGGTTCGCCGCGGGAAGGGACACCGACCCGGCGTCGGCTGCGTTGTGGAACGTACTGAAGAACACGTCCATGTGATGTTTAACGGGGGATGAACGGCGAGGAGTCGGCCGCCCCCGATGAATATCGAATTACAACCCATTCCGGGACGCATGAAACGGCTGCCATAGTGATGGCATGCAGTGGCGCGTCAAACCGGTCCTCCCGGTCTCCAAGCTGATGGGTGCTGTCGCTCTCGTGGTGCTCGCCGCGGCGTTCGCCGAGGGTGACCCGGTGCGCTGGGCGCTGGCGGCGATCGTCGCGGCCGTTCTGACCGGCTGGGCAGTGCGCGATCTGATCGTGCCGATCCGCCTTGCGGCGGATCGGGAGGGCATCACGGTGGTCACCGGATTCGCCCGGCGCCGGCAGGTGCCCTGGTCTCAGATCGAGAGGGTACGGGTGGAGCGCACCGTCCGCCGCGGTCTCCGTAACGAGGTCCTGGAGATCGACACCGGCGATGCCTTTTACCTGTACGGCGCGCACGACCTCGGAGCCCTCCCCGACGAGGTCGTCACACAGCTGAGCGACCTGCGCGCGGCGAAGGCCTAACCGAGGATCGCCTGGGTCCTCAGCACCGCGGCCGCCACGATCAGGATCACCAGCACCGTGAGGCCCACCGCCTGTTTCGCGGAGCGTTGCGGCAGTCTCGCGTACGCCAGGACCGCCGCCGCCGCGGCACCCGCCGCCAGACCGCCCAGGTGTCCCGCGATCGAGATCTGCGGGATGGTGAACGTGAAGATCAGGTTGGTGACCAGCAGCGGGATCATCGGGCCGGGATCACGCAGCAACCGGCGGTTGATCACGATCACGGCCGCGATCAGGCCGAACGTCGCGGTGGAGGCACCCGCCGAGGGCTGGTTCGCGGGCTGAAAGACGTATGCCGCGACGTTGCCGCCGAAACCGGCGATCAGGTAGAGCGCGGCGAACCGCAGCGGGCCGAGCTGGGCCTCCAGATAGCGGCCGAGCTGCGCCACGAGCATCATGTTGAGCAGCAGGTGGACCGCGCCGTAGTGCAGGAACATCGCGGTGACCAGCCGGTACCACTCGCCCTCGGCGACGCCGTGCACCTGACCGCCATACGTCGCCCAGCCCAGCACCTCGCCGAAGTCGGTCAGCGGGGTGCCGGTGCCCAGCAGGCCGAAGAACCCGCCGGCGCCGGCGATGGCGCGCGGCCCCCCGACGATCGCTGAGGCGATCATGACGAGCGAGTTGATCGCGATGATGCCGGTGGTCACATAGCCGAGCTGGCCGGCACGACTACCGCCGAAGGCGGTGCGCGCCGGCCGCTGACCACGGCGTCCCTCTTTGACACAGTCCGGGCATTGATGGCCGATGGTTGCGTCGTTCATGCAGCTGGTGCAGATCGGGCGCTCACATCGGCTGCACCGGAGCATGGTCTCTCGTGACGGATGCCGATAGCACACCGGTGCCGTCGAGGGAGCCTCACTCATGGCACCAAAGGTACCCGGAGTGGTCAGGAACGCTCGATCTCCACCCGCTCGATCACGACGTCCTCACGAGGCCGGTCGCCCGGTCCGGTCGGCGTGTTCGCGATCGAGTCGACCACCTTGGCGGACTGCTCGTCGGCCACCTGGCCGAAGATCGTGTGCCGCCGGTTCAGGTGCGGGGTGGGCGCCACCGTGACGAAGAACTGCGAACCGTTGGTGCCCGGGCCCGCGTTCGCCATGGCGAGCAGGTACGGGCGGTCGAACTGAAGCTCCGGGTGGAACTCGTCACCGAACTGGTAACCCGGGCCGCCGCGACCGGTGCCGGTCGGGTCGCCGAGCTGGACCATGAAACCGGCGATGACCCGGTGCGAGATGGTGCCGTCGAAGTACGGCCCGGACCCCGCCTGACCTGTGCGGGGATCCTTGTACTCCTTGGTGCCCTCGGCCAGTTCCACGAAGTTGCGGACGGTCGCGGGAGCGTGATCCGGGAAGAGCTGGAGGCGGATCGCGCCGTGATTGGTGTGAAGGGTGGCGTAGATGTTCGCTGCCACGGGTACTCCCGTCTGCGGTGATGGGACTGTTCTCGTGCAATTCGGATCCTCCCCCATGTCATGGATCCGGCCGCGCGGGGGTACCCGAAGAGGCAACATGGCCTGGGAGACGACCACAGGAGGTGGGCACCGGTGTTCGCAACGCTTCGCCGAAGGAACCGTAGTGCGCGTATGCGCAACGAGCTCAACCAGAGCATGGATCATTTCAAGCGCGCCGCGTCCCTGGCGGCGCAGGAGACCAGCGCGACCGTCGGACCCAAGTACAACGCGGCCAAGGGACGGGTCCAGCCGGCCGCCACCAAGGCGAAGGACGCCGCCACGAACAGCTGGGACAGCGCGCTCGCGACGCTGACCCCGCTGGTGACCGCGGCGACCGACAACGTCCGGCAGACCGGCAAGGCGACCAAGAAGCAGACCCGCAAGCAGGCCAAGCAGCAGGTCAAGGCCGCCAAGAAGCTGGAGCGCAAGGCCGAGAAGGCGTACGGCAGGAAGAACGGCCGCTCCGGGCGGCTCGCCGGTTACGCGCTGCTCGGCACCGCCGTCGGTATCGGTGCCGCGTACGTGGCCCGTCGCCGCCGGGACGCGCAGTGGGAGGAGTACGACGCCTCCGGCAGCACGCAGGCCGGCACGGACGACGCCACGTTCGAGCCGCTGGAGCCGACCGTCTACACCACGTCGAACGGTACGGTCGCCGACCCGACGAAGCAGAACCCCCGGTAATCGAAGAGCTGCTTCACGGCTGCCCGGCCCGGATCGAATCCAGGGCCGGGCCGGCCGGCAGGTAGGCGACGAGCTGCGCCGGCACGCGCCGGTGCGGCACGTCCGGGCATCCGAGCCGTCCGGCTACAGCCAGCCGTTGCGGCGCAGTGCCCGGTAGAGGACCACCGTGACCACCGACAGGACCGCTATCAGGGCCGGATAGCCGTACTTCCAGCCGGTCTCCGGCATGTAGTCGAAGTTCATGCCGTAGACACCGGCGAACGCGGTCCACACCGTGGCGATGGCCGCCCACGAAGCGATCTTGCGCATGTCGTTGTTCTGGTCGACCGTCACCTGGGCGAGACGGGCCTGCAGGATCGAGTTGAGCAGGTCGTCGTAGGAGGAGACCTGCTCGACCGTACGCGTCAGGTGGTCCTGCACGTCGCGGAAGTAACGCCGGATCTCCTTCGGCACCACGCCCTGGCTCGACGTGATCGCCGCGAGCGGCCGCTGCAGCGGAACCACTGCCCGGCGGAACTCCACGAGCTCTCGTTTCAGCTGGTAGACCTGCTGAATGGGCGCGATCCGATCACGGGAGAAGACGCCCTCCTCGATGATGTCCAGATCCGCCTCGACCTGGTCGGCCACCTCGAGGTAGTGGTCGACGACGCGGTCGGTCACCGCGTACGCCACCGCCCACGGCCCCTGCTGCAGCAGCACCTCGCGGTGCGACTCCAGATCGGCACGGACCGGCGCCATCTCGGAGGCGTCACCGTGCCGGACCGTGATGACGAACCGCTCGCCGATGAAAATCATCATCTGGCCGGTCTCGACCACCTGGGAGCTCTCGGTCAGCTCCTGATGCGGCACGTAGCGCGCGGTACGCAGCACCAGGAACTGCACCTCGCCGAACTGCTCCAGCTTGGGCCGCTGCTCCGCCTTGACCGCGTCCTCCACGGCCAGCTCGTGCAGCCCGTAGGTGTGCGCGATGGCCGCCATCTCGCCCTCGGACGGGTGGTGCAGCCCCAGCCACACGAAGGCGCCGTCGCGGCTGCAGGCCTCGCTGAGCGCCTGATCCGGGGTGAAGTCACCCGGCATCCGCTTCCCGTCCAGGTAGACGCCGCAGTTGACCACCGCGGTCGTCTCCCGGCCAGCGCCGGAACCGTTCGGCGCGGCGGCCTCCCCGGTCGCCAGCAGTCGCGTCATCGCCCGGGCGGCCCAGCCCTTACCCAGCGGCCCGCCACGCGTCCATGCACTCGATTCGCGCTCGGTCATGGTCCAACCCTCCGGGATGAGCAAACCCACCGAGGTTACCCGGAGGTTCCCGTGCCGGCTCAGCACCGGCACGGGAAAGACCGTCAGCCCCGTACTTCTTCGATGGCCTCGGCGATGCGCCGCACGCCCTCGTCGATCTGGTCGACGGTGACCGCGGAGTACGCCAGGCGCAGCGAGCTCTTCCCGCCCTCCAGCAGGAAGTCGCTGCCCTTGACGACCGCGACACCCTTCTTCATGGCCGCCGGGAAGAGCTTGTCCACGTCGACGTCCGACGGCAGGTCCACCCAGAGGAAGTAACCACCGTCCGGCTCGGTGAACGTGGCACCCGGGATGTGCTTGCGGATCGACTCGGCAAGCACGCTCGCCCGCTCACCCAGCGCGGCGCTGACCGTGCGCACCGACTTCTCGATGTCACCGCTCACGCAGAACTGGTGCACGATCGCCTCGGAGACCATGCCCGGGGAGATGTAGAGGTTGGTGGCCTTCTTCGCGATCGCGTCGATCAGCGCGGCCGGGCCGACCAGGTACCCGACACGGACACCCGGGCACACCGTCTTGGTGAAGCTGGAGGCGTGCACCACCGTGTTCTCGGTGTCGAGCGAGAGCATCGACGGCAGCGGCTCACCGCGGAAGCGGATGTCGACGTACGGGTCGTCCTCGAAGATGACGAAGCCGTACTCGGCGGCCAGGGCGAGCAGCGCCTGCCGCTTCTCCAGCGACAGCGTCAACCCGGCCGGGTTCTGGTAGTTCGGGATGATGTGCGCGAGCTTCGGGCGCAGGCCCGACTCGAGCAGGCCGCGCAGTTCGTCGACGTCGATACCGTCGGACGCCAGCGTCACCTGGTGCACCTTGGCGCCGAGGTTCTGGAGGTTGAGCAGCGTCCGGTCGTAGGTGGGCCGCTCCACGATCACGTCGTCGCCGGGCTGGACGAGGTGGCCGAAGAGGAACGCGTCGGCCTGCAGCGATCCGTTGGTCACGATGACCTGGTCGGGCGAGACGCCGTGCTTGTCGGCGATCCACTTCCGCAGCGGGAGGTAGCCGACGGAGGTACCGTAGGCGGTCACACCGGCCGGGTCGGTGTCGAAAGCGCGGGCGGCGGCGGCCTTCAGGCCCTCCACGTCGACGATGTCCAGCGACGGGGCGCCACGGGCGAAGGAGATCAGCTGCTCAGCGGTCATGCCCCACAGCTTAGAAGCCGGGTCTATACCATTTTCACAGCGGTCCTTGCGAGTGCCGCTATCGTTCTCTCTTCACAACCCTCGCTTGGGAAGGAACCACCCCATGATCGGTTTGGTACTCGCCGCCGGCGCCGGGCGCAGACTGCGCCCGTACACGGACACGCTGCCGAAGGCGCTGGTCCCCGTTGACGGGGACACCACGATCATGGACATCTCACTGCGCAACCTGGCAGCTGCCGGGCTGACTGACGTCACGATCGTCGTCGGCTATCAGGCCGGCGCCGTGGAGGAACGTGTCGAGGGCTTCGAGTCCAAGTACGGCGTGAAGATCTCCCTGGTTCACAACGACAAGGCCGAGGAGTGGAACAACGCCTACTCCCTCTGGCTGGCCCGGGACCACTTCGCGCAGGGCGCGCTCATGGTGAACGGCGACACCGTGCACCCGGTCAGTGTGGAGCAGACGCTGCTGGCCCAGCGCGGCCCGAGCATCCTTCTCGCTGTCGACACAGTGAAGAAGCTTGCTGACGAGGAGATGAAGACCGTCTTCAACGAAGATGGCCAGCTCACCAAAATCACGAAGCTGATGGACCCGGCCGAGGCGTACGGGGAGTACATCGGCGCCAACATCATCGAGGCGACCGCGGCCGGCCGGCTCGCGGACGCGCTCAAGGCGACCTTCGAGCGCAACCCGGACCTCTACTACGAGGACGGCTTCCAGGAGTTCGCGAACCGGGGCGGCGAGGTGCGGGCCGCCGAGATCGGCGACCTGCCCTGGGTCGAGGTGGACAACCACGACGACCTGGCCAAGGCCCGGGACATCGCATGCCGCTACTAGCCCGTAGCGTCCAGACCCCGCTGCACATCGAGGTGCGGCGGGGCGCGGTCGCCGACCTCGGCAAGATCCTCTCCGACGGCCGGATCTCCTCCGGTGGCGAGGTCGCGGTGGTGGTCGGCCCCGGCCTCGGCGAGAAGGTGGTGGACCTGCTCCGCCCCTCGCTGAAGGCCGCCGAGATCTTCGTCACCACCGGCGGCAGCCTGGACGCCGCCCTGGAGCTCTCCGGCAAGCTGCGCAGCGGCCACTACGACGCGGTCGTCGGCATCGGCGGCGGCAAGACCGTCGACACGGCGAAGTACGCGGCGAGCCGCTGGGGCCTGCCGATGGTCTCGGTGGCGACCAGCCTGGCCAACGACGGAATAGCGTCACCGGTGGCCAGCCTGAACAACGACGGCATCAAGGGCTCCTACGGGGTGCACATCCCGTTCGGCGTGGTCGTCGACCTGGACTTCGTGGAGAACGGGCCGGAGCGGGTCAACCGCGCCGGCATCGGCGACGTGATCAGCAACATCAGCGCGCTCGCCGACTGGGAGCTGGCCCGTGAGGTGCGCGGCGAACCGGTGGACGGCCTGGCCGCCTCGCTGGCCCGGATGGGTGCCGAGGCGGTGCTCACCATGCCCGGCGACATGAGCGACGACGCGTTCGTCACCGTGCTGGCCGAGGCGCTGATCTCCAGCGGTCTCGCGATGGCCGTCTGCGGCAGCAGCCGTCCGTCCAGCGGCGGGTGCCACGAGATCATGCACGCCACCGACTCGCTCTATCCGAACACCGCGTCGCACGGCGAACTGGCCGGGCTGGGTGCGCTGTTCTGCACGTTCCTGCGCGGGGACGAGCGGCGGTTCCGGCAGATGTCCGAGTGTCTGGAACGGCACCAGCTTCCGCGTACGCCGTCCGACGTCGGCCTGGACGCCGAGCAGTTCGTCCGGATCGTGGAGTTCGCGCCGCGGACCCGGCCGGATCGCTACACCATCCTCGAGCACCTGGCCATGACGCCGGAGCAGACCCGGCAGAAACTCGCTGAGTACAACGATGCCGTCGCCAACTGACCCCCGCCCGACCTCCCGGATGGACTCCGCGCCGCCACCGAACCCCCGCGCGACCTCCCGGATGGACTCCGCGCCGTCGGCAGCCGCCGGCTCGGCGCCTGGTTCCGGCAACCCCGCCGGGGGTACGCCTGGAGCCTCCGACTACTACGCCGTGAACCGGGGCGGCGGGCTGTTCAGCGAGGGCGTCAGCCAGCGGATCGGCGCCCGGATCGCGGTGCGGGCCCACCGGCACCACCTCACCCCGACCGTCCTGACCATTTTCAACCTCGGTCTCGGCTGCCTCGTCTCGTTCGTGGTTATCGCCACGGCTGGCCCGGTCGCCGACGGTAACGTCTGGGCCGCCCCGGTCGGCCTGCTGGCGCTGATCGGGTGGCAGCTGGCGTACGCGTTCGACTGCTCCGACGGTCAGCTGGCCCGCGTCACCGGCCAGAGCAGCCCGGCCGGCGCCCGGCTCGACGTGCTCTGCGACGTCGCGGTCCAGTCGTCACTGGTCGCCGCGCTCGCCGCGACCGCCAAGGCGCAGGAGCCGGACACACCGGCGTGGCTGCTCGCCGCGTTCGCCGCCACCTGGATGGTCAACCTGGTCACCTCAGTGATGCAGGGCGGTGACCAGGCCGCCAGCATGGTCACCAGCCAGTCGCTGCCGATCCGCGCGGTCAAGCTGATCCGCGACTACGGAGCGGTGATCACGCTGGCCGGTGTGGTGCTGACCGTGGCGCCGCAGTGGACGGTCTGGTTCGTGGCGCTGTTCACGCTGGTCAACGGCGGTTTCCTGGCAGCCAGCATCGCCTTCGCCGGACGGGCGGCCCTGCGCGGGTAGCCATCACCGGCGGCCCTGCGCGGGTAGCCCTCAGACGCGGACCGGGATCGCCGACGACGAACCGATGACCTGGCCGGTCTCGTCGAGCGCGTCCACCACCACGTACTCCGGAACACCGGCGAGCGTCAGCTCGGTCTCGAAGCCGGCCCGTTCCGCCTCCACCGCGGTACTCAGCGCGCCCGGCCGCCCACCCGCCCGGGCGCGCCACCGGGCCACCCCGGTGTGCCCGTTCCAGCTGGCACTGGCGATCACGCTGTCGCCCTCGACCCGCAGGCCCAGGGCGGGCTGGTCGCGAGCCACACCGGCCCACTCCGCCTTGTACGCCCGGTACGACTGGTTGTCCCGCGGCAGGTGACCGGCGAGGCGTACGGTCCCGTCCGCGTCGTGCTCAGTGAAGTGCGGCTGCTGACCCCACCCGATGAACGTCCCGCCGTCGGCCAGCTCCCGGAAGTTTCCCTGCGTCGGTGCGGAGAGCCGCTGCGGGTGGACGTGCTCGGCGACGAACGTGACCGTACGGGCCTTCTCGTCCACGCTGAAGATCAGTCCACGCGAGTAGTCCCGCTCGGTGGTGATCCCGGCACCGTTGTCGAAGATGCTGTAACCGCCGTCCCGCCGGCGCTGGAAGTCGTGCTGCCAGGAGAAGGCGGAACGCTCGTCGACCCGCAGGTCCGACCTCTTCCCGCCGATCCGCCAGAGCACCGCGCCGGTCCTGCGGTGCACCTTGTAGAGCCCCCAGGTGTGCCGGGCCGAGAAGAGCAGGTGCCCGTCGGCGTCCAGGCTGACCGAGTTCGGGTGCAGGTAGTCGTAGGGCAGGTGGGCCGAGGCGCCCTGGGGCAGCGGGGCGTACGACTCGTCCAGCCCGACGTGGTCACGGGCACGCCACTCGAGGATCAGCCGCCCGGTCGCGATGTCGATCTCCTGGAGCACGCCGTCGTGCAGCACACCGTCCGCCGGGCCACCCAGTGAGGTCAGGTCGTACGGCACCGGGTCGTACACCCAGAACAGCGCCGTACCCTCCGCGGTGATCAGCAGGTCGTGCTGGTCGGCCTGCTCGGTGCCGGCCGCCCGGATCCGGGTGATCTCCCGGTACGCCTGGTCCACCACGACGAACTCGCCCTGCCCGACACCCTGCCCGCCGGTACCGCCGATGGTCCCCTCCCACCAGGTCAGCACCGGCTTTCCCCGGTATCGCTGTGCCTTGAAGTCGATGGCGACCGTGGCCGGGTCGGGCACCTTGCGGAACCAGACCGGTGAGCCCTTCTCGTCGACGATCAGCGGCCCGCGCAGCGCACCGGCGAACGGTGTCAGGAACACGTGCCCGGGCGCCGTGCCCCGGCCCGGCGTGGTGATCGTGACGTCCGGCAGGCCGTTCAGGTCGGGACGGGACCGGTATTTGGCCGCCGCCGGCGACGGCGCCGCCGCGCTCTCCTGAACGGGCGGGCTCTCCGACCGGCCCAGCAGATATCCACCCCCGCCGGCCACCGCGGCGGCTGCCGCCGAGCCGAGGAGCATCGTGCGCCGCGAGACGCCGGGCTTTGATGTCGATCGATCGGTCACGGCCCCGAGGTTGCCCACCCCGGGTGAGATTTACCTCGGAGTGCGCTGTGAATCCGAAATCATGCTGGTGTAGATCTCGATCAGCCGGCCGGTGAGCACGTCCGGGTGGAAGTGCCGCAGGTAACGCTCCCGCGCGACGACGGCGGCCCGGGCGGCTCCGGCGCGAGCCGTCGGCAGGGCGGCGGCCAGCGACTCCGGGTCCGGCTGGGCGAGCCAGCCGCCGGCTTCCGCACCGGCACCCACCAGATACGGGATGCCGCCGACCGCCGTACCGAGAACCGCCCGACCCGACGACATCGCCTCCAGGATCACCGTCGGCAGCACGTCCTCCCAGGTCGGGACCGCCACCACCACCGCCGAGGCGCGGCGGGCCGCGACCATGCCGGCCCGGTCCAGCGGCCCCAGATAGGTGACATCACCGCGCTCGGCCGCCGCCCGCTCGGCCAGCGGGCGCAACTCGCCGTCCCCGGCGATCCGCAGCGTGCCGAGGCTGCCGTCCGGGTGCCGGCGCCAGGCGTCGAGCAGCAGGCCGAGGCCCTTCTCCGGGGAGAGCCGGGCGCCGTAGAGGAAGCCGTCGCCCAGCGGGTCCGGCGTACCGGGGTCCGGCAGGCCGTTCGGCTTGATGACGATCCGGTCGCCCGGAATCCCGTAGTCGGTGAGGTGCGCGGCGATCTTGTCGGTGAGCGCGATGTAGCGGTCCACCGAGCGCCAGGTTCCGCGGTGCACGGCCAGCGTGGTCGCCATGATCGCGCTCTGCGCCGCCGAACCGCGGTAGCACTTGTGCGCGACGGCCGGCCAGCCGAACGCCTTACCCCGGCAGTCCCGGCAGTTGTGCCCGTCCCGGAAGTACAGCCCCGACGAGCAGACCTGGCGATAGTTGTGCACGGTCTGCACCACCGGTACGCCGTGCGCGTGCGCGGTCCGGATCACCCACGGCGAGAGCAGCGGATAGGGGTTGTGCAGGTGCAGCACGTCCGGCTTCTCGGCATCGAGCAGCGCTGCCAGGTCTCGCTGAGCCTCGGTGCCGTAGACCGGGGAGATCGGCAGCAGCACCTTGCGAGCCGTCGACATCTCGTCGATCGAGTCCGAACTGCGCTGGAAGGGCACCACCTCCACGCCCGCCGCCCGCAACTGCCCGATCTCGGTGTCGACGATGACGTTCTCCCCTGACGGGATCGCCTCGCGATACCGGTTGTGCGCAACCACCACCTTCATGGCGCGAAACGCTACCGTGAGACGGTGCCCGAACTCCCCGAGGTCGAGGCGCTCGCGGCTTTCCTCCGTGAGCGCGCGGTCGGCCACACCGTGCAACGTCTGGAAGTCTCCTCGTTCAGCGCGCTGAAGACCTATGATCCAGCGCCCTCCACCCTGGCCGGGCTCGAGCTGACCAGCGCCGGCCGGCACGGCAAGTTCCTCGACATCGGCATCGGCCCGGAGATCCACCTGATCGTCCACCTGGCCCGCGCCGGCTGGCTGCACTACCGGGAGTCGTTCAAGTCGCCGGCCCCGCTCAAGCCGGGCAGCGGCCCGATCGCCATCCGGATGCGGCTCGACGACGAGTCCGGCTTCGACCTGACCGAGGCCGGGACGCAGAAGTCGCTCGCCGCCTATCTGGTCCGCGACCCGGCCGAGGTGCCGGGCGTGTCCCGGCTCGGCCCGGACGCGCTGGCCGTTTCCCTGGACGAGTTCACTTCTCGCATTCGCGGGCGAAATGGACAGATCAAGGGTGTCCTCGTCGACCAGGAGGTGCTGGCCGGCATCGGCAACGCCTACTCCGACGAGATCCTGCACGTGGCGCGACTGTCGCCGTTCGCGCTGACCGGAAAGCTCACCGACGAGCAGCTCAGCGGGCTGTATGAGGCGATGCGCGAGGTCGAGACGGACGCGGTGCAACGGTCCATCGGGATGAAGGCGGCGGAGCTCAAGGGCGAGAAACGGGCCGGTATGCGGGTGCACGCGCGGACCGGCCTGCCGTGCCCAGTCTGCGGCGACACCGTGCGCGAGGTGTCGTTCGCCGACAAGAGCCTGCAGTACTGCGCCACCTGCCAGACCGGCGGCAAGCCGCTGGCCGACCGCCGCCTGTCCAAGTTGGTGCGGTGACGTGCCACCGGCAAATCGCGGTGAGGTGCCACCAGTCGATCACGGTGAGATGCCACCGGCCGATCACGGAAAGTACACGCTGGGATTGCTGCCGCAACGTCACCTTCACTCCGGCCGATCCATCGGTATAGTGGCTCGGTCCCTGGCAACCGTTGTGACGCTAACGGGTACCGGCGGACCTGCCGATGATCGAACGCTCGTGGCGGTGCGTAATCTTTTTCCGGATGCGGGAGGCCGTAGGCGAAGTGACGACTAGCCTGCATCGCCCAACCACCGACAGCAGCCGGAGCAAGCCCGTGGGGTACGACAGCTTCGAGTGGCAGGAGCCGCCACCGAGCAACGGCGTTCCCCGATCAGCGTGGACCCGCCAGCATCGGAGATTGTCGCGCTGGCACCGGCCGTACACGTTGGCGCTCATCGTCCTTGATCTTCTCTCCGCCCTCGGCGCGAGCTACACGGCGAGCCTGCTGGAGAAGTCGCAGGCCGGTTTCACGAACCGCAGCTGGGCCTTCCTCGACGGCACCGAGCTCTTCACCTTCTTCGCCTACGTGGCGCTGCCGCTCGGCTGGCTGATCCTGCTCTGGACCAACGGCTCCTACGACCGGCGTTACCTCGGCCTCGGCAGCGAGGAGTACAAGCGCGTCGTCCGCACCTCGGTCACCGTCGTGGCCGGTGTGTCGCTGCTGGCGTTCGCCACCAAGGCCGACCTGTCCCGTGGCACCGTCGCCACGGTCTCCATGACCGCCCTGCTGCTCATCCTGATCTGCCGGGTGACCGCCCGGCAGGTCCTGCACGTCGCCCGCCGCCGGACCGGCCACGGCGCACACCGGATGGTCCTGGTCGGCACGCTGCCGGAAGCCCTCGAGGTCTACACCGCGGTCACCCGCAGCCCCGCCGCCGGCCTCATCCCGGTCGCCATCCACATCACCGACGGCTATGCGGCCGCCCGCGGCATCGAGACCCCCGTCCCGGTCTACGCCGGCCGTGACGTCCTGGCGCTGGTCCGCGAGGTGGGCGCCGACACGATCGCGGTCTGCGGCTCCGCCAGCGCCGAACCGGGCGAGCTCCGCCGCCTGGCCTGGCAGCTCGAGGGCACCGGCGTGGACCTGGTCGTCGCACCTCAGCTCACCGACATCGCCGGCCCGCGTGTGCACATCCGCCCCATCGAGGGCCTGCCGCTGCTGCACGTCGAGGAGCCCACCCTCTCCGGCCCCGGCTGGCTCACCAAGAACCTGATGGACCGCATCGTCGCCGGCCTCGGCCTGATCCTGATCAGCCCGATCCTGCTGTTCATCGCGATCGGCATCCGCCTCTCCGACCCCGGCCCGGTCTTCTTCCGCCAGCCGCGCGTCGGCCACGAGGGCCGCACCTTCCGGGTGTGGAAGTTCCGCACCATGTACCAGGACGCCGAAGAGCGCAAAGCCACCCTCGAAGAGCTCAACGAGTCCGACGGCATGCTCTTCAAGATGAAGCACGACCCGCGCATCTTCTCCTTCGGCCAGAAACTGCGCGCCACCTCCCTGGACGAACTCCCCCAGCTGATCAACGTCCTCAAGGGCGAGATGTCCCTCGTCGGCCCCCGCCCCCTCCCCGCCGACGACGGCGACTACCTGGGCGACGTCCGCCGCCGCCTCCTGGTCCGCCCCGGCATCACCGGCCTCTGGCAGGTCAGCGGCCGCTCCGACCTCTCCTGGGACGAGGCCGTCCGCCTGGACCTCTACTACGTGGACAACTGGTCCCTCACCTACGACCTGAGCATCCTGTGGCGCACCATCTTCGTAGTCCTGAAACGCAAGGGCGCCTACTAACCACCCCCGTCGACATTCCCGCCAATCGACACCCCCCTCACCCCCAGCCCAGCCACCCAGCTGGCACTGAGCGGTACCTTCCGCGCCCCAACACCCCCCTCACCCCCAGCCCAGCCACCCAGCTGGCACTGAGCGGTACCTTCCGCGCCCCAACACCCCCCTCACGCCCAGCCCAGCCACCCAGCTGGCACTGAGCGGTACCTTCCGCGCCCCAACACCCCCCTCCCGGCCAGCTGAGTTACCCGGCTGGGGCTGAGAGGGGTGTTGGGGGCGGAGGGGCAGGCGAGGCGAGGGGGCATGGTGTTTTGGGGCGGGAGGGGCGAGGATTCCGGCGTGGCTGGTCAGGTGGGGAGTGTGCTGGCGGTGGTGGCCGTGCTGGCTGCCCTCGCGGCGGCGGTGGTGGCGGTGTTGAGGTTGCGGGCTCGGCGGGGGATTGCCACGGCCATGCAGCGGGCCACCTACGACGTGTTGCACATGGCGGCGCTGGCGGCGGAGCCGTTGCGGGCGGGGCTGACCGCGGCTACGGCGGGTAAGGCGGTGCGGCATCTGCGGACGCTCGTGGGCGCCAAGGGGCTGGCGATCATCGACGGTGAGACGTGCCTGGCGTTCGACGGTCGGGGGACTCATCACGAGGACCAGCTGGTGGCGGCGGCGCAGCGGGCTACGAAGACGCAGCGGTCGGTCGTACTCAATGGGTCTGATCTTCCTTGTGACCGCATGGATTGTGTGGTGCGCGGTGCTGTGGTGGCGCCTCTGGCCGGGCCGGACGGTGCGGCCGACGCCGCGCTCGTGGCGGTGGCGGATGATCAGCCGGCGCCGGGTCTGGTGCAGGCGACGCTGGAGGCGGCGCGCTGGGCCGGGTCGCAGCTGGCCCTGGCCGAGTTGGACTCCTCCCGGGAGCGGCTGGCCCGTGCCGAGGTGCGGGCGTTGCGCGCCCAGATCAGCCCGCATTTCATCTACAACGCGCTCACCGCGATCGCCTCGTTCGTCCGCACCGACCCGGAGCGCGCCCGCGAGTTGATTCTGGAGTTCGCGGAGTTCACCCGGTACTCGTTCCGTGCGCACGGTGAGTTCACGACGCTTGCCGAGGAGTTGCGCTCGATCGATCGCTATCTGACCATCGAGCGGGCCCGGTTCGGCGATCGGTTGCAGGTCAGGCTGCAGATCGCGCCCGAGGTATTGCCGGTCGGGCTGCCGTTTCTGTGTCTGCAGCCGCTGGTGGAGAACGCGGTTCGGCACGGTCTGTCACGGAAGACGGGCGTCGGTATGGTGAGCATCGAGGCGCGTGACGCGGGGGCGGAGTGCCACATCACTGTCGAGGACGACGGGGTCGGCATGGATCCGGCGATCTTCGGGCAGGACCGTCCGGAGAACGAGGACGGGCAGCACGTCGGTCTGGTGAATGTGGACGAGCGGCTGCGTTCGGTCTTCGGCGATCACAACGGTCTGGTGGTCGAGACGGCGCTGGGCGCGGGGACGAGGGTGAGCATGCGGGTGCCGAAGTTCCATCCACAGGTCCGAGCATGACAATGAGCATGAAACGGATCCGGGCGTGAGCAGCCTCGTCGTGCTCGCGGTCGACGACGAACCGCCGGCCCTCGACGAGCTGGCCTACCTGCTGAACGCGGACGGCCGGGTCGCCCATGTGCACCGGGCCGGCGACGCGACCGAGGCGTTGCGGGTGCTGCGCGACACCGAGGTGGACGCCGTCTTCCTGGACATCCGTATGCCCGGTCTGGACGGGATGGAGCTGGCCCGGATCCTGCGCCGGTTCGCGCAGCCGCCGGCCATCGTGTTCGTCACGGCCTATGACGACGGGGCTGTGGACGCCTTCGACCTGGGTGTGACCGATTATGTGCGCAAGCCGGTGCGGGCGGAGCGCCTCGGTGAGTCGCTGCGGCGGGTGGCGGGCCTGCGTTCCGCGCCGGCGCCGGCCGTGCCGGCGGACGAGCCGGCCATCCCGGTGGAGCTGGCGGGCACGACCCGCATGCTGCCGCGGTCGTCGGTGCGGTGGGTGGAGGCGCAAGGGGATTACGCCCGGCTTCATACCGGGGACACTTCGCATTTGGTACGGGTATCGCTCGCCACCCTAGCCGAAAGATGGGCCAATGCCGGTTTTGTCCGTATCCATCGGTCCTATCTCGTACAGTTGCGACTGGTCACCGAGCTACGGCTGACCAACTCGGGATACGTGGTAGCGGTGGACGGAGCCGAGTTGCCGGTGAGCCGCCGGCACACCCGAGAGCTGAAAGACCGCCTGATTCGGGCCGCCAAGCACGACTGGACCCGCTAATCCACACCTTCATCCACAGGCTCTGAGGTTTCTCCACAGGGTTATCCACAGGACATGCAACTTGCATGTGTACGGCGATCATCTCCACAGTTCGTTCACAACTCCATCCCCGGCTCTGCGCACCCGGTTTATAAGCTCACCGCCGCGGGTGCGTCACGGGGGCGCACCCACCCGACAACGGTGGACGGAGGTGCCGAGCATGGAGACGATCGAACGGCGAGTTCTCGTGGTCGAGGACGAGCGGGCCATCGCCGACGCCGTGGCCGCCCGCCTGCGCGCCGAGGGCTTCGTGGTGCACCTGGCCGGCGACGGGCCGAGCGCGGTGCAGGCCGCCCGGACGTTCCGGCCGGACGCGATAGTGCTCGACGTGATGCTGCCCGGCTTCGACGGCCTGGAGGTGTGCCGCCGGATCCAGGCCGAGCGGCCCGTGCCGATCCTCATGCTGACCGCCCGCGGCGACGAGACCGATCTGCTGGTCGGCCTCGCGGTGGGCGCCGACGACTACATGGCCAAGCCGTTCTCGATGCGCGAGCTGACCGCCCGGGTGCACGCTCTGCTGCGCCGGGCCCAGAAGACGGTCGCCGTCCAGCCGGTTCAGCCGAGCCAGCCGACGATCCGGCTCGGCGACCTGGAGATCAACCAGGCGGAGCGGCGGGTGCTGCGCGGCGGGGTGGAGGCGCACCTGACCCCGACCGAGTTCGATCTGCTCGTGCACCTGGCCGGGCGTCCGCGTACGGTCCTGCCCCGGGAGCGGCTGCTGGCCGACGTGTGGGGATGGGCCGACGCCTCGGGGACGCGTACGGTCGACAGCCACATCAAGGGCCTGCGGCGCAAGCTCGGCGCCGACCTGATCCGGACCGTGCACGGCGTCGGGTACGCGCTCGAGGTCGACAGATGAAAAACCATCGACGGATGAGAACCCACAGCGCCGAGGTCGGCGGATGAGGATCTACCGCGTCGCGACCAGGATGCTCGGATGGCTGCCCCGGCCGCTCGACCCGGTCCGCTCGATCAAGGCCAAGCTCTCCCTGGCGCTCGGGTTCGCCGGCGGGGTGGGACTGCTCGTCTTCGTGTGGAGCATCGACTTCTACCGGGTCGACCTGCTGTGGATCGCCATCGCCGCCGCCCTCGGGCTGGTCACGTTGCAGGTGATGGCACACGGTGCGACAGTGCCGCTGCGCGAGATGACCGTCGCCGCCCGGGCGATGGCTCGCGGCGACTACACCCGCCAGGTGCGGACCCGTTCCCAGGACGAGGTCGGCGAGCTGGCCGCGGCGTTCAACCAGATGGCAGCGGACCTGGCGGCCGCGGACCGGCAGCGGCGCGAGCTGATCGCGAACGTGTCGCACGAGTTGCGTACGCCGATCACCGCACTCCAGGCCGTCCTGGAGAACATCGTCGACGGGGTCGCCGCGGCCGAACCGGACACCATGCGCACCGCCCTCGCCCAGACCGAACGGCTCAGCCGCCTGGTCACCGACCTGCTCGATCTGTCCAGGCTGGACGCCGGCGTGGTGCCGCTGCGCCAGGACCTGATCGACGTCCCGTCCTTCCTCGACGAGGCGGTACGCGAAGCCACGGTGAACGCCGAAGGCACCGGCCTGGACGTCAAGTTCGACGTGTCCGCCCCCGGCATGGTCCTCGCCGGCGACCGGGAGCGGCTGCACCAGGTACTGGCGAACCTGCTGGACAACGCGGCCCGGCACAGCCCGCCCGGCGGCGTGGTCACGGTCCGAGCCGAGCGCCGCGACGAACACCTCCTGCTGGCCGTGATTGATCAGGGCAACGGGATCCCGATCGCCGAGCGGGAGCGGGTGTTCGAGCGGTTCACCAGGGGCGAGCGGGCGACCGGCGGCGGCACCGGGCTGGGCCTCGCGATCGCCCGCTGGGTGGTGCAGCTGCACCGGGGAACGATCGCCGTGGTCGAGCCCGGCGACCGGAGCGGTTGCCACATCCAAGTACGTCTCCCACTGCAAGCCGGCTGACCAAGCACCGGCTGACGCAAGCCGTCTGACTCCCGGCCGAATCGAAGGGCAAACGACATGTCTACGGCACCTCCAGCTCAAAACGCGGAACAAAAAGGACAGACGGGTCCGCTGCACGGACCGTGGCCGGCGCTCACCGAGACGGAACGCCGCTGGCCCGGCCCCGGCCGCCCGGCCTCGGCAGCCACCCTGCTCGCGCTGCTGATCGCCGCCGTGGTCGCCGCGTTCAGCGTCCCGCTCGACCGCACCGGCGCGGGCTGGCTGGTCACCGTGATCGCCGGCACCGCCGCGCTGGTGGTCGCCCGCGCCGTCCGCGACGAGGAGGAGATCGCGCCGCTGGTCCGCCGTCCCGAGCCCTCCGCCGCCAGGGACCGCTTCTTCTGGGCCGCCGCCACCATCGCCCTGCTCGGCGTCGGCACCTTCCGCGCGGCGGACTGGCTCTTCGCCCTCTGCGTGATGACCGCGACGATCACCTCGGTGCTGGCGATCTCCACCGGACGCTCGCTGCGCGCCATCGTCGCCGCGTACGTCATCGTCCCGATCGCCGCGCTGCGCGGCCTCACCTGGCTCCGCAGGGGCCTCACCCGGCTGAGCAGTCGCCGGTCCAACAGCACCGCGGTCCGGGCAGCCGGAACCGCCGTGGTCTCGATCGTCCTGCTCACCGTCTTCGGTTCGCTCTTCGTCTCGGCCGACGCGGCGTTCGCCGGCTTCTTCGACGCGCTGGTGCCGGAGATCCGCGTCGACTCGGTGTTCCGGTGGGTGTTCGTCGGCGGCGTCTCGTTCACGCTTCTCGGCGCTGCCGCCTTCCTGCGTGCCGCACCGCCCGCCGCCGGCGATCTGGACCGCACCGAGGGCCGCAAGGTGGGCCGCTGGGAGTGGGCCGTGCCGCTCAGCCTGCTCACCCTGCTCTTCGCCGCCTTCGTAGCCGTCCAGCTCACCGTGCTCTTCGGTGGCAGCCGGCACGTGGTGCAGACCGACGGGCTGACCTACGCCGAGTACGCCCGCAGTGGCTTCTGGCAGCTCTGCGCCGTCACCGCGCTGACCCTCGTGGTCCTCGCCGGCGCCGCCCGCTGGGCACCCCGGACCGAGCGCACCGACCGCATGCTGCTCCGGTACGTGCTCGGCGCCCTCACCGTCCTGACGTTCGTGATCGTCGCCTCGGCACTGCACCGGATGAGCGTCTACACCGACATGTACGGGCTGACCCGCCTGCGGCTGCTCGTCGCCGCCTGCGAGGTGTGGTTCGGGCTGATCCTGTGCATGGTGCTGGTGGCCGGCCTGCGAATCCACGCGCCCTGGCTGCCCCGGGTCGCCCTCGCCACCGGCGTGCTGGCCCTGCTCGGACTGGCCGCCGCCAACCCGGACGGCCTGATCGCCGAGAACCACGTGCAGCGGTACGAGCGAACCGCGCGGATCGACACCGGATACCTCGGCTCCCTCTCGCCGGACGCCGTACCAGCGCTGGCCGAGCTGGACGACGCGGAACGGCGGGCGTGCCTGCTCTGGGCCATCGGGGCGGCAACCGCACCGGACGAGAGCTGGCGCGAATGGAACCTGGGCCGCCAGACAGCCCGCGATCTGATCGCCGATCACCCGCCCGCCGACGCCGAGAAGTGCGCAGACGAGATCTACCGGGATTGACAATTTCGCGGGGGCGGAGAGACTGCCGGACATGGCCGCCGATCCGCCCCCGAGCCCGCGCACCCGAGTGGTGCTCGCCGAGGCCGCGACCCGGCGTACCGCCGACCGGGCCCGAACCGACCTCGCCGAGCAGACCCCGGTCGGTGAGGCGCTGGTCAAGGGCCTGGTCCGGGCTCAGCTGGCGCTGGCTCTGCGGCTCTCCCTGCTGGTGGCGGCCGGGCTCGGCACGTTGCCGCTGCTCTTCGCCGCGGCACCGGCGGTCGGCGCGTTCACCGTCTTCGGCATCCACCTTCCGTGGCTGCTGCTCGGGCTGTTGTCGTTCCCGTTCCTGGTGGGGGTCGGTGCCGCGTACGTCCGGTGGGCGGAGCGCAACGAGCAGGACTTCGCCGCGCTGATCCGGCGGCCGGAGCAGTGAACCCGTACCTCGTACCGGGCCTTGTCGTGGTCGTGCTGCTGACCGTGGCGATAGGGGCGTACGGTCTGCGTTTCGCCCGCACCACTTCGGACTTCCTCGTCGCCTCCCGCTCGGTGAGCCCGTCCTGGAACGCGGCAGCGATCAGCGGCGAATACCTCTCGGCCGCCTCGTTCCTGGGCGTGGCCGGGCTGATCCTCTGTTACGGCGTGGACATGCTCTGGTACCCGGTCGGTTTCGCCGCCGGATACCTGGCGCTGCTGCTGTTCGTCGCCGCGCCGCTGCGCCGCTCGGGCGCGTTCACGCTGCCCGACTTCTGCCAGGTGCGGCTCCGTTCAGTCGCGTTGCGCCGGTTGGCCACCACGTTCGTGCTGTTCATCGGCTGTCTCTACCTGCTGCCGCAGTTGCAGGGCGCCGGCCTGACGTTCAGTACGGTCACCGGCGGCTCGTACGTCTGGGGTGCCCTGCTGGTCGGCGTGGTGGTGACGGCGAACGTGGCGTTCGGCGGCATGCGGGCGATCACCTTCGTGCAGGCTTTCCAGTACTGGCTGAAGTTGACAGCGCTGGCCGTACCGATGATTTTCCTGATCCTGCAATGGCAGGCGGACGGCCGCCCGGCTGCCAACCCGCCCACCGGTGCCGTCTTCCCCGCCGCGACGACCGTCGTTGTCGAACGCGACGCGATCCTGGACGGCACCCGCCCGGTCCGCGCCGGCGAGACGTTGCAGTTCGCCGAGGGCGACCCGGTGCCGCACGTCGATACGGTCGACGCACACTACGGCCCGGACTGGCTCCTGCCCGGCGGCGAGCTCGGCCTGTTCGCCACCTATTCGCTGATCCTGGCGACGTTCCTGGGCACGATGGGCCTGCCGCACGTGCTGGTCCGCTTCTACACCAATCCGGACGGCGCCTCGGCCCGGCGAACCACCCTCGTGGTCCTCGCCATGGTCGGCTTCTTCTACCTGCTGCCCACCCTGTACGGCGTACTCGGCCGCATCTATACACCGCAACTGCTGATGACCGGGCGCACCGATGCCGTGGTCCTGCTGCTGCCGGAGGCGGCACTGGGCGGCGGGCACCTGGGCCGGTTGCTCGGCGCCCTGGTCACCGCGGGCGCGCTCGCCGCCTTCCTGTCCACCTCGTCCGGCCTGCTCACCAGCGTCGCCGGCGTGATCTTCACGGACGTGCTGAAGGCCGGCCGCAACGGTTCGATCCGCGACTTCCGGGTGGCCACAGTGCTCGCCGCGGTGGTGCCGACAGTGCTGGCGCTCTACGTGTCCGACATGGACGTCTCGCAGGTCGTCGGGCTGGCGTTCGCGGTGGCGGCGTCGAGCTTCTGCCCGCTGCTGGTGCTCGGCATCTGGTGGCGCGGGCTCACCGACGTCGGAGCGATCGCCGGGATCATCGCCGGCGGTGGTGCCGCGATGGGCGCGGTGCTGGTCACCGTCCTGGGCCCGCCGCTGACCGGCGGGATGGCCGAGTTCGTCGAGCAACCCGCCGCCTGGACCGTGCCGCTCGCCTTCGTGGTGATGGTCGGCGGATCGCTGCTGACCAGCCGTCGCGTGCCGGGTGACGTGGGCGCGACCATGCTGCGGCTGCACGCGCCGGAGTCGCTGCGCACTTGATTTAAGGATCTTTAAGGTTGGATCCCCGGCCGCGGTGAACCCGGGTCTCGTAATCGTTGGCATGAGAGCACGCAGAGGATCCTTCAAGCGGCCGGGCAGCGGACTCACCGGCGGCAACCGCAAAATCGTCATCGGTCTTGTCGTCGCTGCGATCACCGGCGGCGGGATCGCTGTGGGCACCGGGCTCAGCAGCGCGTCGACCGCCTGTGACGGCATGGACCAGGCGATTCAGCGCAACGTCGACTTCATGAACGAGCAGCGCGCCAACCCGAACGCGCAGACCGCGGCGATCCTGAAGAACCGCCAGGACGTGATCGATCTGATCAACGTGCAGAAGAAGCAGGCCGGCTGTGCCGGCGGAGTGGCCGCGCCCGCCGCTCCGCCCGCGCAGGACAAGCCGCCCGCGCAGGACAAGCCGCCCGCGCAGGACAAGCCGCCCGCTCAGGACAAGCCGCCGGCGCAGGGACAGCCCGCGAAGCCCGCTCCCCCGGCGGAGGAAGCCCAGCAGGACGAGGGCGCGGGCGGGGACGTCGTCTGCAAGGGCTCGACCGTGACCCTCTCCGGCGAGGCCGGCGCACCGTTCGCCTCCAGCGGCACCTTCCCGATCGGGACCCGCCTGAAGGTCACCAACCTCGACAACAACAAGAGCACCACGGTCACCGTCGAGACCACCTCCGGCAGCTGCATCCTGCTCAACAACGCCGCGTTCGAGCAGGTCCGCGAGCCGGGCAAGTTCCTGATCCGCCGCGCGGTCATCGAACGGGTGGGCTGATCCCATCGGCCCGGACCGGCTGCCGCCATGGCCGGTCCGGGTGTTCCCGGATGTCCTGGGGACCGATACGTTCGGGAACATGAGCATTCCGGCACAGCGCCCGCCCGCCGACGACGGCACCGCGGCGATGTCGCTGCGCGGCCTGGTCAAGCGCTTCGACGCCCGGCTCGCCGTCTCCGACATCAGCCTGGAGGTGCCGGCCGGCTCGTTCTACGGCCTGCTCGGTCCCAACGGCGCCGGCAAGACCACGACCCTCTCCATGGCGGTGGGTCTGTTGCGGCCCGATGCGGGCCAGGCCGTTCTGCTGGGGTACGACGTATGGCAGTCCCCGGCCGAAGCCAAGGCCCTGGTCGGTGTCCTCCCGGACGGCGTGCGGATGTTCGACCGGCTGAGCGGCCCGGAGTTGCTCGCCTACCACGGCCTGCTCCGGGGCATGCCCGCCGACGTTGTCGACCAGCGCACCCGTGACCTGCTCGACGTGCTGGAGCTCGGCGTCGACAACCGCACGCTGGTGGTCGACTACTCGGCCGGGATGAAGAAGAAGATCGGTCTGGCCTGCGCGCTGCTGCACGCGCCACGGCTGCTGGTACTGGACGAGCCGTTCGAGGCCGTCGACCCGGTCTCCGCGGCGCTGATCCGCGACATCCTCCAGCGGTACGTGTCCGGCGGCGGCACCGTCGTCTTCTCCAGCCACGTGCTGGAGGTCGTCGAGCGGCTCTGCTCCGACGTGGCGATCATGTCGGACGGCGTGCTGCGCATGCACGGCCCACTCGCCGAGATCCGCGGTGAGCGATCCCTGCAGGACGTCTTCGTCCAGGTCGTCGGCGGCCGGGTGGCCACCGGCTCGGAGCTGGCGTGGCTCTGACCCCGGCTCCGGTGTCGGTCTGGCCGTTCGTCCGGCTCAAGCTGCGGATCACCGGCAACGGCCTGCGCGGCCGGCCGGCCCGGATCGTCGTGTTCGTCCTCGGTGCCGTCGCCGCCGGTTGCCTGGCCATCTTCGGATACGCGGCTTTCGCGGCACCCGGCCTGCTGGACTCGGCCCGCGGCGCCGGCCTGCTGTTCCCGTTCGGCGGGGCGTTGCTGGTGGTCGGCTGGCTGTTCCTGCCGCTGCTCTTCTTCGGTGTGGACGACGCGCTCGACCCGGCACAGTTCGCGCTGCTGCCGCTGGCCCGCCGTACCCTGCTCGCCGGCCTGACGGTGGCCGCCCTGATCGGGCTGCCCGCGCTCGCCACCGTCGCGGCGACCGGGGGGATGGTGGACACCGCGGCACGGCTCGGCGGTCCCCTTGCGGCCGTCGCGCAACTGGCCGGCATCCTCTGCGGGCTGCTTCTCTGTGTGACGCTGAGCCGGGCGGTGACCAGCGCGTTCTCCAGCGCCCTGCGGTCGCGGCGATCCCGGGACCTGGCGACGATCCTGCTCGCGGTGGTGGCGGCGTCGCTCGGGCCGGCACAGTTGTTGCTGCTGGGCGTGGTGAACCGGGCGGACTGGGACAGCGTCGAGACGATCGCCGAGGTGGTCGGGTGGACTCCGCTCGGCGCGCCGTACACGGTGGGGCTCGACGTGGCGGACGGCCGGCTGTGGGCCGTACCCCTCAAGCTCTTGATCGTTCTGGTCGCCATCGGCGGTCTTCTGCGGTGGTGGCGCCGCGCGCTGGAGCAGGCGATGGCCGGCACCGCGACGGCCGGTCGCCGCGGCCGGGCCGGTAGCCGGACGGACAGTCGCGCCCCGGTGGACCAGCTGCTGTTCCGGTGGTCGCCGCGGAGCCGTTTCGGCGCGCTGATGGCGCGCGAGACGCGTTACTGGTGGCGGGAGACGCGGCGCCGGGCCGCCTTGATCACCCTGGGCGTCGCGGGGGTCTTCCTGCCGTTGTCCAGCGCCTTCGGCGGGACGAACGCGGCCTCGGGAAGCCTTGCGGTGCTGGTGGGCGCCATCGCGCCGATCGGTTTGGCGAACCAGTTCGGGTACGAGGGAAGCGCTTACGCCACCAACCTCGCCACCGGCGTTCCGGGCCGCCTCGAGGTGCACTCACGAGCCGCCGCACACGCCCTGTTCACCGTGCCGATGCTGCTGCTCGTGGCTCTCGTGACCGGGTTCCTGGCGGGTGAGCGACCGGAGTCGATCCCGGCGCAGTTCGGCACCCTGCTCGCGGTCTACGGTGTCGGGCTCGCGCTGGTGCTGCCGGTCTCGGTCCGGGCCGCCTACGCGCTGCCCGATCCGACGACGCCGTTCGCGCTGTCCTCGGGTGGCGGTCTCAGCAAGGCCCTGCCCAGCCTCGCCGCAATGTTCGGCGCCATTCTGGGTGCACTGCCGGTGATCCTGACCGGTCACCTGCTCGGGCCGCTCTGGCTCTGGATCGGGTTGCCGGTGGGGCTGGCTTACGGCGCCGCCGCATACGCCCTGGGTTCCCGGCTCGCCGGCAACCTCCTCGATCGGCGCATGCCCGAGGTCCTGGCCGCGGTCAGCTCCCGTTAGGTCCGGTCGGCTTTGTCAGGTCCCGCCAGCTTCTGTCAGGTCGGCCGGCTTTGTCAGGTCCCGCCGGCTTCTGTCAGGTCGGCCAGCTTTGTCCGGTCTGGCCGGCGGGCGTCAGGTCCGGCCGGCGGGCCGGGGGCGGTTTCGTGCCGTTGCCTGGGGTCGCGCGTCCGGGCCACGGTTGAGCATGACCGGGCGGAGCCCGTCGCGGCGCACGAAGATCCGGCGGCGCTGCAGGGCGTTACCGGCCGGACCGACCACATATCCCTCCAGCCATATCCACCCGTCATACGTGACCCGGGGATCAACCCGGATGATCCGGAAGAGCAGCCCTCGATCGCCCGAGAACTGAACGCTCGCCTCGGAGCCCACCTGGACGACGTCGCCCGCCCGCAACACCATCTGAGGCATCGGCCGCCTCCTTCTGCTTCGGCCACTACAAAATAGTTCGTGATCAATTAATTCCGATAGGCGCATGCACAATCTGTAATAGGGAGAATGATCGGATGAATCCCAACGAGCCGGGCGGCCGCATTCACTCATCCGACCCCTTCGCCGTGCCCGACTCGGAGAAGTCCTCGGTGCGCCGGCTGCGCGGCCGGTTCGCCGCGCCCGTGACGATCTGGACGACGCCGGGACCAGCGGGTCTGACCGTCTCGTCGACCCTGGTCGCCGACGGGGAGCCGGGCCGGGTGCTGGGCCTGATCGACGAGGAGAGCGACTTCTGGGACGCGGCTCTCGCCTCCGGCGTCTTCGCCGTCGTACCGCTGACCCCCGCGGACCGGCAGCTGGCCGACCGTTTCGCCGGGCTGATGCCGGCGCCGGGCGGGCTGTTCGCCACCGGTGAGTGGCGGCAGACGCCGTACGGTCCGGTCCCCGCGCGAGCGACCACCTGGGCCGGCTGTCGCCTCGACGGCAACCGCCCGTACGGCTGGGCGCTGCTGGTCGAAGGCCGTATCGAATCCACTGAGATCGCTACCTCGGCCGCGCCGCTGGTGCACTACCGGGGGAGGTACGCCGAGCTGGCATGACTGCCGCTCAGCGCATTCAGACCGCCACTCAGCGCAGACCCCGACCGGCGGCCGGTGACGTGGCCCACTCCTTCGTACGGTGCCGGAAAGTCCGCCCCCTACGAAGGTGGTGATCCCGTGCCGGCCTCCCCCGAGAGATACCTCGAGGTACAAAACTCAGAGGAGTTCGCCCAGCTGCGGCACCGGCTGCGCAGCTTCATCTTTCCGACGACAGTAGCGTTCATCGTCTGGTACTCCCTTTACGTGCTGCTCTCCGCGTACGCGCGGGACTTCATGAGCATCAAGCTGATCGGCAACATCAACGTCGCGCTGGTCTTCGGCCTGCTCCAGTTCATCTCGACGTTCCTGATCGCCTGGTACTACGCGCGGTTCGCCGCGCAGAAGGTGGACCCGCTCGCCGACGCGATCTACGCCGAGCTGGACAACGACGGCAAGGTCACCGAGCCCGCCGCGGCCACCACGGCGACCACCACCGCAGCGCCGACCACTGCGACAGCGCCCACCACCACGGCGACCACCACCGCCACCGATTCCGGCGCGGACAAGGCCGCCACCACCGACGGGGGCAAGGACTGATGCCGACCGGGATCCTCGCCGCCGAGGCGTCGACAAGCACCTCGCGGACCCTCACGATCACCCTGTTCCTGGTCTTCGTCGCCATCACGCTCGGCATCACCGTGTGGGCCAGCCGGCAGACCAAGACCGCCACCGACTTCTACGCCGGCGGCCGGCAGTTCTCCGGCTTCCAGAACGGCATGGCGATCGGCGGCGACTACATGTCGGCGGCGTCCTTCCTGGGCATCGCCGGCCTGATCGCGCTGTACGGCTACGACGGCTTCCTCTACTCGATCGGCTTCCTGGTCGCGTGGCTGGTGGCACTCCTGCTCGTCGCCGAGTTCCTGCGCAACTCCGGCCGCTACACGATGGCCGACGTCCTGGCGTTCCGGATGCGCCAGCGGCCGGTACGCACCGCGGCCAGCGTCTCCACCATCGTCGTGTCGATCTTCTACCTGATCGCCCAGATGGTCGGCGCCGGCGCTCTGGTCTCGCTGCTGCTCGGCATCAAGCCGGGTGCCACGTTCCTGGGCATGGACGCGGACACCGCCAAGGTCGCCACGATCATTCTGGTCGGCGCCCTGATGATCATTTACGTGACCGTCGGCGGCATGAAGGGCACCACGTACGTCCAGATCGTCAAGGCGTTCATGCTGATGAGCGGCGCCCTGATCATGGTTCTGCTGGTGCTGGCGCACTACAAGTTCAACCTGTCCGCGCTGCTCGGTGACGCCGCCGAACAATCCGGAAAGGGATCGGCGTTCCTGGAACCAGGTCTGCGCTACGGCGTCGAGACAGCCGGCGACGCGGCCAAGACGTTCTACAGCAAGATGGACCTGCTCTCGCTGGGCCTCGCGCTGGTGCTCGGCACAGCCGGTCTGCCGCACATCCTGACCCGGTTTTACACCGTTCCGACCAGCCGCATCGCCCGCAAGAGCGTGCTCTGGGCGATCGGCATCATCGGTACGTTCTACCTGTTCACCCTGGCCCTCGGCTTCGGCGCGGCGGCTCTGGTCGGCGGCGCGAACATCACCGCGCAGGACAAGGCGGGCAACACCGCGGCACCGCAGCTCGCACAGCAGCTCGGCATCGACTACCTCGGTGGTGACACCGGCGGCTCGATCATGCTGGCGGTCATCGCGGCGGTCGCCTTCGCCACCATCCTGGCCGTGGTCGCCGGCCTCACCCTCGCGTCGTCGTCGAGCCTCGCGCACGACTTCTACGCCAGCGTGATCAAGCGCGGCGCCGCGTCCGAGCGGGACGAGGTCCGGGTCGCCCGGTACTCCGCTCTGCTCATCGGCGCCGTGGCGATCGCTCTGTCGATCTTCGCGCAGAGCCTGAACGTGGCGTTCCTCGTGGCGCTCGCGTTCGCGGTGGCGGCGTCGGCGAACCTGCCGGCGATCCTCTACAGCCTCTTCTGGCGCCGGTTCAACACGGCGGGCGCACTCTGGTCGATCTACGGCGGCCTCGGCTCCGCGGTCTTCCTGGTGTTCTTCTCGCCGGTGGTCTCCGGCTCGGCGACCGCCATGTTCCCGGACCAGGACTGGCACTGGTTCCCGCTCTCCAACCCGGGCATCATCTCCATCCCGCTCGGCTTCTTCTTCGGCTGGCTCGGCACGGTCCTCTCCAAGGAGACCGACCCGGAGAAGTACGCGGAGCTCGAGGTCCGGTCCATCACCGGCCACGGGGCACACTGATCCATCGGTACTACGCCATTTCGTACGACGCGGGCCGGTGCAGTGACTGCACCGGCCCGTGTGGTTCCCGAGAAAAACTCCTACCTTCGTGCCGATGCATGTCGAGGGCCGGGATCACCGAGAATCACTCCGTAATCTGGATTCATGTCAGCTACCACCTCCCCCAGCGGCAACCAGTCCGGCCGGGCTTCCGTGCCCGCTTACGGCGGCGGCCGGGCCTCGGCCCGTCCCGTCGGCCACACGGGTGGCCCGGGAGACGACCGTGAGTGGTCGCCCGGTGGTGGCGGTGGCTATGGTCCCGGCGGTCCGGCCGGCCCCGGCGGTCCCGGTGGCACCGGCCGTTCCTACAAAGGGCGCGGCCCGCGGCCCCGCTGGAAGCGGATCGCACTGGTGACCGGCATCGTCGTCCTGGTCCTCGCGATCGTCGCCGGCATCGCTGCCTACGGCTATGTGAGCGGCCTCGACCGCGACATCAAGCGCACCGACGCCTTCTCCACGATCACCACGGACCGGCCCGGCAAGACGGTCGACGGCGCGATCAACATCCTGCTCGTCGGCAGCGACTCCCGCGACCCGGACAACAAGAACGACGAGGCGAGCAAGTGGCGCGCCGACACGCTGATGATCATGCACGTGCCGGCCGACCACAAGTCCGCCCAGGTCGTCTCGATCCCCCGTGACCTGTGGGTGAACATCCCGAGCGACAACAACGCACCGTGCAGCTCCGGCAGCCGGGCGAAGATCAACGCGGCGTTCGCCTTCGGTGGCCTGCCCCGCGCGGTGCGGACCGTCGAATGCATGACCGACGTCCACCTGGACCACGTCATGGCGATCGACTTCGGCGGCTTCAAGGAGGTCACCGACGCCCTCGGCGGCGTGGACCTGAAGGTCGACCAGTCGATCACGTCGATCCACAAGCCGTTCCGGCAGTTCAAGAAGGGCATGATGCACATGAACGGCGTCCAGGCGCTGGACTGGGTGCGTCAGCGCAAGCAGTTCGCCCGTGGCGACTTCGCCCGCATGCAGCACCAGCAGGAGTTCCTCAAGGCCGTGATGGACAAGGCCGCGAGCAGCGGCACGCTCACCAACCCCGGCAAGCTCGACGACTTCCTGGACGCAGCCGCGGCCGCCGTGACGGTCGACGAGAAGTTCTCCCTCAAGGACATGGTGGTTCAGTTCCGCAGCCTGCGCGGCGAGAACCTGACGTTCCTCACCAGCCCCAACAAGGGCAGCGAGACGATCGAGGGGCAGTCCGTGGTGGTGTCCGATCGGGAGAAGGCGATCGGGCTCTACGAGGCGATGGCCGCCGACAAGATGGACGAGTGGATGGCCGCAAACCCGACGAAGAAGAAGTAATCCGGCTGTCAAGTAACTGTGACTTCAATCTGAAACGCAAGAGACCTTCAGCTGTCCCGGAAGTGTCCGTAAGGTAATGCAGCCCCTCTCCCCCCTTGGAGTGCTGCATGACGGTCACCACCGATCGGCCGACACCGGCCCGCGATCGCGTGGACCCATCGGGGGTCAAGGCAAAGAAGCGCCGCGCACCGCTCTGGGCCAAGCTCACCACTTCGCTCGGGGCGGTGCTTCTTGTGGCTAGCGCCGGTGGTCTGGTCGGCGGCAAGGTGCTGATCAACAAGACCACCGAGAACATCGCCGTGGAGAACCTGACCGGCGAGGCGGGAAAGACCACCGCCGAGGGTGGCGGTGACACCCTCGAGGGCCCGATCGACATGCTGCTGATGGGCGTGGACGCGCGGCTGCGCTGGGCCGAGGACGACCTGCGCGCCGACACGATCATCATCCTGCACATCCCGGCCAGCCACGACCAGGCGTACCTGATCTCCGTTCCTCGCGACACCGAGGTCGACGTGCCGGCCTTCGCCCCGAGCAAATACGGCGGCGGCACGGTGAAGGCGACCGAGGCGTTCTTCCACGGCGCGCAGAACGGTGGCGGGTGGGCCGGCGGCGCGCAACTGCTCGCCAAGACGCTGAAGAACCTGACCGGCATCAGCTTCGACGGCGCCGCGATCATCAACTTCGCCGGCTTCAAGAACGTGATCGACGAGCTCGGCGGCGTCACCATGTGCGTCGATCAGCAGGTCAGCTCGAAACACATGCTCCTGGTCGACGGCAAGCCGATGTTCCTGGCCGAGGCACGCAAGACCGGCAAGGCCACGAAGCCCGTGGTGCACAAGGTCGGCTGCCGGCCGATGGAGGACTGGGAGGCGCTCGACTACGCCCGCCAGCGCTACGGGCTCAAGAACGGTGACTACGACCGCCAGCGCCACCAGCAGCAGCTGATCAAGGCGATGGCGAAGAAGGCGGCGAGCGGCGGCGTCCTGAGCAACCCGATCAAGGCCGGTTCGGTGGTCCAGTCGGCCGGCAAGGCGCTGGTGCTGGACACCGGCCGGATCGGGATCCCCGACTTCGTGCTCGGGCTCAAGGACGTGGCGGCCAACGACATGGTGCTGCTGCGGACCAACAACGGCACGTTCGCCGGCAACAACGCCGGCCGGGAGACCATCACCGACACCACCCGGGCGATGTTCCGGGCGGTCAAGGAGGACCGGCTCGCGCAGTTCGTCCTCGACAACCCGGAAGTCGTTGCCAACGAGAAGTAGGGCCGGCGAGAAAGTAGGGCCACCGCTCTCCGGACCGCCCGGGACCACCTTTACTCTGTTTTGCGTGTTCGGACCTCAGGTACCCAGCGTGACCCCTGATCAAGTCGACCCCGGCGCCTACCTGCTCGACGTGCGCGAACCCGACGAGTGGACGGCGGGCCACGCGCCGGGCGCCCACCACCTGCCGATGATGGATGTCCCGGCCCGGATGGCCGAGGTGCCGACCGAGGGCGAGGTGGTCGTCGTGTGCCGGGCCGGCGGGCGATCCGGCCAGGTCGTCGCCTATCTGATGAACAACGGCTGGGACAACGTGCGCAACCTCGACGGCGGCATGCAGTCCTGGGCCGCCGCCGGCCGGGACGTGGTGACCGACGACGGGCAACCGGCCCGCGTGCTGTGAACGACAGGTCCTACCGCCCCCTCGTCTTCGCTCATCGAGGGGGCGCCGACGAGCTGCCCGAGCACACTCTCGCCGCATATCTGCGTGCGCTGGACGCCGGCGCCGACGGGCTGGAGTGCGACGTCCGGCTGACCCGGGACGGTCACCTGGTGTGCGTGCACGACCGCCGGCTCGACCGCACGAGCAACGGGCGCGGGCTGGTCAGCTCCAAGACGCTCGCGGAACTCGACGCCCTGAACTTCGGCTCCTGGCACCCCGCCTATCCCGCCGATGACGACGTGCCCGATTTCTCCAGGTTGCTGACGCTTGAGCGCCTTTTGGACGTCGTCTGCTCCAGCGGCCGGCGGGTCCGGCTGCTGATCGAGACGAAACACCCGTCCCGGTACGGTGCCGAGGTCGAACGGCGCCTGGTCCGCATGCTGCGCAAGTACGGGCTCGCCGAACCTCAGCCGGACGCTCCCGTACAGGTGACTGTCATGTCCTTCGCGGCTCTCGCGCTGCGCCGGATCCGCGCACAGGCGCCCGCCCTCCCGACCGTCTATCTGCTGGAGCTCATGCCGCCCGGCGTGGGCCGCGGCCGCCTGCCGTTCGGCGCCCGGACCGCGGGACCGGGCATCGACCTGGTCCGGACGCGCCCCGGACTGCTGCCCGCGATGCGTGCGGCGGGCCACCAGACCTACGTGTGGACAGTCAACGAGCTTCCGGATCTCGAGCTCGTGCTGGAACATCGTGTGGACGGCGTGATCACCGACCGTCCACGCTTCGTGCTGGAGCACCTCGGCGGGGTGTGACGTGCGCCACGGACGGGTGGCCAACCTCAGCATCCGCTTAGGTTCGACTGCCCAAAACGTGGCGGGCGAGGCAGACTCGCACCATGCCGGACCGTCCCGACTATGCGGCCCTGACCCGGGGTCAGATCGCGGTTCTCGACCGCGTCAACTCCGGGGACGCCGGCCTGCCCGTGCTCCAGCAGCTGGTCCGGCTCGCCGCCGAGGCACTCGGGGCGCGGGGCGCCGGCTTCGCGGAGTACGCGGAGGGCCACGGCCGGATCATCGCGGCCACCGGGGTGTGTGAGCCGGCGATCGGCCGCCGGGTGGATCGGCCGGACGATCGGCTGCTCGACAGGCGTACCTTGCTCGTCCCCCTCGACTCGGTGAACGACGAGTTCGCCCGGCAGATCGAGGGCGGCAGCCTGCGGCACATGCTCGGCGCCCGCTGCGAGACCGGGGACACCATGATCGGCTCGCTGCACGTCTACTTCGGTGTGGACGCCGGTGAGCCCGGCCCCGAGCACCACGCCGTGCTGGAGCTGCTGGCCGGTCAGATCGGGCAGATCTACGGCATGCACGCCGGCCTGCCGATACACGGCGAGTCCGCGCCCGAACAGGCCCGCCGGCAGGAGAACCGCGACCTGTGGGTGGCGGTCACCAGCCACGAGCTGCGCACCCCGGTCACCGTCATCAAGGGTTACGCGGACACCCTCACCAACCACTGGGACACCCTCGGCGAGCCCGGCCGGCGCGAGGCGGTGCGGGTGATCGGCACCCGGGCCGGTGAGCTGGCCCGTCTCGTCGACCGCCTGCTCTCCGCGGCCAGCGAGGACGGCTCGGTGGGCACCTCCTCGCCGGGCCCGTTCGACCTGGCCGAGGCGCTGCGGACGGCGGCCGACGAGCTGCCGGCGGCGCTGCGTGAGCGGATCCACTTCGGCGAGCTGCCGGCGGACCTGCCGAAGGCGTACGGGAGCCGCGACTCGATCGCGACGATCCTCACCGAGCTGGCCACCAACGCGGAGAAGTATGCACCCGCCGACAGCCTCGTCGAGGTCTGCGCCGGCACCGACGACGACACGCTGCGGTTCCGGGTCTCCGACCGGGGCGCCGGTATCGCGCCGGAGCACGTGGAGCGCGCCTTCGAGCGGTACTGGCAAGCGGCCTCGGAGAACCAGCACCCGCATCCGGGCGCGGGCCTCGGCCTCTACCTGGTCCGCAGGCTGGTGGAACGCCAGCACGGCTGGGTGTCGCTGCGGCCGCGCGACGGCGGCGGCACGGTGGCCGAGGTGCGTCTCCCACGTGCCTGACCACCCTCCCGAGAGACACGACGTGGCCCGCGTCACCGCTCCGGAGGGGGAACCGCTTACTCTGGTCCCTCGTGAGCAAGCGACGCAAGCACCGTGAAACCACCACACCGAAGACGAAGGTGCGCGACATCTTCGTCGCCCGTCCGTTCGAGGGCCTGGCGGACGAACCGGAATGGGTCGCTCTGCGTGAGCTGGTTCCGGCCGCGTCCGCGCCGCTGACCCTCAAACCGGAGATCATCGAGGAGTACGGTGACCGCCCGGTCACCCTCTCCACCGTCCTGCCGATGGCCTGGCCCGCGATGACCCGCCGGGACGGCCGGATCTTCATCGGCCTGCAGCGGCACGTCCAGTCCGGCGACGTCTCCCGTGACCTGGCCGTGGCGATCCTGAACGCCCTGCAGACGACGCCGGGCGAGACGGTCTCCGTGCCCGCGCTGCCCGGCGAGGGCACCCGCCTGCAGGACCTGCTCGTGGACCACCCGCTCGAGATCACCATGCACGAGGGTTTCGAGTACTGGCTGGACGACGACCAGATGCAGGACGCGAACGTCAAGGCGTCCTTGGAGCGTGCCAACGCCTCGATCTACCCGACCGTACGGCTCGCGGCAGCCAAGGCCGCCTACTGGTGCCGGGTCGCTCCGGACAAGAGCCACGTCCGCTGGGTTCTCACCGAGCCCGAGGACAAGGCGCTGGACGCTCTCGCCCGGCTCTCCGCCGCCGGTGAGCTGCTGCTCGGCGAGCGGACCAAGTTCGCCGGCATGTTCCGGGCGCACGGGCTGCTCGTGCCGGTGTGGGACGTGCCCGGTGAGCCGGAGGGCACCGACTGGGAGGCACCGCTCGCCGACTTCGCCAAGCGGTACGCCGACACCCTCGCCGTCGACGAGCCGCTCGACGCCGCCGCGCGCCGCGCCAAGCAGGGCCTGATCGGCCGGCAGCTCACCCTGCGGTGAGCCCGTTCCACGAGCGGTTCGCGGGCGACGACCTGGACCCCTCGGTCTGGGTCCCGCACTACCTGCCGCACTGGAGCTCGCGGGCGGCGTCCCGGGCCACCTACACCGTGGCCGGCGGGGAGCTGCGGCTCAGCATCCCGGTGGAGCAGCCGCTCTGGGCCGAGGGGATTCACGAGACGCCGCTGCGCGTCTCGGGCATCCAGTCGGCGAGCTTCTCCGGGCCGGTCGGCAGCACGATCGGGGGCCAGCCGTTCCTGCCCGGTCTGACCGTGCGCGAGGAGCAGCCCGAGTTCTGGGGCTACACGCCGCTCCACGGCCGCCTCTCGATCAGGATGCGGGCCGTCCTGTCACCCCGGTCGATGGTGTCGTTCTGGCTGGCCGGGGTCGAGGACCGCCCGGAGCGCTCGGCGGAGATCTGCGTGATGGAGGTCTTCGGCACCGCGCCGCACGACTTCGGCATGGGCCTGCACGCCTTCCGGGATCCCGCGGTCACCGAGGAGTGGGGAACGGTCACGCTTCCCGCCGACGTCTCCCGGTTACACACCTACGCGGTGGAGTGGCGCCCCAGCTCGCTGGAGTTCTCCGTCGACGGCGAGGTGGTGAAGCGGATCGGCCAGGCCCCGGACTATCCGGTGCAGCTGGAGATCGCCGTCTTCGACTTCCCGGAGCGGGCACACCTGGTCTCCGGCGAGATCCCGGTCCCCGAACTGATCGTCACCGAGGTGACCGGACCTTGACTGTCGCGCGGACTTACGAGGGCTGTGCACTCACTCGTACCTCTGCATTGTGATCTTGAACTGCACTGTGATCTTGAAGTGGATCCCGGGTCACCGGGCAGCTCATGCACCGCGGCCCGCCGCGACCGCTGCCCAGCTCGGAACCGCTGATCCGGACCACCTCGATGCCCGCGCGCTCCAACTGGGTGTTGGTCTCCACGTTGCGCTCGTAGGCGACACAGAGGCGGGGCGCGATGGCCAGCGTGTTGTTGCCGTCGTCCCACTGCTCCCGCTCGGCCGTGACCGGGTCCAGGCCGGTGTCGATGATCCGCAGGTGATCGATGCCCATCGCCTCCGCCGCGGCGTCCAGGAACGGCCTCGGGGCTCGAACGCGCAGGCCCCCGTTGGTCCCGGCGGTGACTGTCCACGCGCGCAGGGTGTCCGCCATGTTGGGGTACATCACGACCGCATCGGTGTCCACCATGGTGCAAATCGTGTCAAGGTGCATGGTGGCGCGCTCCTGAGCGATCGGAACAGCGAGCACCGTGTGCGCGAGTCCCGCGTCGATCACCCGGCGGGCGAGGCGTTCCGCACCGGCCGGCGTGGTGCGCTCACCGACACCGATGGCGAGCACGCCGGGCGCCAGCACCAGGACGTCGCCACCCTCCAGGTGCTCCAGGGACGGGTCGAAGAGGAGGGTCGTGCCGGCGAAACGCGGGTGGTACCGGTAGATGGCATGTGTGATGGTTGTCTCCCGCCGGCGGGCCCGCATCGCCAGGCTGGTCACCGCCACCCGGTCACGCACCCAGACCGACGAGTCCCGGGTGAAGAGCAGGTTCGGCAGTGGATCGATGACGAAGTCATGATCGTTCATCATCTCGTAGACGAGACCGCCGGAACTCGGCTTGATCTCCTCGTGCGCCAGGCCGGCGACGAGCACCTCGGCCAGCCGGCCCGGATCCTGATCGGCCAGGTAGTCGCCGACGCTGGCGCGCAGCGCGTCACCGAGCCGGCGGGCGGCCAGTACACCGGCGGTGAGCTCGGCCCTGGCCTCCGGCACGGTGAGCGTCTCGGCGAGCAGCTCGCCCAGATAGAGGACCTCGACTCCGCGGGAGCGCAGTGCCTCGGCGAAGGCGTCGTGCTCCTCCTGCGCGCGGCCGACCCAGGGGATGGCGTCGAAGAGCAGGGAGTCGTTGTTGCGCGGGGTGAGGCGGGCGAGTTCCGGGCCGGGACGGTGGAGCAGGACGGTCCGGAGGTGGCTGACTTCACTGTCGACGTACACGACGCCGACGTTAGTCCGTACCGAGCGCTATCGGGTCGTGACGGACTGACTAGATCTTGGGACGGCCATGCACCGGAGGGGTGACAGCGATAGCTTGTGGGTGTGCGACGTGACTACAGCACTCAGGTGTTCAGGTTCACCATCCGAAAGAAGTGTTGTCCGTGAATACGGCATTCATCCGCACTCATTCCCCTTTCTTTCCTCGCCGTCGCTCTATTCTGTAGGGAGTCGAGCACGTACGGTAGTTGGAATAAGAGAGCCCGACTGACCTTTTGCCGGAGGTCGCAGTGACTGTCTTCCCCGCCCGCCCCGCTCTGCCCGTCCCTTCAAAAGCCCTGACACCCGTCGACCGGAGCCAGATGACGCCCTCCGTGCTGGAGGCGCCGCGCCTGACACCGGTCGAGTGGGCGCGGCGCCGTCGTGCTGATCGTGAGGCACGTCGTCTGGAGGCTGCCGGTGCACGTGCGCTCACCAGGCTCGATCGTCTCGGGCCGAACTGGCACATCGTCGATTGGCCGCGCACCGACCTGATGCAGGCCTACCAGGAGCCAGACCCGGCCGACGACCGCGCGGGCTTCCTCGCGATCGGCCCCGGTGGGGTCTATGCGGTGACGGTGGCCGACCACGGACGCTCCCGTGTCCTGATCGCCGGTGACGTCGTGCAGATCAACGGAAAACGCCCGCAGTATGTGGCTGAGGCACGCCGTGACGCGCGCCGGGCAGCCAAGGCGCTCTCCGCCGCCGTCGGTCTCAACGTTCCGGTCACCGCGGTGCTGACGTTCGTCGGCAACGGTGTGATCAGCGTCCACGGCCTGCCGAAGGACTGTCTCGTCTCCACCGACAAGGAGCTCGACCGGCTCCTGATCGCCGGAGGCGCCAAGATCTCTCCGGCTACGGCGAGCAAACTCTCGGCCGTCGCACAGCACCCGGCCACCTGGGCAAATGCGCCCTATCGGCCGGCCGGCGACTACCGTTGGTACAGCAACGGACAGACGGCCACTGACAAGCGGCCGACCCGCCGGTAACGTTCCTTCTGACGCCGTCGACAGCCGGCGCGTGATCGCACCAGCGGTCGCGCCGCCGGCAGTCGCCGCGAAAGATGCGAGGAGGAGCGGGTGGCGCATGTTGAGCTCTCCCTCTCGGGAGCGTTCGTCCCTCAAGCGCGGACACCGGCCGAGGCCGAGTTCGTCACCAGCGTCGAGCGCTGGGCGTCGACGGTGGCGATCGCTGACGAGCCCTGCCTGATCGTCGACGTCACCGGCTCGATTCTCGCCGTCTCGCCGACGTGCAGTGAGCTTCTCGGGCTGGGCAAGCCCGCCGAGGCGCTCGGCCAGCGGCTCAGCACGGCACTGCAGCTGGTCGACTTCACCGCCGCCGCCGGTCGGCTCGAGGAGCCCGAGGCGGAGAAGATCCCGCCACTTCTGGCCCTGCGCAGCGAGCGCCTGGCCCGCGGCCTGATGCGGGTGGTGCCCCACGGTGAGGCTCCGCTGACGCTCGACGCCGTCTCCACACCGCTGCTCGCCGGCGATCGTGTGGCCGGATCTTTGACCTTCCTGTCCCCGGTACGGTACTGAAGTCCGGTTTGCCCCCACAGTTGTGGTGTTCGCCGCACCGGGAGGGCATTGGGCGTTACAGATCCGCAACGTAGTCTGCGTTCATGCTCGATCTAGACCTGTTACCGGGTGAATACGCGGTGTGCCGGCTCCCCGCCGGTTCGGCCCTGCCCGCCTCGCTGCTGACAGGTCCGGACGACAAGAGCGTCATCTCGGTCACCTGGGGCGTCGACGAGCTCTCGGTGATCTGCCCGAACGAGCGGGTGCCGGAGAACGCCGAGGCCGACACCGCCTGGCGGTGCCTGCGCGTCGCCGGCCTCGATCTGACCATGACGGGCGTGCTGGCGTCGCTGGTCGGGCCGCTGGCCGAGGCCCGGGTGAACATCGTGACGTTCTCCACGTACGACACCGACTATCTGCTGGTGCCAACCGTGCGGCTGACCGAGGCGATGAATACCCTCACCGCGGCCGGCCACCGTATCGCGGGTTGACCCTCCGGGCTCCTACGATGAGCGCGTGTTCCCCCGCACACCTCTCGCCCTGACCGTGGGCGCCCTCCTGCTCACCGCTGCCTGCGGTGAGCCGCCGGAGGCTCCGCCGTCGGTCTTCCCGGTGCCCGTGGCCAGTTCCCCGGCCGCGTCGACGACAGTGCCCGCCGATTCCACGATGCCACCGGTCGCCACCATGCCGGTCAACACGGTGCCCACCGTTACCGTGCCGCCCTACACCACCCCCGCCTATACGGTGCCCGGCTACGCCACACCACCACCACAGGGCGGGCGGACGACGACCACGCCCACATCTCCGCTGACGAAATCGCCGACGCCTACGCCCACGCACGCCGCGAAGTGCTCGGGTGAGCCGACGGCGGCGCAGATCCTGCGGCTGATCAAGGACGATCCCGGCGTACCGAAGAAAGTGCTGGAGGTGGCCGCCGGACCGTACTGCTCGGGGACCTGGGCGTTCACGACCGTACGGATCAAGGGTCAGAACGCCGACCAGGCCGAGCCGCTGATGGTCTCCAGCACCGGCAAGGGTGACCAGCTCACGCTTGTCGCGGCCGGCACCGACGTGTGCAACGCCCGGATGCAGACCGAGGCTCCGGCCGGCATCAGGGTGCTCGCCTGCGGCCTCTGAGAGGCAGCGCCGTTAGACTCCGGGAATGCCCGGAACGCCGCCCATGCGCTTCGCCTACCTCGGTCCCGAGGGCACCTTCACCGAGGCTGCCCTGCGTACCGTCCCCGCAGCCGAACACGGCGTGCGGACGCCGGCGCGCAGCGTGCCCGAGGCGCTGGAGGCGGTCCGCTCGGGTGAGGCGGACGCTGCCCTGGTCCCCCTGGAGAACTCGGTCGGCGGCGCCGTCCCGGTCACCCTTGACGAGCTGATCACCGGCAGCCCACTGATGATCACGCGGGAGGTGCTGCTGCCTGTCGAGTTCGTGCTCGCCGCCCGCGCACTGACCCCGCTCGCCGAGATCCGGACGGTCGCGGCCCACCCACAGGCCTCCGCCCAGTGCCGGCACTGGCTGCGGGCGAACGCGCCGGACGCGGTCGTGGTGGACGTGCTCTCCAACGCCGCGGCCGCGATCAGCGCCGCGGCCGGCGAGCACGACGCGGCACTGTGCGCGCCGATCGGCGTCTCGCAGCACAAGCTCACCGTGCTCGCCGAGAAGGTGGCCGACCGGGCCGAGGCGGTGACCCGGTTCGCGCTGCTCAGCCGGCCGGGTGAGCCCGCCGCACCGACGGGCGACGACGTGACCTCGCTGGCCGTGTCGATCCGCCACGATCAGGTCGGCGCCCTGCTCGCGGTCCTCACCGAGCTGGCGGTCCGCGGCATCAACCTGTCCCGGATCGAGTCCCGGCCGACCGGGGAGCAGCTCGGGACGTATGTGTTCTTCCTCGACTGCACCGGGCACGTGGCCGAGCCGCGCCTCGGGGAGGCCCTCCAGGGCCTGCGCCGGATCTGCGCGGACGTCCGTTTCCTCGGCAGTTACCCCAAGCACCGGCTTCAGCCGGAGCCGCCGGTGGCGGCCCCGGCCGGGCTGTCGGACACCGACTTCGCCGACTCGGCGGCCTGGCTGAGCAGGATCCGCGCCGGCGAGATCTGAGGCCGGAGCCGTCCGGCTCAGCCTCGTCGGGCTCAGCCGACTTCGGGGCTCAGCCGACTTTCGGGCACAAGCCGACTTTCGGGGATCAGTCGTCGAAGATGTCGCTCAGGATGCTGCCGCCGGAACTCTTGCTCCCGCTGCCGACGCCGGCGACGCCACCCGGCGGCAGCTCCGACGGCTGGACGATCACGAAGCCCTGACCGGCGAAGCTCATCGTGAACCGCTCACCGGTACTCCGCCCGAGCAGCGTGCCGAGGCCGAACTGATCGGCTTTGTGGTAACCGGTCTGCAGGCTCGCCGACCAGGCGATCGCGGCCTGCGGGTCGACGTAGGTCGGCGCGTCGACGTTGAGCACGACAGGCGTACCGCTGGTGGTGACCGCGATCCGGCCGCGCCCGGAGAAGACGCAGTTGAACAGGCCGGCGCTGGACATCATCCCGACGCCGCTGACCATCTTGATGTCGTACTGGAGGGTCGACTCGAACGCGAGCACGTTCGCCCCGTTGATCGACAGGGCGTCGCCCGGCTCCAGGTCGATCAGGTGGATGTCGGACGCGTTCTCGGCGAGGAAGACGTCGCCACGGCCGCGGACCCGCATCAGCGGCACGCCCTCGCCGGTCAGCTTCTGCTTGAGGAACTTGCCGAGGCCGCCCGAACCGAGCGCCTCGAACTGGACCTGCCCCTGATACGCGACCATCGAACCGGTACGGGCGAGAATCTCCCCGTCGAGCTCGGCCTTCAGCATCTTGGAGTTCTGCAGCCGGAGCCCGGGCTGCGCGGACTCCTTCTCGAGGTTCTCGGTGGAGAAGAGTTCGCTACGCATGAACCCAGCGTAAGCACCTCACACAATGAACCCTTTTCAACCTGGCATCGAGCCCGGTGGCGCCGGGCCGTCGACCAGTGCCATCAAGGCGCGGCCTCGCCACGTTGAAAAAAGTTCAATCCGTCAGCCCCAACCGAGCTCGTGGAGCCGGTGGTCGTCGATGCCGAAGTGGTGAGCGATCTCATGCACCACGGTGATCGCCACCTCGTCCACGACGTCGGTCTCCGACTCGCAGACCTTGAGGGTGGGAACCCGGTAGATGGTGATCCGGTCGGGCAGCACACCGGCGTAGTCCCAGCCGCGATCGGTGAGCGCCGTTCCCTCATACAGCCCGAGCAGGTCGTCACCGCCGTCCGGCGGCCGGTCCTCGACCAGGAAGACCACGTTGTTCATCAGGGAGAGCAGCTCGTTGGGCACCTCGTCGAGCGCCTCACCGACCAGTTCCTCGAAACGTTCACGACTCATGTCGACCGGCACGCGCCCATTGTGCCCGTAACGCCGGCGCGAGGAGAGCGCCGGCACGGCCGGAACCGCACCGGCGCCCCGCGGTCAGGCGAGTTTCGCGACGAGGCTGATCGGCGCACCCGGCTTGAGCAGGCGCGAGATCGGGCAGTTCTCCTTGGCGCCCTCCGCCAGCTCCTGGAACTTGGCGTCGTCGATGCCGGGGACGTCGCCGACGGTCTCCAGCTCGATGCCGGTGATGCCGAAGCCGCCCTCAACCTTGTCCATACGCACCTTGGCGACGGTCTCAACCGAGGTGGGCGTGAAACCCGCGTCGGCGAGACCCTTCGAGAAGGCCATCGAGAAGCAACCCGCGTGCGCGGCGGCGATCAGTTCCTCGGGGTTGGTCCCCTCGCCCTCCTCGAAGCGCGACTTGAAGGAGTAGTCCCCCGCAAGTCCGCCCTTACCGGTCTTGACAGTGCCGGAACCCTCGGTGAGGTTCCCTTCCCAGCGTGCCGAAGCAGAACGAATAGGCATGCACAGAACGCTAGCCCATGTCCGGGCTGCTGGTTCAGGTAAGGACTAGGGGCCATCATGGATCGCATGTCAGCACAATCTGAGGTGGTCGAGTTCGGGGCACCGGAGTCCGCGGAGCCCCGGCGCCGGCCCGCGGCGGAATACCTGCGCGGGCTGCTGACGGATCGGCGGGTGCCGGTCCTGACCGCCGGGCTCGCCGGTATCGCGATCTTCGCCTCGCTGATCTCCGAGTGGCAGGTCACCGCGGTCGAGCCGCTGAATTTCGAGGGGGAGGGCGAGGTCCGTGAGGTCCAGTTGCTGCCGACCGACCTCTTCGATCTCGGTGGGCTCGGCGGGGCGTACCTCTGTGGGCTCTTTCTGTTGGTGATCTCTGTCGTTCTGGTGCTGTTCGGGCCGGCCGCCGGGCGTCGCTACGCGCGGCTCTCCGGTTTCAGCGTCGGCGGCGTGCTGATCGCCCTGCTGCTGGCGATGGTCCACCTGCTCGGCAGCGAGACCCGGTTGATCTCGCGCTATTTCACGATGGAGCTGGCGGCCACGCAGTCCGAGGTGTCCTATGGGCGAGGCCTGTGGTGTGCGCTCGCCGGAGTGAGTGCCGCCCTGCTCGTGCTCTGGCTGACCGGCCGCGAACCGGACGCGGACGACGGCCCGCGCTGGGTCCGCGACGCCGCCGAGGAGGAGGAATTCGCCCCGGACGCACCGCTCGAGCTGACGATCTCGTCGGCGGCGCCGTTCGCCACCCTGCCCGGTCAGCGCGACGAGCCACACCGATCGTGACACCAGGGGATATCCGGGTGCTGATCGGACCGGGCCACCGGTAGGCTCGACAACCGTGATTGACCTGCGTCTGCTTCGCGAAGATCCCGAACTGGTCCGTGCCAGCCAGCGGCTGCGCGGCGAGTCCACCGAGGTGGTGGACACGCTGCTGCGCGCTGACGAGGACCGCCGGGCCGCCACCCAGCGGTTCGAGGGCGTCCGGGCGGAGCAGAAATCCCTGGGCAAAGAGGTCGCGAAGGCGTCGGGTGAGGAGCGGGCGGCCCTGCTGGCCCGCACCAAGGAGCTGGCCGTCGAGGTGAAGGCGGCCGAGGCCGCGGCGACCGAGGCCGAGCAGGCTCTGCGCCAGGCGCATCTCGCGGTGCCCAACCTGGTCGAGGACGGGGCACCGGCCGGCGGTGAAGACGACTTCACCGTGCTGCGCACGGTCGGCGACATCCCCGACATCGCGGCGCCGAAAGACCACCTGGAGCTGGGCGAGGGCCTGCGCGCCATCGACACCGAGCGCGGTGCGAAGGTGTCGGGCTCGCGGTTCTACTTCCTGACCGGCGTCGGTGCCCTGCTCCAGCTGGGCATGCTCCAGCTGGCGATCCAGCAGGCGGTGGAGCACGGTTTCACGCCGTCGATCACGCCGACCCTGGTCCGCCCCGAGTCGATGGAGGGCACCGGCTTCCTCGGCGCCCACGCGAGCGAGATCTACCGGCTCGAGGCCGACGACCTCTACCTGGTCGGCACGTCGGAGGTGGCACTCGCGGCGTACCACTCGAACGAGATCGTCGACCTGGACGGCGGTCCGGAGCGGTTCGCCGGCTGGTCGACGTGTTACCGGCGTGAGGCCGGCTCGCACGGCAAGGACGTGCGCGGCATCCTGCGGGTGCATCAGTTCGACAAGGTCGAGATGTTCTCGTTCTGCCGGCCCGAGGACGCCCTCGCCGAGCACCAGCGCCTCCTCGCCATGGAGGAGGAGATGCTCGCCAAGGTCGAGATCCCGTACCGGGTGATCGACGTGGCAGCCGGCGACCTCGGCACCAGCGCGGCCCGTAAGTACGACTGCGAGGCCTGGGTGCCCTCGCAGGGGCGGTACCGCGAAGTGACCTCGACGTCGAACTGCACCACGTTCCAGGCGCGCCGGCTCAACATCCGCTATCGGGACGGCAACGGCAAACCGCAGACCGCGGCGACGCTGAACGGGACACTGGCCACCACCCGGTGGCTCATCCCGATCCTGGAGAACCACCAGCAGCCCGACGGCTCGGTGCGCGTACCCAAGGCGCTGCAGCCGTTCCTCGGTGGCCGGGACGTGCTCGAACCCGTCAGGTGACCGCAACCGGTTGGCTACCAGTTGTCATAGCAGCTGGTGGCCGAACCGGTGTACCGTTCTCCTTCCGCCCTCCGCGGGGGTTTCATCACCCTCGGAGGTAAAGGATGCTCAAGCCGGGTCTCCCCAAGCTCATCGCCACCGACCTCGACGGCACGCTTGTCCGCAGCGACGACACCGTGTCGAGTTACACCCACGAGGTCCTGGACCGGGTTCGCAATGCCGGCATCCGGATCGTGGCGGCCACCGGGCGCGGCCCCCGCCTCACCTCGCTCACCCGCAACGACATCCGGGTCGCCGACTATCTCGTGCTGGCACAGGGCGGCTGGGTGCTCGACCAGGCGGAGTCGCGCTACCTGCGTCAGTCCCGCCTTCCCGGCCCGATGCTGGGCCGGGTGCTCGGCGCGCTGGAGTCGGTGGCCGGTCCGCTGTCGGTGATGTTCGAGGCCCTCGAGCACGACGACTCCCCACTGTGGGGCGACTACGACCCCACCTGGCGATACCCGGTGGTCGTCGAAAAGCGGACGCGCAACGAATGCCTCACCGGCGACGTGATCAAGGCGTTCGCCCGCTCCTTCGAACTGGGCGTCGACGACCTGCTCGCTGTCGCCCGCCGGGTCGTCCCACCGGACGTCGCGACCGTCACCCAGGCCGGCCTGGACTACGTCGAGATCTGCCCGGCCGGCGTCGACAAGGGCACCGGCCTGGCGGTCGTCGCCGAGGCGGTCGGCGTCGATCCCGCCGACGTGCTCGTCTTCGGTGACATGCCCAACGACCTGCCGATGTTCGGCTGGGCCGGCTGGGGCCGCGTCGCCGTCGCCAACGCCCACCCCGAGCTGCTCGCGGTCGCCGACGCTGTGACGCTCACCAATGACGAGGACGGGGTGGCTGTCTACCTGGACCGACTATTGTCGAGGTGATGCCACCCTTCCAGCTGGTCGCCACCGACATCGACGGCACGCTGATCACCAGCGAGCGCACGCTCAGCAGACGCACCCTCGACGCCCTCGCCGCGATCCCGGTCCCCGTCGTGCTGGTCACCGGGCGCCCCCTGCGCTGGCTCGACCAGCTCTACGATCAGCTGCCGGAGCGTCTCCCGGCGATCTGCGCCAACGGTGCGGTCATCTACGACCCGGACACCGACCGGATCCTGCGCGCCGAGTCACTCCCCGTCGACATGCTGACCGATGTCATCAAGCGCCTGCGCGCAGCCGTGCCCGACATCTCCCTCGCGGTCGAGGTCGAGGACGGTCGATCCTTCCTGCACGAGTCCAGCTGGACCATCCGCTGGGAGCACGATCACCGCATCCAGGTGATCGGTTCGCCGGAGGAGCTGACCGCGGCGCCGGCCGTCAAACTGCTGGCCCGCTCCGCCACTGCCGATCCCGACGAGTTCCTGGAACTGGTCAGCGGCACCCTCGGCGATCTCGCCACGGCGACGCGCTCGTCCTCGTCGGCGCTCGTGGAGATTTCGGCGGCGGGCGTGACGAAGGCCGCGGGGCTGGCCTGGCTGTGCGAGCGGGAGGGCATTCCCGCCTCGCAGGTGCTGGCCTTCGGCGACATGCCCAACGACATTCCGCTGCTCACGTGGGCCGGGCGCGCGGTCGCTGTGGCGAACGCCCACCCGGCGGTGATCGCTGTCGCCGACGAAGTCACCCTGAGCAATGACGAGGACGGGGTGGCGGTTTATCTGGAGCAGGCTTTCGAGATTTAGAACCTTTTTTGTACGGGTTTCGGACGTCCCCAGAACCAACAATCCCGTTACGCCGCCTCAACGCGGCCAACCGCGTGGCTCAGACCGTCCGGCGCGCGCCGGGCTGACCTGCCCACTCACGCTCCGACGGCTCTCGGCCCACCGGTGCGCCGCCGTCACCCGCCGCGCGCTCATCTCCACGCGACACGGATCGCCTCGCCTGGCCGCCGGCGACGTGTGTTGCGCGCCGCCGGGACCGGGCGCTGGGCCTTTGAGCGGTGGGGCGAGTTACAGGTACTGGCCGGTGCGGCCGGGGATGTCGCCCTGACCGGGCTGGCCGGGGAGGATGTTGCCCATCGGCAGGGCCGGACGGCCGGGGACGCCACCGCGCATCTGCTCGAGCTGGAGGCGGGCGGCCATCTGCTGCGCGACCAGGGCGGCCTGAATCCCGTGAAACAGGCCCTCCAGCCAGCCGACCAGCTGGGCCTGAGCGATGCGCAGCTCGGACTCGCTCGGCGGGGTCTCACCCTCGAACGGCAGCGACAGGCGTTCCAGCTCCTCGCGAAGCTCCGGTGCGAGGCCGTCCTCGAGCTCGGTGATCGACCGCTGGTGGATCTCCCGCAGCCGGCCGCGGCTCGCCTCGTCCAGCGGCGCGGCACGGACCTCCTCGAGGAGCTGCTTGATCATGCTGCCGATGCGCATGACCTTCGCCGGCTGCTCGATGAGGTTGCCCGGCTCCTCCGGGGTGAGCGTGCCGTCCTGCTCGACCGTGCCCATCGGCCGGCCGTCGGGGCCCACGACGATGACGGAGCCGTCTTCCTTGTGCTCAGTGGTGCGGGTGTCGTCGGTCATGCGATCCATCTTTGCGCACCGTTGCTCAGGCACGTAGTTCGGCTACGGCACATTTGACACTTCCGCCACCGCGTTTGAGCTCCGAGAGATCGACGTGTACCGGCAGATATCCGGCGTCACGCAGCTTGTGACCCATGGCGACGGCCTCGGTGTTGAGGATCACGTGCCGGCCGTCGCTGACCAGGTTCAGGCCGAACGCCTCGGCGTCGGCGCGGTCGGCCAGCACAGCGTCGGGGAACAGCTGGGCGAGCACCCGCTGCGAGGCCGGCGAGAAGGCACCGGGGTAGTACGTGACGTGCCGGTCGTCGAGGGCGGCCAGCGCGGTGTCCAGGTGGTAGAACGCCGGATCGACAAGCTTGAGGGAGACGACCGGGCGGCCCAGCACCTCCTGCGCCTCGGCGTGGGCGGCGGGGTCGGTGCGGAAGCCATAGCCGGCGAGGACGACGCCGCCGTAGGCCGCGGGCAGGTACGCGAAGTCGCCCTCACCCTCGTTGACGTGCTCCGGAGCGACGAAACTCCACCCGTTGCCGGCGAGGTAGAACGCCCGGTGCTCGGTCGCCTCGTCGGCGCGCTGCGGGTGCAGGAAGCGGGCCCCGTAGACGGTCCCGTCGACGGAGAAGGCACCGTTCGCGGAGTAGACCATGTCCGGCAGGCCGGGTTTGGGGTCGAGCACGTGCACGACGTGACCCAGTTCGGTGAGGATGCCGCGCAGGCCGTCCCACTGCTTGAGCGCCAGGGCCGCGTCGACCGCGACGGTGGTGTCCATCCAGGGATTGATGGCGTACTCAACCGTGAAATGCTGAGGCGGACACATGAGGTATGTCCTGTTTCGCGGCAAGCGCTCGGAGTGGTTCATGAGGTTCAAGGGTAGGTAGGCTGCGTTGCAGCAAACAGCCATAAATCTTGCTCCTCGGAGGCGAATCGTTGCAGATGGACGTCGTTGACCATCGAATCATTGCGTTGCTCGTGGCCGACGCCCGCTCTTCGTATGCCGACATCGGCGCGCGGGTGTCGTTGTCGGCGCCCGCGGTCAAACGACGTGTCGACAGGCTTCGATCCAGTGGGGTCATCAAAGGATTCACCGCGGTCATCGAGCCGGCGGCGGTGGGCTGGACGACCGAGGCGTTCGTCGAGCTGTTCTGCACGGGCCGCACCACCCCTGCACAGATCACCGTGGCGACCCGGCGGCATCCCGAGGTGGTGGGGGCTTACACGGTTTCCGGGCAGGCGGATGCGCTGGTGCATCTGCGGGCCGCGGACATCGGGCACCTCGAGCAGGCCCTGGAACGGCTGCGGGCGGAGCCGTTCGTGACGTCCACCCGCAGCATGGTCGTACTGTCGCGCCTGGTGGAGACGCCGACCGCGGTGCCGGCGCTCCCGGATTGAGCAGCCCCGCGCCCGGCGCTTCCCATCAAGGCCGGGGCGGGCCCACCCGAGCTAGAGATACATCCCGGGGCGGTGCTCGTCGGAGGCGGATTCCTTGGCGGGGGCCGGCTTGTCGCCCTCGCCGAAGAAGCGCTTGCCGCCGAACTCACCGTGCAGGCGGTCGTCGAGCTCGTCGGCGAGACCGGTCATCACCTGCACGGCGAGCATGAGGTGGACGGCCTGGAAGTTGCGGCCGAACACCGGGATCGAGGCCCAGACGGTGTCCTGCGCGCAGTAGAGCCGGCCGATCGGCATCCGGTTGGTCAGCTCCGAGAGCTTCACGTAGAGCTGCTCGGTCGGCTCGACCTCGGTCAGGATCGGCGAGAGGACGTCGACCAGGGGCGGGTTGTCCCGGACCCGGACGAAGACCATCGCGGAGCCGGCCCGGATGCCGATGTCGCCGTCCGCGTCGACCTGAAGCTGGTCGACGGTGGTCTTGGACATGGTCGCGACGACGGTGCGCACTCGCTCGTCCAGCGGGACGACGTCCTCACCCACGGTCGCCAGAGCGGCCTCGAGGGCGTCGTCGTCCTCCAGATCGTCCAGGTCGATCTCGTGCTCGACGCTCGGCTCGTGCCGCGCCGTCCCCAGCGGCGGGGCGTCGATCGGCTCGTCGTCCTCGTCGTGCACCAGGTAGACCAGGAAGGCGGGGTGCGGTGCGCCGTAGACGTCGCGCAGGGTGCGGGTGACCACGGTGGCGAGCTGGGCCGCCTTCTCCTGGGAGGAGCGCAGCCCGAACGAGTCTCCCGAGCCGGGGAGAACACCGGGCGGCGACCAGCCGAGCGCGACCAGGTCGGCGACGGCGGCCCGATTCATCCGGAACTCCGCCGGAAGCTCACCGTTGCCGACGGCCAGCGCCTCGACGACACCCTCCGGCAGCACCCGGATGCTCACCGAGTAGACCGCGGTGCCGGTGCCCGACGCGGTCGGGTCGAGGGTGAGGTCGACGTGCCCGCCGGGCTGCAGCGAGGGCAGCAGGCCGGCCAGCGAACTGGCGAACTCACGCCACGCCTCGGTCACCTTGGCCCGCAGGTCAGCCGTGGTCGGTTCGTCGAGCAACACGTTCTCTGACGTTTCGCTCGCGACACCTTCTGCCGTCATGATCGCACCTCCGTTCCCGTCACCCTATCGAGCGGTTCGGTCCCGGTGTGGCTCAGGCACGCTCCGGCCATGAAAGCGCGAGTGCGCGGATCTTCGCGGCGGCTTCGGCGGGGTCCGCGCCACGGCCCACAGCCAGGCCCATCAGGTACGCGGTGACGGGCGCCCCGGGCCGGAGAACGTTGTGTGCCACATCACGGGCGACGTCGAGCAGCTCCGTCGACGGAACCTCGTCCGGCGAAACACCGAGTTCCGCCCCGGCCACAACGAGCCACGCGTCGAGCTCGGTCATCGCGTGCGCTCCCCACCCGTACGGAATCCCCGGGCCCTCATCGCGCCCACTCCTCGGCCGTGCGCAGATCGTCGTCGGTGTCGCAGTCGAACCAGGGCGGAGGCCCGGGCCGCCGCCACGAGACCTCGGCGATCCGCAGGTTGGCCAGCAGCTCCCGGACCGACGCGCCGTGCAGGCTGCCCCGTTCCTCAGCCAGCCGGTCGAGCGCCGCACGCAACGCCCTGGTACGCCAAACCCCGCACAAAACCTGCAGATGCCCCTCAGCATCCCGATAGACCGCGCCCTCCATCGGCGCCGACTCCATGGTCAGCCGCAGCACGTCGATCGCCTCACCGGTGAGCAGAGGCAGGTCTGCCGCGAGCAGAGCGGTGAACGCCACCGTCTCCGGCACCAGGGCCAGGCCCGCCGCGGCTGCCGCCACCGGGCCACCGCCGGGCGGCTCCTCACGTGTCACATGCACCGGAACGGGCAGCTCAGGGGGCACTCGCCCGACCACCACGCGGGGGTCGGCATCGTGCACCGCCGCGAGAACTCGGGTCAGCATCGACTGGCCGCCGACCGGGAGGGTCGGTTTGTCCGCACCACCCATTCGCCGCGCCGCACCGCCGGCCAGGACCACCGCCGCAAATCCCCCCACGTGAGTACCGTATCCCGAGCCCGCGCCGAGCGTGACCGCGCTGCCCGCGTCCGAGGGTCGTAGGCTCGCTTCATGGCCCGGAACATGACCCGTCGCACAGTGGTCAGCATCGACCTCGGTGCCACGCCGTCGGCCCGGCGCCGCCCCGACGAGCTCGCCGCCGAGGAGCCGCTGGAGATCCGGATCCGCAAGCAGCCGCTCGCCGTCACCATGCGCACGCCCGGTCACGACATCGACCTGGCCATGGGTTTCCTGCTCGGCGAGGGCGTGATCGGCAAGCCGGACGACGTCGTGACGGCGCAACTCTGTGCCGGGACGGACGCGCCGAACACCTACAACGTGGTCGACATCGTGCTCGACCCCGCCGTCCCGCCCCCGGTCACCGATCCGAGCCGGAACTTCTACACCACCAGTTCGTGCGGTGTCTGCGGCAAGGCGAGCATCGACGCGGTCCGGACGAGGTCGCCGTTCGACATCACCACGGACCCGATGGAGGTCCCCGCACAGATCCTCGCCGGGTTGCCGGCGAAGCTCCGTGCCCGGCAGCGCACCTTCGACCGGACCGGTGGCCTGCACGCGGCGGGTCTCTTCACCGCCACCGGCGACCTGCTGGCGCTGCGGGAGGACGTGGGACGGCACAACGCTGTCGACAAGGTGCTGGGCTGGGCGCTGCGCGAGAACCGGTTGCCGCTCGCCGGTCACGTGCTTCTCGTCTCCGGCCGGGCCAGTTTCGAGCTGACGCAGAAGGCCTGGATGGCCGGGTTGCCGCTGCTCGCCGCGGTGTCCGCCCCGAGCACGCTCGCGGTGGAGCTGGCGGAGGAGTCCGGGATGACCCTTGTCGGCTTCCTCCGTGAACCGCGCATGAACGTCTACACCGGGCAGCAGCGCGTCACGCTCTGACCACATGAGATTCCCGCGGTGGTCACCCGCTGACCCATTCACTTTCATCCATGAGCTCCAGGCTGCGACGCATGCCGATCTCACGACGCACCCTGCTGCTGAGTTCCGCGGCCGGAGCCGCCGCATCGACCACGATCTGGCCCCTTTCCGCCGCCGCGACGCCCTATCGGGGTCCGCTGAAATCCTCTCCGTTCACGCTCGGTGTCGCGTCCGGCGACCCGGATCCGGACGGCTTCGTGCTGTGGACCCGGCTGGCCACCAGCCCGCTCGCCGAGGACGGCCTCGGCGGCATGCCGGACCGGAGCGTGCGGGTGACCTGGGAACTCGCCGCCGACGAGCGGTTCCGCAGGGTGGTACGCCGTGGTGCGGTCACCGCCCGGCCCGAACGAGGGCACAGCGTCCACGTGGAGCTGAACGGCCTGTCCGCGGGCCGCGAGTTCTTCTACCGCTTCCACGCCGAGCGGTACACCTCGCCGGTGGGCCGGACCCGCACCTCGCCGCCGCGCTGGGAGCGGGGCGGGACCCTGTCGATGGCCTTCGTCTCCTGCTCCCAGTTCGAGCACGGTTACTTCACCGCCTACCGCAGGCTTGCCGAGGACGAGCCGGAGCTGATCCTGCACCTCGGTGACTACCAGTACGAATACGCGCCTGACACGTACAACATCCCGGGCGGCAACCCTCGCGACCACCAGGGACCGGAGACCGTGACGCTGGCGAACTACCGGCAGCGGCACGCGCAGTACAAGAGCGATCCGGATCTGCAGGCGGCGCACGCCGTCGCGCCGTGGGCAGTCGTGTGGGACGACCACGAGATCGAGAACAACTGGGCCGACGAGACGCCCGAGCAGCCCGACCCGGATTTCCTGGTCCGGCGGGCTGCGGCGTTCCAGGCGTACTACGAGAACATGCCGCTGCGACGCACCTCGATCCCGAGGGGCATCGACATGCAGCTCTACCGGCGGCTGCACTGGGGCCGGCTGGCCACGTTCCACCTGCTCGACACCCGTCAGTTCCGGGACGACCAGGGCTGCGGTGACGGTTACCGGGACTGCCCGGCCGCCTACGACCCGGCACGCAGCATCACCGGGTCCGAGCAGGAGGCGTGGCTGCTCGACGGTTTCCATCGGTCCACGGCCCGTTGGGACATCCTCGGGCAGCAGGTCTTCTTCGGGCAGCGGGACAACAACTCCGGCCCGCAGAAGGTGCTCAGCATGGACTCGTGGGACGGGTACCAGGCGTCGCGTGACCGGATCACCCGCGGCTGGGTGGATGCCGGCGTCCGCAACCCGGTGGTGCTCACCGGCGATGTGCACGCGCACTGGGCCGACGATCTCAAGCTCGACTACGACGATCCGGCCTCCAGGACGGTCGGCACCGAGCTGGTCTGCTCGTCGATCACCTCCGGCGGCGACGGCGCGGACGTGCCGGGCGGCAACCACCCCTGGGCGGCGTGGAACCCGCACCTGCGCTTCTACAACAACCAGCGCGGTTACGTACGGACCCGGATCGCCGGGGACTCGCTCACCGCTGACTTCGTGGTTCTGCCCTATGTGACGACGCCGGGTGCTGCCGCGCACACCCGCGCCTCGTTCGTGATCGAGGATCGGGTGCCCGGCTTGCAGCAGGTCGCCGACAACCCGACTCCCGGGGCCGCGCTGCGGTCCGCTCCGGCCGATCTCGGTGCGGAAACGGTCCAGCAGGAGACCTCCCGGCCCTGACCCGGCGGCGCCCGATGTGAACAGCGCGCTCATTTCGGCCGGCGGCGTGCGCCGCCCCGTTCGAACAGATGTGGACCGAGGCCCCGCCCGAGGATCTCGTGCAGCAGCCCGGCGAGCTGGTGCTCCGGCTCCTCGCGCAGGGCCCGGTCCACGGCGATCCGCGCCAGCGCACCCATCCCGGCACGCCATGCGGCATAGCTGAGCAGACAGGCCGGCGCCGCCGCATAGGCCGGTTCCACACGACGCAGCACGTCGGTCCAGAGCCCGATCCGCCACTTCTCCTCGTCGTTGGTCCGGTCGACATTGGTCCGGTCGACATTGGCCGGGCCGAGATGGGTCCGGTCGAGCGCGTAGTCCTGCACCGCCTTGTGAACCAGCACCGCACCGAGCCACGCGACGTCGTCGTGGCTGAGAGGCCGGCCGGCACGATAGCGCCGTTCGGCGTCGCGAACCGCGGTACGGCCGGCCCGCCGGATCAGCCGGCCGTACCGCTCGGCACCCCGGCCCTGCTCCCGCAGACCGTCCGCGAGCAGCTCGGTGAACCTCTTCCGGGCCCGTCCGGTGGCCGCCACCATGGCCTCGCGGGTCTCGCCGCCGACCGGGGCCACCTGTGCGTTCAGGTCACTGCGGCTGGGCAGGGCGACCTGTCCGCGGAACGTCGCCTCGGCCGCGATCACGCTGTCCCCCGGCAGGCACGGGGTGCCGTCCGGCGGACAGCAGAGCGGATCTTGACAGACATAGGACCACCAGCGCCCGCCGGTGACCCGCACCGCGTCGTGCACCCGGACGCCTGCCAGCCGCAACGCCTGGACCAGTCGCAGCACCGCCGGGGTGACCCGGTGCGGCGGCCCGTAGCCGACGACCATCATCTCGGCGGTCCCCTGGCGGGCGACGAGCCCGGCGATCTCCGCCGCACCCTCGTGAAGGTCTTCGTCGTCGCACTCCGGCGGCGGCAGGTCGAAGCAGGCCGCGAAGCCGACCCGGGCCCTCGTGAGGCCGACGAGCGCCAGGCTGTCCGCCGGGTGGTAGCCCATGATGAACGGCACGGCGGCGATGAGCTCGGACGGCGTACGGATGACGACGGAACAGTCGGCTGTCATGCGGGGCAGCGTGGCCGCCGGTCAGGCCCGCCCGCGTGCCGAACTTCGCCGCTGTGGACGACACGCCGATCCGTCCACAGGCGGGCTTGCAGAAAGCCCTGCTAGGAGCGGAACGGCAACTCGTGCAGCTGCAGGCCTTCTTCGTGCCACGGCTGGTTGTGCCGCTCCAGATCCATCGTCAGCTCGATCGAGGAGACGACGTTGTACCCGGCGGCGTGCAGGCTGCGGATCGCCTCGACGTTGCGGGACTCGGGCGAGATGGTCAGCGACGTCATGTTCCGCTTCTTGGCCTCGGCCGCGACGTGCTGGAGGAGCAGCCGGCCGACACCCTTGTGCCGGTGGCTGATGGTGACCACGACCGGGTCGACCTCACCGGCCCGACCGCGAATGATCAGCCCGACGATCCCGATGACCCCGTCGTCGGCGTGATCGGCGACCCACAGGCCGGAGAGATCCAGCCTGGTCAGGTACTCCTCGAAACCATCGCCGTCGTCGTCACTGTGTTCGCCGTACATCTCGTTGTGCTGCCGTGTCAGCTCGGCCCACAGACGACGGCCCGCGGAGTGGTCACTCGGGCGGTACGAACGCACAGCCACAGGGGTCATGCCGACATCTTGCCTCTGAATTGGGACGTCCGTCACGAGAAGCGGAAGATAACCGAGTGGACCTGGCGTACCTGCGCACGCACCCCCAGCACCTACCGACATTTCTCACCCACCAGCGAATCCGCGAGACTCCGGTGGGCGGTGGCGTCTGCACCGCCAGCAGGCTGACCCTCGACGACGGAACGTCCCTGTTCGCCAAGACCTGGCCGTCCGGTCCCGCGCCTGACGGGCTGTTCGCCACGGAGGCCGCCGGGCTGGCCTGGCTCCGCGAGGCGGGCACGATCCCGGTGCCCGAGGTGCTTGTCGCCCTCCCCGAGATGATCGCCATGGAGTGGGTCGAGCCCGGTGAGCCGACACGCCGGGCCGCTGAGGACTTCGGTCGCGCGCTCGCCGGTCTGCACCGCGCCGGCGCCGACACCTTCGGCGCGTCCTGGCCCGGTTGGATCGGCCCGCTGCCACTGGACAACACGCCGACCACCGGCGGCTGGAGTTCCTGGTTCGCGGAACGGCGCCTCCAGCCATACCTCACCATCTCAGCCGATCGCGGGGCACTCTCGGCGGGCGACGTCGCGGTGGTCGAGGAAATCATCAAGACCATTGATTCGTACGGTGGAACCGAACCGCCCGCACGGATACACGGCGACCTGTGGCCGGGGAATCTGCTGTGGGGAGCCGACGGCCGCGGGTGGCTCGTGGACCCGGCCGCACACGGAGGTCATCGGGAGACCGACCTGGCCACGCTCGCTCTCTTCGGCGGTGTGGCGCATCTCGATGTGATCGTCGACTCGTATCGGGAGGTATGGCCATTGGCGGACGGGTGGCCCGTACGCCTGCCTCTGCATCAGTTGCACCTCCTGCTCGTGCACACAGCGGCCTTCGGTAGTGCATATCGCGGCGCGGTACGCGCGGCGGCCGACGCCCTCCGCCGAGCCTGACCGCCTGCCCTGGGAGTTCACGGGCCGGCCCTGGAAGTCCGCGGGGCTGGCCCTGGAAGTCCGCGGGGCTGGCCCTGAGAGTCCGCGGGGCTGGCCCTGAGAGTCCACAGGGCGATATGCGTAACGGCGCTGCGGGGCGCGAGCGGCTAGATTCGATGCGTGAGCCTCTTCCAGGGATCAGGCAACACCGTGCGGTGGCGGCGGTGACGGTGCTCGCCGATCGTTTCGGCCGCGTCGCCACCGATCTGCGCGTCTCGCTGACCGATCGGTGCAATCTGCGCTGTACCTACTGCATGCCCGCCGAAGGGCTGGCCTGGATGCCGCAGCCCCAGCAGCTCACCGACGCCGAGGTCAGCAGGCTCGTCCGGATCGCCGTCGAGGACCTGGGCGTGACCGAGGTTCGATTCACCGGCGGTGAGCCGCTGATCCGTCGCGGTCTGGTCGGCATCGTGACCGAGGCCGCCCGCCTCAACCCGCGCCCACGGCTCTCCGTCACCACGAACGGCATCGGGCTCGACCGGATCGCGGTGCCGCTCCGTGACGCCGGCCTCGATCGGGTGAACGTCTCGCTCGACACCCTGGACCCGGCCCGGTTCCACACCCTCACCCGCCGTGACCGGCACGCGGACGTGCTCACCGGACTCGAAGCGGCTGTCGCCGCGGGGCTGACTCCCGTGAAGATCAATACCGTCCTGATGCGCGGGGTCAACGACGATGAGGCTCCGGCCCTGCTCCAGTTCGCCCTCGACCACGGTTATCAACTGCGCTTCATCGAGCAGATGCCGCTCGACGCCCAGCACCAGTGGGACCGGCACGAGATGATCACCGCCCAGGAGATCCTCGCCGCCCTCGAACCCTTCGGCCTACAGCCCGACGATGTTTCACGTGGAACAGCGCCGGCCGAGACCTGGCTGGTCCCCGGACACGTCGACGCCGCCGGCGAACCCGCCCGGGTCGGCGTGATCGCCAGCGTGACCCGCCCGTTCTGCGGCGACTGCGACCGGACCCGCCTCACCGCCGACGGCCAGATCCGCAACTGCCTCTTCGCCACCGACGAGAGCGACCTGCGCAAACTCCTCCGCGACAACGCATCAGACGCCGAGATCGCCGCCGCCTGGCGGGTAGCCATGTGGGGCAAACGCGCCGGGCACGGCATCGACGACCCGAGCTTCCTCCAGCCCGCCCGCCCCATGTCCGCCATCGGAGGCTGACCGGTGCCCACAGTCCGCTACTTCGCCGGCGCCCGCGCCGCCGCCGGCGGCACCTCCTCCGAAACCGTCGACGCCGCAACCCTCGACGAACTCACCCAACTCCTGGCCACCCGCCACGGCGAACGACTCGGCCTGGTGATGAAGGCCGCCAGCTTCCTGGTGGACGGCCTGACCCGCCACGACCGCCAAGCCCCTCTACCCCCCACTGCAACCGTCGACATCCTCCCCCCGTTCGCCGGCGGCTGATCCTCCCCACCCCGCCCAGAGCCACCCAACCCCTGGCTAGCTCCCAGTGCCGTCTCAATGCCCATGACGCGGCACCCACAGCCAGCCGGGAGCGGGCGGGTGGCTATCCGGAAGCGCGGGACCCAGCGAGGGGCCGGGCGGGAGACTTGAGGGGCCGCCGGCATCGTAGGACTGCACATCGATGCTGAGACGGGGCTGAGAGGCACTGCGGGGAAGTCCGCATCGGGTCGGGGACACTTGGTGCGGCAAGCTGATGCGCGCTCGGCCGACCGGGCCGTCTGGGGAGGGTTCTTGTTAGGCTTCGTCGCGGTGATCCTGCTGGTCATCGGCTTGATCCACCTGTACCTGTGGAAGCGACTGGTGCGTGACACCCTCCGCCCGGGTCGAGGGCGCAACGCGGGCACAGCGCTGATCGTGGTGCTGGGTGTGCTGGTGCCGCTGACGCTGATCGGGGTTCGCGCCGGTTACTTCAAGTGGCTCTCCTGGCCGGGATACCTGTGGATCGCGGTCATGTTCTACCTCCTCGTGACACTTGTCGCTCTGGAGATCCCGCGACTGGCCGTCAAATTGCTGTGGGTGCGCGGTTCCCGTACGGAAAAAGCCACAACGGAAACAGCGAGCGGCACCGGCGAGGCCGAGTTGCAGCCGGTCAGCGCAGTGAGCGCAAGCGGCGCGACCGAGACCGCGCCGTCACCAGCCGGGCCGGCGGACAGGGCCGGCGCCGGCCCGACGGACAAGGCCGACGGAGGCGTCGCCGTTGAAAAACCCGGCGGAAAACCCGACGGAAAACCCGACGAAAAGGGCGACGAACCGGAAGGCATCGACCGGCGACTGCTACTGGCGCGCGGCGCCGCGATCTTCGCGGGCCTGACAGCCGCGGGCGTGACCGGGTACGGCGTCCGGACCGCAACTAGCGCCCCGCAGATCGACCGCGTGCAGATCCCCCTCGCCAAGCTCCCGCGGGCGATGGACGGCACACGCCTCGCCGTGGTCTCCGACATCCACATCGGCCCGCTGACCGGTATCAATCACGCCCGCCGCATCGTCCAAGTGATCAACTCGGTGAACGCCGACCTGGTCTGCGTCGTCGGTGACCTGGTGGACGGCAGTGTCGCGGAGCTGGGCGAGTTCGCGGCGCCGCTGGCCGGCATCGAGTCGCGGAACGGCACTTTCTTCGTGACCGGAAACCACGAGTACTACTCGGGCCACGAGCAGTGGGTCGAGGAGGTGGCCCGGCTCGGTATGCGGCCGCTGCGCAACGAGCGTGTGGAGATCAACGGCCTGGACCTGGCGGGTGTCAACGACCTGAACGGTGAGGAGTTCGACGACGGGCCGGACTTCGCCGGGACGCTCGGTGACCGGGATCGCAACCGCCCGGTCGTGTTGATGGCGCACCAGCCGCTGGCCGCGGTCCAGGCCGCACCCTACGGCGTGGATCTCCAACTTTCCGGCCACACGCACGGCGGTCAGATGGCCCCGTTCAACTATCTGGTGAAGCTGCAGCAACCGGTAGTCTCCGGCTTCGGAAAGGTGGACGGCGTGCCGGTGTACGTGACCAACGGCGCGGGATTCTGGGGTCCTCCGGTGCGGGTCGGCGCGCCCCCACAGGTCACGGTCATCGAACTGCGTGCGAAGTAACCCATCAAGATCGGTAAGTGTGTTTGAGCGTGGCGACTCGTGGCGGCGACAGCGGCCGTGACAGGATGCTCGGCGTGGAGGTCACCGCGGATGCATATGTCGCGGACCTCCACATTCACTCGCGCTTTTCGCGAGCCTGCAGCCGTGATCTGACCCTGCCGAACCTCGCCTGGTGGGCGCGGCGCAAGGGAATCGCCCTGCTCGGCACCGGCGACTTCACCCATCCGGCGTGGTTCGAGCACCTCAAGGAAAGCCTCGAACCCGCCGAACCGGGGCTGTTCCGCCTGGCCGACGAGGAGCCGGTGACCAGGCGGCTGCCGGGATCGCTGAGCGGCACGACGCCGGCGCGGTTCATGCTCAGCGTCGAGATCTCGACGATCTACAAGCGGGACGACCGCACCCGCAAGGTGCACCACCTCCTGTACGCCCCGGACTTCGCCTCCGTGACCAGGATCAACACCGCACTGGCCCGGATCGGCAACCTGACCGCCGACGGCCGCCCGATCCTCGGCCTGGACTCCCGGGACCTGCTCGAGATCACCCTCGAGGCCGGCGGATATCTCATCCCGGCGCACATCTGGACCCCGTGGTTCTCGGCGCTCGGCTCCAAGTCCGGCTTCGACGCGATCGCCGACTGCTACGCCGACCTGGCCCACCACGTCACCGCTGTGGAGACCGGCCTCTCCTCCGACCCGGAGATGAACTGGCGGGTCTCCTCGCTCGACCGTTATCGCCTGGTCTCGAACTCCGACGCGCACTCCCCGGCCGCGCTGGCCCGCGAGGCCACACTCTTCACCGGTACGCCTGACTACTACGCGGTCAAGGACGGCATCGGCCTGGCCGGGACGCTCGAGTTCTTCCCCGAGGAGGGTAAGTACCACGCTGACGGCCACCGCGCCTGCGGCGTGAACTGGGAGCCGTCCCGATCACGAGAGGCCGGGGGACGCTGCCCCGAGTGCGGCCGCCCGCTGACGATCGGCGTACTCAGCCGGGTCGAGGACCTGGCGGACCGCCCGGCCGGCTTCCACAAGGACGACCACGTCGAGCACCTGATCCAGCTGCACGAGATCCTCGGCGAGATCCACGGTGTCGGCCCGAAGTCGAAGACCGTCGCGGCCCAGCTCAACCATCTGGTCGCCACGCTCGGCGCGGAGCTCGACATTCTGCGCCGGGTGCCGGTCGACGAGATCGGCAAGGCCGGCGGCGACGAACTACGCGAGGCGATCACCCGGCTGCGGCGCGGCGACGTCCGGCGGGTTCCCGGTTACGACGGTGAGTACGGCGTCATCACCCTGTTCGACCCCGGTGAACTGCGGAACCGTAACAGTGCCCCCCAGGTGGAGACGCTGTTCGACATTCCGGCGCCGGAGAAGCCGAAAGCGCGTGCCGAGCCGGCCCCCGGGAAGCCGAAGGCCAAGCCGGCGAAGGACAAGCCGGCTCCGCCACCGCTCGCACCGCCGCCCAGCCCGCATGAGCCGTTCGAGCCGATGCTCGCCGGGATGGAGGAGGTCGGCACCGGGCTGCTGGACCGCCTCGACGCCATGCAACGGGTGGCGGCGTCGGCGCCGGGCGGGCCGCTGCTGATCGTGGCGGGACCGGGCACCGGCAAGACCCGGACGCTGACGCACCGCATCGCGTACCTCTGTGCTGAGCTGGGCGTCTTCCCGGAACGCTGCCTCGCGATCACGTTCACCCGGCGGGCCGCCGCCGAGCTGAAGGAGCGGCTCGACGCGCTGCTCGGTGACGTGGCCGAGGACATCACGGTCGGCACGTTCCACTCGCTGGGCCTGACCGTGCTGAAGGAGAACGCCAAGGCCGCGGGGCTCGGCTCGGGCTGGCGGATCGCCGACGAGCGGGAGCAGGCGCAGGCCCGGGAGCAGGCGGGCGACGACGACGCGGCGTACCGCAAGCTGCTCCGCCAGCAGGACCTGGTGGACCTGGACGACCTGATCAGCGTGCCGGTGTCGCTGCTACGCGACGATCAGGCGCTGGTCGAGAAGTACCGGCGGCGCTGGCAGTGGATCTTCGTGGACGAGTATCAGGACGTCGACGAACTCCAGTACGAGCTGTTACGCCTGCTCAGTCCCGCCGACGGCAACCTGTGCGCGATCGGCGACCCGGATCAGGCGATCTACTCGTTCCGCGGTGCCGACGTGCGGTACTTCCTCCGCTTCAACTCCGACTTCGTGGACGCCCGGCTGGTCCGGCTGACCCGCAACTACCGGTCGTCGGCGCCGATCCTGGCCGCCGCGGTGCAGGCCATCGCGCCGTCGTCGCTCGTCAGCGGCCGCCGGCTGGATCCGGCCCGGCTGGATCCGGAGGCCGCGCTCGTGGGTCGTTACCCGGCCCGCAGCGTCACCGACGAGGCCGACTTCGTGGTCCGCACGATCGACGAGATGGTCGGCGGCCTGTCACACCGATCCCTCGACTCGGGACGCGTCGACTCCCGTGCCACCGCCGTCGCCAACTTGTCATTTTCGGACATCGCTGTGCTGTACCGCACTGATGCGCAGTCCGGTCCGATCGTCGAGGCGCTCTCCCGGGCCGGCATCCCGGTGCAGAAGCGCTCGCACAACCGGCTCCGCGACCGGGCGGGGGTCCAGGTGATCGCGCGCGAGCTGCGGCACGCGGGCGGGCCCGGCGGATCGCTCGCGGCGCGCGTCAAACTCGCGGCACAGGTGCTGGCGCAGCGGTACGCGGCACCGACACTCGACGGTGACCAGATCAGCCCCGAGGACATCTGGTCGGCCGCCGACCTTCTGACGCCGCTGGCCGAGCGGGTCGGCGACGACCTGCCCCTCTTCCTCCAGCAGCTCGACACCGGCGCCGAGGTGGACGCCCTGGACCCGCGCGCCGAGGCGGTCAACCTGCTCACCCTGCACGCCGCCAAGGGCCTGGAGTTCCCGGTCGTCTTCCTGGTCGGCTGCGAGGACGGTCTGCTGCCGCTGCGCTGGCCGGGCTCGACCCCGACCGACGACGAGATCGCCGAGGAGCGCCGGCTGTTCTTCGTGGGCCTGACCCGGGCCCAGGACCGGCTCTACGTCAGCCACTCGGCGAAGCGGTCACGGCACGGGAGCGAGCGGGAGCAGTCGCCCACGCCGTTCCTCGACGTGATCGATTCCGGGCTGTTCGAGCGGTTGGGCGAGGCGACACCGGCGCGGCCGAAGGACCGCCAGCTCAGGCTGCTGTAAGCACGCCCACCAGCGCTCCGCACAGCAGTGCCGGTCCGAACGGAACACCCTGTCCGGCGCGCGCCCGCCCGCTGATCAGCAGCCACCCGGCCACCACCCCGTTGATCAGATGTGCGGCACCGAAACCCATCGCCACCGCCGGCCACCCGCCGAACCCCAGCAGCAGCGCCAGGACCGCACCCAGCTTCACGTCGCCGAGCCCGAGCCCTCGCCCCGGCAGCAGCGCGATCGTCAGATACCCGATCCCGACAACCGCCCCCGCCACGAGGGCAGTCCCGAGCTCGCTCGTCCGCAGCACCGCGAGCGGCGCTCCACCGACGATCGCCAGGGTCGCCACCAACGGATCGGGCAGGCGGAGACACCTCATGTCGATCAATGCCAGCAGGGTACCGAGGACCGCCGCGACGAGCAGCACCGGAAGTCGTGGAACCGGACCGAGACGAGCCGCGAGCAGCCCGGCCACTACTCCGGATGTCACCACCGGGCCGATCCAGCCCGCGCATCGGCAGGCCCGGCCGGCCCGAACCCACCCCGAAAACGCCTGCCCGCACCCCTCGCACACGACGCGGGCCGGTCTCCCGTAGGCGACCGCCCACCGGGAGACCAGAAGGGGCAGGAACGCAGCGGTGGACCCACCGAACACGACCGCCATGATCACCAACTGTGCCGACACGATCGTGGAACGTAACGCCTCGCAGGGCGGTACGGGGATCGGGTTGCCGACAGGGGTACGGTTTCGTCCGCCCTGTACCCGCGATTCCGGCACCGCCTGATTCGGGCCCGCACGATACCGTGGCACGCAGCGAAGACCGCTTCTGGAGGGACCCCCGATGTCGCAGAACGGGCCGCACTCCGGTCAGCCGTGGCCGGGTGGGAGCCCCGAGGAGCCGTATTCGGAACCGTCCGATCCGTGGGGCGGTCACGAATCGTCCTGGAGCCCGCCGCCCGCGCAGATCCCGCACCAGCCATACGCACAGGCTGCCCCGGCCGCCCCGGCCGCCCCTCCGTCGTGGGGCTCGTCCCCGCAGCCGGCCCGGCGCGGTTTCGCCATGGGTGCCCTGGTCGCCGTGCTCAGCGTGCTGATCGGCGGCGGCCTGGCCACCACCGCCTGGTTCGTCTTCGGACGCGAGGAGGAACCGACTCCACCCGTCACCGCGCCCACCACCGCCGCCGTCATCGCCCCCCGCCCGCAGGCCAGCGAGGACGCCCGTTTCGCCGTCAAGGGCCAGTGCGTCCGCAACGAGGGCAACAACGTCGAGCCGAAGCTGCGCATCGTGGTGTGCGCGGCGAACACCTTCGAGGTGCTGAAGCGCATCGACGGGCGGACCACCGGTGAGAAGGACGCCATGGGCAAGTGTGCCAAGGTGACCGGCTACACCAAGTGGTACTACTACGACACCGAGTACGACGACGTCGACTTCGTGCTTTGCCTCAAAGAGTATGGGCCCGTCTAGCAATATCTAGCCCAGGAGCTAGACAGCCATAGAGGGATATATCGTGGGAACTCTAGCGTTGACGCTAGACGGCCCGATACTGTGCTACGCCATGGATCCGGTGCGGAACCCGTACGCTCCCGGCGCCGGTCAGCGCCCACCCGAGCTGGCCGGCCGCAACCGCGAGCTGGACGCCTTCGACGTCGTCCTGGAGCGGGTCGCCCGCGGCCGGCCCGAACGCAGCCTGGTGCTCACCGGCTTGCGGGGCGTCGGCAAGACGGTGCTGCTCAACACCCTGCGCTCGGCAGCCATCGGCCGGCTCTGGGGCACCGGCAAGATCGAGGCCCGGCCCGACCAGTCGCTGCGCCGCCCGGTCTCCGGCGCCCTGCACATGGCCATCCGCGAGCTGGCGCCGCACCACCGTGATCTGGAGCGGGTCGACGACGTGCTCGCGGTGCTCAAGGCGTTCGCGTTGCGCGCCAACGACGCCAACGCGAAGCTCCGGGATCGCTGGGCCCCCGGCATCGACGTCCCGCCCGCCCGTGGCCGTGCCGACTCCGGCGACATCGAGATCGACCTGGTCGAGCTCTTCACCGACGCCGCCTCCCTCGCCACCGACGTGGGCACCGGGATCGCGCTCTTCATCGACGAGATGCAGGACCTCAGCGCCACCGACGTGTCGGCGCTCTGCGCGGCGTGCCACGAGTTGTCCCAGCTCGGCGCGCCGCTGATCGTCGTCGGCGCCGGGCTTCCGCACCTGCCGGCGGTGCTGTCCGCGGCCAAGTCCTATTCGGAGCGCCTCTTCCGGTACCAGCGGATCGACCGGCTCGACCGGGACGCCGCCGACCTGGCACTCGGCATCCCGGCCGAGCGGGAGGGCGTCGAGTACGACCAGGAGGCGCTGGACCTGCTCTACGAGAAGTCGGGCGGCTATCCGTACTTCGTCCAGGCGTACGGGAAAGCCACCTGGGACCACGCGCCGCAGACGCCGATCACCGCGAACGACGTCCAGGTCGCGGCGCCCGAGGCGGAGGGTGAGCTGGCGGTCGGCTTCTTCGGCTCCCGGTTCGAGCGGGCCACACCGGCCGAGCGGGAGTACATGAGGGCCATGGCGGCGCTCTCCAACGACCCGGGCAACGACATGGACGCCGCGGTGCCGACCTCGGAGATCGCCATCTCGCTCGGCCGTAAGCCGGCGAGCCTCTCCCCGGCCCGGGACGCTCTGATCAAAAAAGGACTCATCTACTCCGGGGAGCGGGGAACCGTCGCGTTCACCGTCCCGCACTTCGGCCGTTACCTGAGAACGCAACCGGTATGAGTCGGCGACTGCGGGTATAACGAAGTTCATGAAGCCCGTACGCACCGCAGCCCGAGCCATGCTCGCCTCGATCTTCGTGATCAGCGGGGTCCGCGTGCTGATGCACCCCGGCGACGGGCGTGTCGAAGCGGCCCGGCGGGTCACCGACCGGGTGGGACCCCTGCTGGAGAAGGCCGACCCGCGCCTGCCCACCGACCCCGAAACGCTGATCCGGGTGAAAGCCGCGAGCGACGTGGTCGCCGGGCTCGCGCTGGCCACCGGACGGTTCACCCGGCCGGCCGCCGCGGTGCTGGCGGCCGGGTTGATCCCGACCACCTGGGCGGGTCACCCGTTCTGGGCGGCGCCCAAGGAGGACCGGGCCAACCAGCAGATCCAGTTCCTGAAGAACCTGGGCCTGCTCGGCGGGCTGCTGCTCGCCGCCGCGGACACCGAGGGCCGGCCGAGCCTGCGTTACCGGACCACCCACGCGGTGGACCGGAGCCAGCGCTCGCTGAGCCGGTCCGTGGATCGGTCGCAGCGATCGGTGCGGCGCGCCGTCCGTACCGCCAAACGCGAAGCGAAGATCGCGGCGCTCTCTGCCGCGACCGCCCGCAAGCTGCCCGGCTGACCCACCGCCATCCGCGAGGCGCGCTGCGGCGCGCCCCGGCAGCGTGCCCCGCGTTTCTCTCCCCTTCGCAGCTCACCGCACCGTACTTCCCGGCGTTTTCTTGTGCGGACCTTCAGTGCGGGTCATCCTGTCGGGTTTGACCGGATAACAACCTATAAGCGGCCTTTGCGTTAAAGCGGACGAGGGGCCGCGCGGTCGGTCTGCGCCTTCTAAGCTCGCTTCCGCCCGGCTTACGACCTGCCCGCCACCCCGTCCGCTCGCCCTGTGCGTGCCGGGCGGGCTGAGCGACAGTCCGTGCCGTGCCCGGGGACGAGACGGGGGTCGCGCCATGCCGGAAATCGAGAGACGCGTGCGCCGCGCTGCGCGCACGAGGTCAGCGGTGGTCGCTCTGGGCTGCCTGGGCACGATCTGGATGATCAACTTCTGCATTCAACGGTACGGGCTGAGCGCTCTGACCATCGAATTCGAGGCGATCCGTGACCGATTCGACGGCGGCAGCCTCTACGCGTACCGCATGCCCGGAAGCCAGACTGGCGCCGCGCTGTCGCCGGCCCTCGCTCTGCTGCTGGCGCCCCTGACCCTGCTGCCACTCGAGGTCGCCGGCTGGCTGCTGGCTCTCGCCGGCATGGCCGCGCTCCTGTTGGCGACGGTCGTCCTCGCCGGCCCGGTCGCCCGCCGTTACGGCCACCGCCGCACCACCGTCGTCCTCGTCGTCGCCGCGCTGGCCCTGTTGACCACTCCGGTTCGCGCCACGATCGGCCTGGGCCGCCCCGACCTGCTGCTCTTCGGCCTCGTCGTGGCCGACCTGGTGGCGTTACGCCGAGCCGCCTGGGCCCGCAGCCGCGCCACCTGGTGGCCCGGGCGCACCGCCGCCCAGCCCATTCGGGACCGCTCCACCGGTGCACGCCTGCGCCGCGTCTGGGCCACCGGCACCTGGGCCGGCATCGGCACCGGCCTGGCCACCGCGCTCTCCGCCGCTCCGGTGCTGTTCATCGTCTACCTGCTGATCACCCGCCAGCGACGGGCCGCCGTCACCGCCCTCGTCACCGCCGCCACAGTGACCCTCGGTGTCCTGCTCATCGCCCCCGACGAGACCTTGACCTGGTACGGCACAGCCCTCTGGGAACTCGACCGCACCGCACCGATAAGCGACCCCGGCAACCAGTCCCTGGCCGGCCTGCTCGCCCGCCTGTACGGCTACTCCGCCCCACCGGTACTGGTCTGGCTCTCCTTCGGCACCCTGCTGCTGGCGGTCGGCCTGATCCGGGCCCGCTCGGCCCACGCCGACGGCGACGAGATAGCCGCGTTCACCCTGGTGGGCCTGACCGCCGCGGTGGCCGGCCCGGTGACCGGTCCCGCCGAAGCCGTCTGGCTGGTACCCGCGGTCCTGATCCTGGCCGACGCCGCCATGCGCCGCAGGCTGGGCACCCGGCTGCCCCGCTCAGCGCGCTACGCCGGCGCCGGGTTCGCCCTCGCCGCCCTGCTCGGCTACGGCTTACTGATCGCCGGACCCGGGTCGTCCTTCACCTGGAACGGCACGGCCTTCGCGCTGATCCTGCTGGTCAACGCCCTCCCCTGGCGCCACGGCAGCGCACCCGCCATCCCCGTGCCCCGCCCCACCCGCAAACGCGCCGCCATCCCCGTCCCCCGCGGCGGCTGACCCCACCCGCCGACGCCGCTCAATCGCCAGCGCCGTGGGGATGGCAGCGAGCGGACCTGTGCGACGAATCAGCGCCGCCTACGGGCAGTTGACCCACTCGTCGCTGCCGTCCCTGAAGACCTGGCGCTTCCAGATCGGCAGCCGCGCCTTGGCCTCGTCGACAAGCCGGGCACAAGCCGCAAACGCCGCCGCCCGATGCGCCGTGCTGACCGACGCCACCAGAGCCACATCACCAATCTGGAGCGTCCCGATCCGGTGCGACACGGCCACCGAGTAAACGGCCGGATCAGCGGCGATCTCCTCAGCCACCTCACGCAGCACCGCGGCAGCGCTCGGATGCCCCTCGTATTCGAGCAGCGTCACCCCACGCCCATGATCATGATCGCGGACCACACCCTGGAACGAGACGACCGCCCCCGCGCGTGGGTCGGCCACCGCAGCCTCGTGGGCAGCCAAATCGAGGTGTTCGTCGACCACCTCGACCCGAGCCACCACACCGGGCCCCACAGAGACGGGCAGATCAGCAGCGGATGTCACGGGCGCTCCCCGGGAAGTAGCGGAAGAGGCAGGAACGGAACCACATCACCGGGCACAGCCACACTGCCCGGCCGCACCACGACGAACCCGTGCGAGTTGGCCAGCCCGCGTAGCATCGCCGATCCGACATGCCCGACCGGCGTCGCGATGCGCCCGGCCGGGTCGAGGGCCGCGAGAGCCAGATGCGTGAACCCACCCCGCCCCGGCACCCCCACCGTCACCTCGACCTCAGGCAGCGGCGGCAGCGAACGCCCGCACAACCCCGCCAGCAGCGGCGCGACAAGCGTCACCAGCGCGATCACCGCCGACTGCGGATTACCCGGCAGCCCCGCCACGAACCGGGGCCGCCCGGCAGCGCCCGGAACCCGGGCCAGCAGCATGGGAAAACCCGGCCGGACGGCAACGGTGTTGACGAGATATTCGGCGCCGAGCTCGGCGAGTGCCGGGTGCAGATGGTCGACCGGTCCGTGCATGGTGCCGCCGGTCGTGCAGACCAGGTCGGCGGTCTCCAGCGCGGTACGGAGCGCGTCGACGTGTGCGACCAGCGTGTCCTTCACCGGCCCGGTGACGCTCTCCACAGTCGCGCCGTAGCGGCGGAGCCATCCGGGGACCTGCGGACCGAGCGAGTCGCGGACCCGCCCCGCTCCGGGAGGTCCCTCGGTCAGGAGCTCGTCGCCGAAGACCAGGAGGGCGGCGCGCGGCGTTCGCCGTACGGTCAAAGTCTCGTAGCCGCAGGTGGCCGCCACGCCGATGACCGCGGGGTCGACGGCGGTCCCGGCCGGCAGCAGTTCCTCGCCGCGGTGGGCCTCCTCGCCCGGCAGGCGCCACTCGGGTGTCGCCCGGGGCTCGCCGGAGACCAGGCCGTCGGTGCCGGTGGCCGACTCCTCGACGCGGATCAGCGCCGCGGCACCCTCCGGCACCATCGCGCCGGTGGCGATCTCCACGCACGTGCCGTCCTCGGTCAGCGGCGGTGGTGTGCCGCCGGCCAGGACGCGGCCCACCCGGCGCCACGGCCCGGTACCGCGCACGGCCCACCCGTCGATGCTGGAGGTGGGAAACGCGGGCAGGTCGGTGAGGGCGCGCAGGGGCTCGGTGAGGGTCCGGCCGTCCGCGTCAGCGAGCGGAACCTCCTCGGTGCCACCCGCCGCCTCTTGTCCCGCCCGGTACGCCAGGGTGCGCGCCAGTTCCCAGTCGGCTGGGCTCAACTCGGTCACCGTCGAAGCCTATCGCCGTACCGTTCAGTGATCTCCCCCGCGGATCTGGTCCACCGTGTGCGCCAGCAGCGGCCCGAGTACGGCGAGCCCGTCCTTGGCCCCACCGGTGGACCCGGGCAGGTTCACGATGAGCGTGCGCCCGGCCACCCCGGCCAGCCCGCGGGAGAGCGCCGCCGCCGGTACGCGATCCCGGCTGTACGCGCGAATCGCCTCAGCGATGCCCGGAACCTCGAAGTCGAGCAGTCCCCGGGTCGCCTCCGGGGTCCGATCGGTCGGGGTGACACCCGTCCCGCCGCTGGTCAGCACCACGTCGATCCCGTCAGCGACGGCCGATCGCAGTGCCTCGGTCACCGGGTCCCCGTCCGGTACGACAACCGGCTCGTCCACCTCACACCCGAGTTCACGCAGCCCGGCGACGAGGCGCGGGCCGCTGGTGTCCGCGTAGACACCGGCCGCCGCTCGGTTGGAGGCGACGATCACTCGGGCTTTCACGAGCGGTGCTCCGGTCGTACCCAATCCCCGGTCTTTCCGCCCTGTTTTTGCAACACGCGGACCGCTTCCAGGCTCGCGGCCGGGTCCACCGCCTTGATCATGTCGATCATCGCCAGGCCGGCGGTGGCGACCGCGGTGAGCGCCTCCATCTCCACGCCGGTCCGGTCCGCGGTCTTGGTGGTCGCGGTGATCTCGACCGTGTCCTCGCCCGGCACCAGCTCCACGGTGACACCGTGCAGCCCGATCGGGTGACAGAGCGGAATCAGATCGGGGGTGCGCTTGGCGCCCATGATGCCCGCGAGCCGGGCCACCGCGAGGGCGTCGCCCTTGGGCAGGCCGTCGCGGCGCAGGAGGTTGATGACTTCGGCGGTGGTGCGCACGTGACCGGCGGCAACAGCACGGCGGGCGCTCACCTCCTTGGCCGACACGTCGACCATGCGCGCGGCACCCGCTTCATCGACGTGAGTGAGCTGGAATTCCTGGGGCATACCGGGAGCTTATAGAGCCCTTAAGGTTGCCGCGTTCGCATCTGCGCCGTATTGCCTTCACACTTTGTTCTCAAGCGGCGGTCATGCTTCCAGCACTGCTCAGAGACGTGCGCTGCAACGGGAACAATTTTCGGTGGGGCATTCTCAATTGCATTGAGTTTCCATTCAGAAACTGTACGTAACCGATCTTCGCCCGATTCTCGCATCCTGCGCATACCGACACGATTCACTGGAAACCGACACCTCTTACGCCCTAACGTCTGTCCTGTCGCGACAGACACCCAGTTGGCAGCAGGTCGACAGACCTCAGGGCAGGAGGAAAGACATGCGCGGGCTTGAGTGGGGCTGAGTGGTAGGTGCGCGCAGAGGCGCGCATGAATAACCTTGAGCTTTGAGCGACGACTCCGTCGCGCTCGGCGATCAGGAAACTATGACTGCGACAGGTGACGACAACGCGACCGATCGGCAGCTCCGGCTGCTAGTCGGTCTCGTCGTCGTGTTCGGGCTCGGATCGGCCGCGGCGATCGCCGCCCACGGCGTCGGCAGCGCGCACCCCACGCCCCGGCCGCTCGTGCTGGCGGCCCTCTGCACCGCCGTCGTCCTGTCGAACAGGGTGCGGACACAGGTGCGGATCCGGTCCAGTCTGGACCGGTTCACGTGGAGCGAGCTTCCCGTGCTGATCGGCCTGGTCCTGGTCCCGGCCCCGTGGGTCGTGCTGTGTGCGGTCGTCGGCGTCACGATCCACAAGATCCTGGTCTGGTCCGACCCGATCAAGACGGTGTTCTCGATCGCCAAGGAGGCGCTCACCGCGAGCGCCGCGGCAACGGTCTTCCTGCTCCTGGGCATCCGGCCGGACCTGAACCACCCGCCCATGGCGATCATCCCGACCGTCCTCGGGCTGTGCGCGATCATCGTGGTCGACCATCTGGCGTTCGTGCCGGTGGTCGCGACGAGCACCCGGTCCCCGGCCCGGCAGATCGCGCTGCACAACCTCGGCATCAAGATCGTCGGTTACCTCTGTCGGCTGATCGCCTGCCTGCTGGTGGTCATCCTGCTGACCAGCGGAGCCAACTACCTGCTCCTCCTGGTCGTCCCACTCGTTGTGGCTTGCATGCACCTGTGGCAGTCCCGCAGCACGGGCACACGCGAGGAACGCGAGTCGTGGCAGCGCCTGGCCAAGGCGACGGACGAGCTGAACGCCGTCGACCTCACGCAGGTGCTGCACTCGGCGACCACCCGCGCGGCGCAGATCTTCTCCGCGGTCGAGGCGGCGATCGACCTCAGCGCCGGCGGCGCCGACCGCACCGTCAGAGCCACCGACTCCCGGGTCCTCGCCGACGGTCCGCTGGTGGCGGCACCCTCCCGCGCCGACGAGATCGCTGTCGGCCTGGACCCGCACGACGGCGGGATACGGGTCGGCGTGCTGCGGCTCTCGTTCGGCGGCGCGGTCCGCCTCACCGAGGTCGAGCAGTACAAACTGCGCACCTTCGCGTCCGCGGTCTGCACGGCCATCCGCAACGCCCAGGCATATGCCGAGCTGGCGCGCATCGCCGCGGAGAACGCACACGCCGCGAGCCACGATCCGCTCACCGGGCTCGCCAACCGCCGGCGGCTCTACGACCAGGCCGGCGAGCTCTTCCGGGCCACCCGGCAGGAGGGCCTGTTCGCCCTGCTGCTGATCGACCTCAACCACTTCAAAGAGGTGAACGACACGCTCGGCCACGCCGCCGGCGACCACGTGCTGCGGGAGGTCGCCAACCGGCTGCGCGACGCGGCCGCCCCCGGTGACCTGGTCGCCCGGCTGGGCGGTGACGAGTTCGCGGTGCTGCTCACCGGCCTGCCCACCCCCGCCCTCGCCAACCACCGCGCCACCGGCATGCTCGCCGGGCTCGACGCCGGCATCGAGGTCGAGGGCATGCAGATCACCGTGGAGGCGGCCGGCGGCATCGCCCTGGCCGCCGGCACCGGCAGCGTCGAAGAGCTGATGCGCCGCGCCGACATCGCGATGTACCAGGCGAAACGCGCAAACGAACAGACCGTTGTGTACGCACACGCGCGCGACACCGCCGACCTGGAACGACTGATGCTCACCGGTGAACTGCGCCGGGCGGTCGCCGAGCACGAGTTCACTGTGGACTTCCAGCCGATCGTCGACCTGGGCAGCGGCGAAGTGGTCGCCGCCGAGGCCCTGGCCCGATGGCATCACCCCGACCAGGGCAGCCTCTCACCCGTGCAGTTCCTGGAGACGGTCGAACGGTCCGGTCAGCTGCCCGCCTTCGCCGACGCGGTCCTCGAACAGTCGCTGATCGCGATGCAGACCTGGCGGGAGGCGGGTTTCGACCTGCCCGTCGCCGTGAACGTGTCACCGCGCAGCCTGCTCGACGCGAAGTTCCCGGGAGCGGTGCTGGCCCGGCTCGCCCGGCACGACGTGCCGCCGGAACGGCTCGTCCTCGAGCTGACCGAGACACTCACCATCAGCCAGCTCGACGTCGTCGAACGGGCGCTGGCCGAGCTTCGCAACGCCGGGGTCCGGCTCGCGATCGACGACTTCGGCACCGGCATCTCGTCGCTGTCCGTGCTCTCCCGGATCCCGGTGCACCAGCTGAAGATCGATCGGGAGTTCGTCGCCGCCGTCGAGACCTCGGCCGAGGCGGCGGCGGTCATCCGTACGACCGTGGACCTCGCCCGCAACCTGCACCTCACGGTCGTCGCCGAGGGTGTGGAGAGCGAACCGCAGCGCCGGGCCCTGTGGGAGCTCGGCTGCCTCGCGGGTCAGGGGCACCTCTTCGCCCGGCCCTACTCCGCGGCGCGTTTCCTCGGCGTGCTCCAGCGCGGCTCCGGCGGACAGCCCGGTGTGCTCGCCACCGCCCTCTACGACGCCGGGTCCGTGGTGCGGTTGCCGGCCCGCCGGTCGTTCGGCGGGGGACGCACGTCGCAGCCACATTCGTCCGCGTGACGCCTCTGCCACACTTGCCTGCGTGACGAAGATCGGCGGCTGGCTCGGCCGCGTCGACCGGGCGGCCGGCGGGCTCGCGGCCGACCTCGGGCTGTACCTGCTGTCCGCGGCCTTCGCGCTGATCACCGCACTCTCCTCGACGCTGCTGCCGCATCGGGCCTGGGGTGCGGTCGCGGCGTGGGGCTACCTGATCGCCGCGCTGGTCGTGGTGGGACAGATGGTGCTGCGGCGTCCCGCGGGGCGGGCCGTGATCGCGTGGGTCACCTACGGGGCCGTGGTGCTGCTTCCGCTGGTGTTGCAGGCGGTGCAGCGGGCCGGTGGGCGCACCGATCGGGCCCAGGAGGAAGTGGTCGTGGTCGAGCACATGGGTGAGTCGCTGGTGCACAGCGGCAGCCCTTATCTCGGCCGGGCCTCGATCGCGGCCATTCCGCTGGACGAGCGGCTTCTCGGCTATCGGCCGTACCAGCCCGGCATGGCGATCTTCGGCCTGCCGCGGGCGGTCGCGGGTGAGCACTGGTGGACCGACGCGCGGATCTGGTTCGCGGTCGCGACGGTGGCCGCGCTGGGTGCGGCGGTCGCCCTGCTGCGTTCCCACCCCCATCGGGTACGGGCAATCCAGTCGGCCACTGTGCTTCCGGTTACCGCGTTGACGCTGGCCACCGGGGGTGACGACATTCCCGTACTCGCTCTCTGCCTGCTCGCCCTGGCCCTCGCCGCCACCGGCCGCTACGGCTGGTCCGGTGCCGCCGTCGGCGCGGCCGCCGCCTGCAAACTCCTCGCCCTGCCGGTGCTCGCCGTCCTGGCCGTCCTGGCCATCGCCACCGGCAACTGGCGCCGTTTCCTCCCGCCCGCCATCGGCCTGCCCCTGCTGACCCTCATCCCGCCGCTGCTGGTCGACCCGGACGCGCTCATCGAGAACGTGCTGCGCTTCCCCCTCGGGCACGGGCTGGTCACCAGCCCCGCACAGTCCCCGTTCCCCGGCTACCTGATCGCCCAGTCACTCCCCGGTGGCCGGTACGTGGCCGCCGCACTGCTCGTCGCCGCCGCCGTCGTCATCGGCCTGCTCCTGCTCCGCCGGCCGCCACGCACCGCCGCGACGGCCGCGCTGTTCTGCGGGTACGGCCTGCTCACCGCGATCCTGCTGATGCCGACGACGCGATTCGGCTACCTGCTGTACCCGGCCGCGCTGCTCGTCTGGGCGACCGCACTCAGCAACCACACAGCTACAACGGCTGCACGGCATGACACAGCCTTGTACCGTCAATGAGATGCAGATGACCTGTCCCAAGTGTCACGGCGAGATGCGGGTCTACGAGCGCAGCGGCGTCACGGTCGACCAGTGCTCCGAGTGCCGCGGAATCTTCCTCGACCGCGGCGAGCTGGAGAAGCTCTTCGCCGCCGAGGCGAATTTCAACAGCCGGCCGCCCGCCGGAGCGGGACAAGCCCCGCCTCCGCCGCCCGCCCCGCACCAGCAGCCCCAGCACCCCGGTGGCTATGTTGCCCCGCCCCCGCCGCCTCCCGGCTACGGGGCACCGCAGCCGCACGCCTATCCGCCCGCGGCCGCCGCTCCTTATGGTCGTCCCGGCTACGGTCACCACGGCCACTACCGGCAGCAGCACCACGGCCACTACCGGCGGCGGAGCTTCCTCCACAACCTGTTCGACTGAGCGTCCCGCTCTCTGTTCCGCCGAGCGTCCTGCTCTGTTGTGACTGCATGGTCCTGCGCGTCCCGGTTCGCCGGTGACGCGCGGGGCATGCGCGCGCTCGCCCGGCCGTGATGCTCAACCGGCCGTGGTGTTCTTGCGGCCGTGGTGTTCTTGCGGCCGTGGTGTTCCAGCGGCTGTAGCTTTTCGTCGGTGTTGACCGATTCGTGACTTCCCGCCCAGGTGAGGGCCCTGACGGCTACCGAATCCGGTCCACCTGCTGCACATCGATGTCCGCAAGATGGGACGGCACACCGCGGCTTCACCCGTCGTGCTCCCCGGCCTTCCTCTCACCCGCAGTGATCGGTGACGGAGATGTGGTCCGCCCGCCGAATTCGCTTCAGACAATCCCAGCAGCAACTTCCTGAAATCGACTTCAGCCTGGGCGCCCACTCCACTGTGTCATCGATCACTCTCGGTGAGCACTGGGCGGAGTCGCCTCGTCACTTCCCAGAGAACAATTTCGATAAGCCTCTCTTTTCGTGTGCGTTACGAAGTCGCCGGAATACGCAACGTCTCTGATCTTGGGTATTCTCTCCGTCGCCCCCTGTCGCGGCGAACGGAGGAACAACCGTGACTGAAACAGCGGATCGGGCGGCGGACCACGCGCTGCGCCACGATCTGGAAGACGTTTACGGACGTTATGAGGAACTGCGCTCCGGTGTGGACGAACTCCAGCGCAGCCTGGCGACGATGCAGGTCAGCGCGGAATCCCAGGACGGCGCCGTCCACGCCACCGTGGACGCGGACGGCCACCTGGTCGATTTGCGACTGGATCAGCGGGCTTGCCGGGAATGGAATGCCGAAACCCTCGCACGGGTCATTGTGGAAACGGTTCAGCAGGCCTCCGCCGGCAAACACCGGCAGATCGAACAACTGGTGACGAATCACCGCCCAGCCGAGGACGGCGCCTGAAAAGGTCTGATTGATACGGCGCCTCAGAATGAGATGTGCGCCGGCAAACCAGTTCGCCCTGCCGACAACCGGATGGCGATGGCGACGCGTCAGATCGCCATGTCCACGAAGCGCGACAGGTGCAGCTGCGCAGCCACCGTCACCGTGTCGGTAGGACCGTTACGGTGCTTGGCCACGATGAAGTCGGCCTCACCCGCACGAGGCGACTCCTTGTCGTAGTAGTCATCGCGGTGCAGCAGGATCACCACGTCCGCGTCCTGCTCGATGGATCCACTCTCACGCAGGTCGGAGAGCTGCGGACGCTTGTCGGTGCGCTGCTCGGGACCACGGTTCAGCTGGCTCACCGCGATCACGGGGCATTCGATCTCCTTGGCCAGCAGCTTCAGACCACGGGACAGCTCGGAGACCTCCTGCTGCCGGCTCTCGGTCTTCTTCGGCGAGGACATCAGCTGGAGATAGTCGATGACGAGCAGCCTGAGGTTGTGACGCTGCTTGAGCCGCCGAGCCTTCGCCCGGATCTCCATCAGGTTCATGTTGGGCGTGTCGTCGACGAAGATCGGCGCCTGGCTGATCTCACCCATCCGGCGTGCCAGTTTCGTCCAGTCGTCGTCGGAGAGCTGCCCGGACCGCAGCGTGTGCAGCGGCACCCGGGCCTCCGCGGAGAGCAGGCGCATGACCATCTCGATCTTGCTCATTTCGAGCGAGAAGATGGCGCTGGCGTGGCCGCTCTGAATCGCCGCGTTCCGGGCGAAGTCCATGCTGACTGTCGACTTACCCAGACCGGGGCGGCCCGCCACGATGATCAGCTGGCCGGCGTGCAGCCCGTTGAGCAGGCGGTCGAGGTCTTGGAAACCGGTCGGAACGCCGGTCATCATGCCGCCGGAGGCACCGACCGCCTCGATCTCGTCGAGGGTCGGCTGCAGCATGTCACCGAGCGCGGCGAAGTCTTCGCTGACCCGCTTCTCGGTCACGTCGTAGATCGCCTGCTGGGCCAGGTCGACGATGTCGTCCACATCGCGGCCGCCGTTGCCCCCCGTGCCGTAACCCAACTGGACGATCTTCGTCCCGGCCTCGACGAGGCGCCGCAGGATGGCCCGCTCGGAGACGATCCGGGCGTAGTAGGAGGCGTTCGCCGCCGTCGGAACGCTCTCGATGAGCGTGTGCAGGTAGGGCACGCCACCGACGCGCTGCAGATCACCGGAGTCGGCGAGCGCGGCAGCGACGGTCAGCGCGTCGGCCGGCTCACCACGGCCGTAGAGGTCGAGCACCGTGTCGAAGACCGTGGAATGCACGGGCCGGTAGAAGTCGGTGGTCTTGAGGATCTCGACCACATCAGCGATCGCGTCCTTGGACAGCAGCATGCCGCCGAGCACACCCTGCTCCGCCGCGACGTCCTGAGGCGGCGCCTTGTCGAACCCGCCGCCGCCACCGCCCCCACCGCCGCCCGAGCCGCCACGGGGCCCGCCGCCGTTACCCGAACCACCACGGGGCCCGTCACCACTACCCGAGCCGCCGCGCGGCCCGTCGCCGCCCGCAGAGCCACCGCTGGATTGCGACGGCGGCCGGGACTCCGGCCGTGTGTCATCGGTGATCGACACTCCGGACCCCTTTCACTGGTGACCGCCCTCACGATCGAACAACTCAGGTACGACACTTTCGGCTGATCCGAGCGCCTCATCAGAAGAACGTCCGGATCAAAGTGGGCACGTGAGGCTGGACCACTGTACGAATCACGCGGTCACCTGCCTAACCACGTCGGTGGACGAGCCTCGGGACAACCTGTGGACATGTCCCTTCTGCCTGTGCACAGCTTGTGGACAACTTCTGGGGACGGCGGAGCTTCTCCCTTCCCCAACTGGACTTTTGCTGTCCCCACCTGTGGAGGGCAGAAAAGGTTCTGGATCAGGGGAAATACCGGAGTGGGTGAGCAAGCCGTCGCACTGAGGCGTTGCGGTTCCGCCCCGCGCACGTCACCCTTTTCACGTGGACCAACCGGAGTGGGGCTACGGCGCCCGCATGTCGCGCGACAGGCGCGCTGCGGAGGCTCGGCTCACCCGGGAACCGGAGATCAACGAATCCGAGTCTCGGTGGGCCTCGCTCGCCGACACCGGCAGCATGGCGCCCAGTGAAGAAGCGCTGACCTGGCAGCGGCGGGCTGACGCATGGGCTCAGCAGGCAGAAGTCGAGCCGTACAACGGCGGTGGCCAGGCGATCGAGCCGGCCAACCGCTGGTCCGAGGTGGCCTCTGCCGGGCGTCCCACCTTCCCCGCTGACGGCGTCGGCTGGCGCACTCAGACCTCCGAGTGGCAGGCCACCGGTGCCCGCTGGCGGCAGACCACCGAGTGGCGCTCCTCGACCGGTTCGCACGTCTGGCGTTCGACCACCGAGGCGTGGCGCGGCGACGAGGACGTCACTCCGGAGAGGGAAAGACTCGCGGAAAGAGGAGAAAGGCCCGCCATCACCGGCACCGCCTGGCCGACTCCCGGTGCGGATTCCGGTAACAGCGACATCCAGGACATCGGCGATTCCTCGTCGACCCCCTCCTGGCGGCAGTCGTCGTCCCCGGCCCCCTCCTGGCAGGAGGCTTCCGCGACCGCCCCCCGGCAGGACGCCCCGTCCTGGCAGGATGCCTCCGCAGCCCCGTCCTGGCAGGATGCCTCCGCCTCGACACCGTCGTGGCAGCAGACGCAACAGCCGGCGCCGCGGCAGCAGCCCCCGGCTCAGACTCCGTCCTGGCAGCAGCAGTCGGCGCAGACACCCTCCTGGCAGCAGTCCGCTCCGCAGACCCCTTCGTGGCAGCAGCCCTCGGCGCAGGCGCCGTCCTGGCAGGAACCGGCCGCGCAGACACCCTCCTGGCAGCAGTCGGCCCCCCAGACGCCTTCGTGGCAGCAGCCGGCAGAGGACAACACCCCCTCCTGGCGGCGCTCAGACGACCCCGGCCGTGCCACCAGGCCCGTCGAGCAGACATGGTCGGGTGCCGCTCCCGCCGCCGCCCCGTCCTGGCAGCAGCCCTCCGCCCAGACACCCTCCTGGCAGCGCTCCGGCGACTCCTGGTCGACAGGCGCCGCAAGCGGCCCGGCTGGCCTAAGCGGCCCGGCCGGCCTAAGCGGCCCGGCCGGCCTAAGCGGCCCGGCTGGCGCAATCGGCCCGGCCGGCGCACTCGGCCCCAACGGCTCGGGCGGCCCCCACGGCTCGGCCGGCCTCACGAACGGCGCCGCCAGCGGCTCGCCGTCCTGGGGCCGCGGCGACGAACGACCCACCGGCCCTCGCGGTCGCGGCCCCCAAGAACCCTCCGGCTCCTGGGGACGCGGCACCGACGACGAGCCCAGCGGTTCCTGGGACCGCGGCGCCGAGCAGACCACCGGCTCCTGGCAACGCGAACCCGGACAGACCACCGGCTCGTGGCAACGCGAACCGGGACAGACCACCGGCTCGTGGCAACGCGAACCGGGACAGGCCACGGGCTCCTGGGGACGCGGCACCGACGAGGAGCCCAGCGGCTCCTGGGAACGCGGCACCGACCTGTCCACCGGCTCCTGGAGCCGCGACAACGGCCCCCAACGCGGCATGGACCCCCAACGCGGCGGCGACCCTCGCCGCGCCATGGACCCTCGCCGCGGCATGGATCCCCAGCGCAACGACGCTCGCCGCGCCATCGAGCCGCCCGGCGAGAACACCACCGGCCTGAACCGCTGGGAGAACACCGACGCCTCCGGCTGGCAGAGCTCACCCGCCGAGGACGGCCGTCACCTGGTCCGTGAGGACGACCGTGCGGCCTGGCGCCGCCAAGCCGCCTACGAGGATCCCTCTCCCCGGCGCGGCCGCCGCCGCGCCCCGGAGTCGGGCGCCACCCCCTCCGGAGGTTCCGGCTGGTCGTCCGGCCCCGACCCGGACGACTGGGCACGCCACACCGACACCGGCAACATCCAGCCTCATTCGGACCCCGCACCCGGCTCACCGGGCCCCACGTGGGGCGCCCGCGCCGACACACCGGGCCGCCTCGACACACCAGGCCGGGCCGACACACCAGGCCGGGCCGACGCACCGGGCCGCTTCGACACACCCGGCCGCGCGGACGCACCGGGCCGCTTCGACGAGCAGCCCGGCCGACGCCGCGGCCGCCGCGAGGAGCCGGACACCGGCTCCGGCCAGTACCCCGACCGCTACGGCCGGGAGCAGTCGAGCGCGCCGCCACCCGAGCGCCAGCAGTCCCGCGGCGGACGGCCGGCCCGCTACAACGCGAACGCCACCGACTGGCGGGAGGACACCTCCTCCTGGTCGGCGGAGCCCGACACCAGCAACTGGACCCGTGACCCGGACACCGGGCAGTGGAGCCGCGCCGAGGACGACCCTCGTGTGCTCGCCTGGCGCGCGGAAGCCGCCCGCCGGGAGTCCATGAAGGGTGACGCCGGAAACGGCCCTGACGACGGCCCTGGCGGCGAGGACGGTCGTGCCATACCCCGCCGCGGCCGGCGTGGCGAGGGACCCGACGGCAGCGGACCGGTCGGCGGCCGACTCGCCATCAGCGGACCTGCCATGGGCGGACCGAGCTTCAACGGACCGGACTTCAACGGATCAGGCTTCAACGGCCCGGGCGGCGACGGACCAGGCAGCGGCGGACCGGTACGCGCACGCGGTGGCGGCGTCCCCGGCGGCCCGCTACCGAGCAGCGGCATGCCCGGCGGTTCCTGGCCGACAAGTGCCGTCCCGAACACACCTGCCCCGGGCCAGCGCAACGGTGCGATGATGCCCGCCCCGCGCAGCGCACCGCCGAACGGCGCCCAGCCCACCGGCCCGCAGCCGAACAGCTCTCAGCCGTTCGGCGCCCGGCCCAGCAGCTCCCTGCCGAACAGCTCCCTGCCGAGCAGCACCCAGACCAGCATCGGCGTGCCCAGCAGCCGCCCGCGCAGTGCCATGCCCGGCGCCATCCGGCCGAACAGCACGGCACCCGGCCCCACACCTTCGGGAAGCCCGTCCTGGGGTGGCGCCGCCGCGCTGCCCTTCGACGACGGCAGGCGCGGCGACCAGCCCGGCGGCAACCGCCGTTCCCGCGACGACCGCCCCGCCCCTTACGGCGCCCCCGACGACTACGACACCCCCAACGGCTACGGCAGTCCGAACGGTTCCGCCGCCGGACGCAACGGCTACAGCGGCCCGAACACCTACGACGGCCCGAACAGCTACGACGGCCCGAACAGCTACGACGGCCCGAACAGCTATGACGGACGCAACGGCTACGACGGCCCCAATGGCTACGACGGCCCGAACGGCTACGGAACTCCCAACGGCTACGGCGCGACCGAACCGCCGGCCAGTGGCCGCCGTCGCCGCGGAGCCGACCCGATGTCCCGCGGCGACGACGAACCGCCGAACTTCGAGCCCCGGCAGAGCCGGCAGTACCGGCGACTGAACGTCGAACCCGACGACTACCCCGAGGACGGCCGTCGGCAGGGCCCCATGCCGCCGCGTCGCGAGCTGCCGTCCGGCCCCGCCCCGAGCTGGTCCGAGCCCGGCCGTGACACGCCGCCGAACCGCCCGTACGGCGAGGTCCGCCCCGCCCGGGAGCTACCGTCCGCCGAGCCGCCGCGGCGCAACAACTACCCGCCGGCCCGCGAACTCCCCGCCGGCAACGGTCAGTCCTGGCAGGAGCCGCGCCGCGCACTACCCGCCGGCCCTACTCAGCGCCCGGATTCGACGGAGTGGCCCGACCCGCTGAGTCAGCCGCGCCGCGCCAGCGCACCCGCTTACGGCTCCGCGCAGCCGGACAGCGGCTACGGCGACGGGACCGACCCCTCGAACGGCGGCGGCTACGGCCAGAGCCGCCCGCCAGGCGACTGGCTCGCCGCCGAGCGCGCATCGTCGCGCCGCGGCGCCCAATATCGCGACAGCGCCGGAAGGGACGGTGAAACCGATTGGCGCCAGGAGCTTTCTCAGGACAACTCTCTAACCGAGGGCGAATCCCGCCGTTACGACACATCGGACTTTCCGCCCTTTCGGCCAAGTGGATCAGCAACCGTGGCCGGGGCGTCGAACCTGGCCCTCAGCGCCACCTCGGTAATCACCCGAGACCCGGAAGCCGCACCAGCCACAGCGGCTACCGAGGACGAGGACACCTCCTGGCCTCCGCGCCGCTCCACCGGCGCGTTCCAGGGCACCGGCTCCTACGAGCGCCGCCCGGTCAGCGCCGACCTGGTCTCCGGCCTCGGCAACGACCTCCTCGACCCTGACGACGACGAAGAGGACGAAGAGTCCACCGGCACCCCCTTGGCCGCCGTCGGTTACACAGTCGTCTGGTACGGCGTACCCGTGTTCCTGTTCGTAGCCGGCATGTTCCTGCTCAACAGCGGCCAGCGCTCACACGCGCTCGACACCCTCGCCGACGCCGCCCCTGAATTCGGCATCTCCCTGGCCCTGAGCATGCTGGTAGCGGTCGGCCTCCGCCAAGCCACCACCGCCTGGAAATCCGCAAGCATCGGCCTGGCCGCCGCCGTCGTAGGCGGTGGCCTCGCCACCGTCCTGAGCTCCGCCATCACCGGCAACAGCCTCAGCTGACGTTGCACCCTCGCCGGCCAGGCGCCCCTCACCCCCAGCAGGGCGAGCACCGGCAGGCCGTTCCCCCAAACCCTTCTTCGGTACGAGACACGACTCCCGCCTCAAGCGGCCCGCCACCCCCTGCACCGTCCCAGCCGCAGCGCGCCCGCCGGGCGTGAGCGCGCCGTCCCGCTCACCCCACCCCCGCTCAACCCCACCCCCGCTCCACCGTCGCCAGCGCCCAGCCCGAACCCTCGGCTGGCCCCCAGTGCTCCCTCACCACCCTCCAAACAGCACCCACAACCAGCCAAACCACCCCAGCTGGCCCCCAGTGCTGCATCACCACCGCCGAGGCAGCACCCACAACCAGCTGAGCGGCTGGGCTCGGGCAGAGCCGCTGGAACTCGGGCAGCGCGGCGGGCTCGGCGGGGCTCGGCGGGGCTCGGGCGCGGCGGGGCTCGGGCGGGCGCGGCGCGGCGCGGGCACGGCGCGGCGCGGGCACGGCGCGGCGCGGGCACGGCGCGGCGCGGGCACGGCGCGGCGCGGGCAGGCACGGCGCGGGCAGGCACGGCGCGGGCAGGCACGGCGCGGGCAGGCACGGCGCGGCCGGACTCGGCCAGGCACGGCGCGGCCAGGCGCGGCGAGGCCAGGCGCGGCCAGGCCAGGCGCGGCGCCGCGAGGCGCGGCGCGGCCAGGCGCGCGCGGGCGAGGCCAGGCGGACGCGGCGAGGCCAGGCGGGCGCGGCGAGGCCAGGCGCGGGCGGGCGGGCGGGGCGAGGGCGGCGAAGGGTGGGAGGGGCGGCGGGAGGTGGGGAAAGCGAAACGGCGCGTCGGCGAGAGCCGGCGCGCCGTTTGGCGGTGGTGCGTGTTACTTGGAGGAGACCACGTTCACGGGGAACGTGGCGGTCACCTCGGGGTGCAGCTTGACCTTGACGTTGTACGCGCCAGTGGTCTTGATGTGGCCCGGCAGCTCGAGGCGGCGCCGGTCCAGCGGCGGACCGCCGGCGGCCTTGACCGCGTCGACGATCTCGGCCGGGGTGATCGAGCCGAACAGGCGGCCACCGTTGCCGGAGCGCGCCGCCAGCGTGACCTTAAGGCCGGAGAGCTGGCCCTTGACCTCGTTGGCCTGGCCCAGGTCACGGATCTCGCGAGCCTCGCGGGACCGCTTGATGACCACGACCTGCTTCTCGGCGCCCTTGGTCCACTGGATCGCGAACCCCTGCGGCAGCAGGTAGTTACGCCCGTAGCCGTTCTTCACCTCGACGATGTCGCCGGGGGTGCCGAGGCCCGACACTTCCTGAGTGAGGATGATCTTCATCTCGGTGCCCCCTCTCAGCGAGCCGTAGCCGTGTACGGCAGGAGCGCCATCTCACGGGCGTTCTTGACCGCGCGGGCGATCTGCCGCTGCTGCTGGGAGGTCACACCGGTCACGCGGCGGGCACGGATCTTGCCGCGGTCGGAGATGAACTTCCGCAGGAGCGCGGTGTCCTTGTAGTCGATGTAGGTGATCCCGTCCTTGTCGAGCGGGTTCACCTTCTTCTTCGGCTTGCGAAGCGCCGCAGCCTTAGCCATTGCTCTTACTCCTGAACTGGGAAAGCCCGTCGGGCTTAGAAGGGAGGCTCGTCGTCGAACGAGGAGTTGCCGCCACCGCCACCGCCACCGCCGGAGCGGTTGCCGGAGGCCGGGGCAGCCGTGGCCCAGGGATCGTCGAAGTCGTTGCCGCCGCCGTTGTTACCGCCGCCGCCACCGCCACTGCGATTGCCACCGCTGAACTGCCGGTTGCCGCCACCGGAGGCACCACCGGAGGCGCCGAAGCCACCCCCGCCGCCACCGCCACCGGACCGGCTCATCTTCTGCACCTTCGCCGTGGCGTAGCGCAGGGACGGGCCGATTTCGTCGACCTCGAGCTCGTAGACGGTGCGCTTCTCTCCCTCTTTGGTCTCGTAAGACCGCTGACGCAGCCGACCCTGCACGATCACCCGAGCGCCACGCTGCAGCGACTCGGCGACGTGCTCGGCGGCGTCACGCCAGATGTTGCACGCGAGGAAGAGTGGCTCGCCGTCTTTCCATTCGCCCGATTGCCGGTCCAAGGTCCGCGGTGTCGAGGCGATGCGGAACTTGGCGACCGCCGCACCCGAGGGGGTGAAGCGCAGCTCAGGGTCGTCGGTCAGATTACCGACGACCGTGATGGTGGTTTCTCCTGCCATGAACTTCTCCTCGCCGCTTCAGTCGTAGACGCAAAGGGTCTCAGGACCCTCTGACAAAAACGCCTCAGCGGGTCTCGGGACGGATGACCTTGGTACGCAGGATGTTCTCGTTGAGCCGAAGCTGACGGTCCAGCTCGGCGACGGCCTCGGGGGTCGCCTGAAGGTCGACGACGGCGTAGATGCCCTCGGCCTTCTTGTTGATCTCGAACGAGAGCCGGCGACGGCCCCAGACGTCGAGCTTCTCCACCGAGCCACCCGCGGTCCTGATCACGTTCAGGTACTGATCGAGCGACGGTGCGACGGTGCGCTCCTCGAGCGAAGCATCGAGGATCACCATGAGTTCGTAATGACGCAAGACTGTCTCACCTCCTGTGGGCTGTGCGGCCACGGTCTCTCCGTGGCAGGAGGTCTTGTGTCGAACGCAGAAGAAAGCCGTGGGAGTGAAAACGCCCCACGGCGAACACACTGCGAACCGAGCCAGCATACCCAGGTAGGGCGCCAGGCCCAAAAACGACGACCCCGTCCGGGGACGGGGTCGTCGGATGAAGAAGCCGCGGGGCGTCCGGCCCGGTTCGTTGGGTGGGACCTGGGGAGGAACGACCACACCGATGAGGTGGACGCGTACGCCCCGCGGAGCTTTCAAAGAGGAGCTTACGCCATATTTGTACGGGATGCACGTTGCGACACGATTGCCCGAATTGCGGCGGTTGAGACACCGAGTACGCAGATCAGCGCCGTCAGCCCGAGCAGTCCGACCGGCCGCCCGTCCCGAATCGGCCCGACCGCGGCGACCGGCTCGGCGACAGCCCCGGCACCGGCACCCGGCTCCACCGCCTCCATGACCGGCACACCCTCGGCTGTGGGAGCGGTCGGCGCCGCGGCCTCGGCACCGTGCGACGCGACCGCGGCAGCGGCCGGGATCGACGTCCCCGACGTGGCGGGCAGCAGCGTCTTCCGGTCACCCAGCGGCATTCCCGCGAAAGCCGGCGCGCCGACTCCCTCCGTACCCCGCATGGTCTTGACCTTGATCCTCGGGCTGACACCGCCCTGCGGCATGGTCGGCGTCTCGACGGCGGCGCCCCGCACCGTGGCCGCCGGCCGCGACTCGGCAGCCTTCCGCGTGCTCGACCGGATCTGGTCCGGCGAGGTCCGAGCGGGGCGCGCATCCGGTGACACCGAGTCCGGCAGGGTCGATCCGGACTGGGACCCGGCCGGCGAACCCGGGCCCGACGGCTTCGCCATCATCGTGGAGGCACTGCCGGCGGCCGAGGCGGACGGCGGTTCTCCCGGCGTGGACGAAGCCGACGGCTCGGCGGTGACCAGCATCGGCAGCACCTCGTCGCCCTGGGCGCAGTCCGGCGTCAGCAGCACCGCTGTGGTTCCCCGGCGGAACACCAGCTCGGCCGAGCCGTCCTCCGGGACGGTGCCCCTCGCCGTGCCACCGAGCCGCAGCCGGGCGTCGTGACCGGTCCGGTTGACCACCCGGACGACAGTGTCAGCCGGTACGGTCATCGACTCCACGCTCGGACGGGACTCGCACGACAGCCCGAGCACCCCACCGCCGAAACTCACCTGACGGCCGGCCGGTTCCACCTGTTCGGCGCTCGCCGTCCCGTTCGTGAGCAGCGGTAGGCCGAAGATCAACCCACTCAGCGTCACCGCTGCCATCCGGTATCGGAACTGCCGCGACATGCACCATCCCCTAGTCAGCCGCCGGTCCCGCCGGCATCGTCAAGAAAAATCAATGGAGGTAACGAGGGGTGGCTGAGCGCGGTGACGCGGGGGGAAACCGTCGTACCCGCGTCGTAGGCTCGTCCCATGCGCATCGGAGCCCATGTCGACCCCGCAGATCCGCTGGCCGAGGCCGCCGCCCGCGGCGCTGACGCGGTGCAGTTCTTCCTCACCGACCCACAGGGGTACAAGACACCCAAACCGCGCGAGGACGTCGAGCAGCTGCGAGCGTCCGGGGTGGACATCTACATCCACGCGCCGTACATCGTGAATGTCGCCTCGCCCAACAACCGGATCCGGATTCCGAGCCGCAAACTTCTCATGGCGCACGCCAAGGCCGCCGCCGAGCTCGGCGCGAAAGGCCTGATCGTGCACGGCGGGCATGTGGGCTCGGGCGCCGACCTCGCCGCCGGCTTCGAGAATTGGAAAAAGGCCTTCGAGTATGCGGAGAAGGACGGTGGTCTTCCCCTCCCCGTCCTGATCGAGAACACGGCCGGCGGTGACAACGCGTGCGCCCGGCGGTTCGACGACCTCGCGCGGCTCTGGGAGGCGGTCGGTTCGTTCGGCGCCGGTTTCTGCCTGGACACCTGTCATGCGTTCGCCGGCGGTGAAGACCTCGTCGGGATCGTCGACCGGGTGAAATCGATCACCGGACGCATCGATCTGATCCACGCCAACGATTCGAAGGGCGGATTCGACTCGGGCCAGGACCGGCACGACAACCTGGGGAGTGGGAAGATCGACCCCGAATTGGTGGTGGCGGCGATCCGCGCCTCCGGGGCGCCGGCCATTGTGGAGACCCCTGGTGGAGCTGAGGGCCAGACCGCGGACATCGCCCTTCTGCGGGAGCGGGCGGGCAGCTAGGCGTACCGGCACGGGAGGGTCATGACCGAGCAGCCGAAACCGATCTCGCCCGCGATGGGTGAGGTCGGGCCCAGCTTGCCCGCGCCTGGGAGCTTAGCCCCGACAAGCTCAGCCCCGACGAGCCCCGCAGCCGTGAGCACAAAGGCCGGCAGCACAAAGGCCGGCAGCACAAAGGCCGGCAGCACCGCATCCGGGAACAGTGCATCCGGGAACAGTGCATCCGGGAGCACAGCGGTGACCGACCGAAAGGCCGAGCCCGCGGCATCGGGCCCGAAGCCCGAGCCTGCGGTGGCTGCCCAGAAGGCTCGGACACAACCAGCCGAGACCGAGACCAAGCTGCCGAAGCAGCGGCGCAGATTCGGTCTTTTCGGCTCTCGGAAGGCGTCCGGAACCGGACCGGCGAAACCGGTCACCTCCGATCAGCCGGGCACCCCCGACAAAACCGGCCCAGCGAAGCCCGACACCGTCAAGACCGAAACCACCAAGACTGATACCGACAAGACTGATACCGACAAGAGCGATAAGCCCGATAAAACCGATACTCCACTGGAGACCGGACCGGCGGACCCGCGCCAGAAGAAAGAGCGGAAGAAACTACCCACCACCCGCCCACCGGGCGCCCCGCCGGACCCGTGGACGGTCTTCGCCTCGATCCCCGAGCAGCAACCCGGCCGCATCCGCCGCTCGCTGCGCAAGGCCCGCCGTTCTCTCGTCCACGAGTGGGCGCTCGCCGTCTACGCGGGCCTTCTGCTGGCCGTGCTGATGACCTGGCCGGCCATGCAGTACCCGTTGCACACGCTCCCGCAGGATCTCGGCGACCCGTCCCGCCAGGCGTGGCAGGTCTCCTGGGCCGGCCACATCCTCATCACCGACCCGATCCGGCTGTGGCACTCGAACGCGTACTACCCGGAGGCGCTCAGCTTCGGGTTCGGCGACAGCCTGCTGGGTTACGCCCCGTTCGGGATGATCGGCACCGGAGCCTCCGCCGCGGTGCTGCGCTACAACCTGCTCTTCGTCTTCGCGCACGCCCTGCTGGCGATCGGCGCCTACGCCCTGGTGCGCCAGCTGGGCGCCCGGCCGGTCGGTGCCGCGGTGGCCGGTGTCGCCTTCGCCTTCGCGCCGTGGCGGCTGGCGCAGGCGGGGCACCTCGACATCATTTCCGCGGGCGCCATCCCGCTGGCCCTGGCCATGCTGGCTCGCGGTCACGGCTATTCCATGCGGTACGGCTTCCGGCCCGCACGCCGGCACGCGGGCTGGGCGGCAGCGGGCTGGGCGGCCGCCGTCTGGCAGATCAGCATCGGGTTCTCGCTCGGCCTGCCCTTCGCGTACGTGCTAGGTCTGATCCTGGTCTTCCTGCTGGTGGCCTCGGTCGTGCACGGCATCCGGCAGAACGGCAGGTTCGCACTGCTCCGGTTCCTCCGGGGTAAGCACGAGTCGCTGCTCGGCTGGCGTCTTGTCGCCACCGACACCCTCGGTGCTCTGATCTTCGCCGGTGTCGGCCTGATGATCGCCGTCCCGTATGCGCTGGTGAAGGACTCCGGCGCGCGCCTCGAGGAGATCCAGTTCTTCTCGCCGCCGCTGCGCAGCCTGCTGATCGGGCCGGCCGAGTCACGGATCTGGGGTCTGGCACACGCCGTGCCCCGTTCGTCGCTCGGCTGGCCGGGCGAGATGTCCCTGCTGCCCGGCTTCGTGCTCTACGCGCTGGCGCTGGCCGGTCTGCTGTTCTCGATCTGGCGGGTCCGGCACCGGCTCCTGCTCCTGCTCGGCCTGAGCGTCGCCGTGATCCTGACGCTGGGTACCACCTTCTTCGAGGGCCGCTGGACCTACCTGCCGCTGTTCAGCCACTATCCGGCCTCGTTCGACCTGCGCATCCCGGGCCGGCTGATGCTGTGGGTGACGCTGCTGCTCGCCGTTCTCGCGGCGGGCGCGGTCGACGACTTCGTCCGCCGCTCGGAGCACCTCGCCGCACACCGGATGCCGCCCCGGCCCGGCCCGTGGCTGCGGATGGCCATGCTGCTGCCACTGGTCCTGGTCGCTCTGGAGGGCTGGAACGCCACCGCGCACCCGACCGTCCCGGCGCAGCCGTCGGTCATGCGCACCGTCCGGGCCGGCCCGATGCTGGTGCTGCCGACCGGCGAACTCTCCGACCAGACCGTGCAGCTCTGGTCCACCTCGAAATTCCAGCAGATGGCGAACGGTGGCGGTGTGTTCGCCGCCGCCCGCCAGACCGAGATGCGGGCCCGGGTCGTCTCGTTCCCCGACTTCGCGAGCATCGAGTACCTACGCTCGATCGGCGTCACCAGCGTCCTGCTGCTCCGCACCGCGGCGGTGAACACCCCGTGGCAGCGGGCCGGCGACATCCCGGTCGACGGGCTCGGCATCCAGCGGGAGGACCTGGAGGATGCTGTCCTGTTCCGGCTGAACCAGCGGACGCCGCCCCAGACACCCGGCGGCACCCCCGGTGCGACTCAGCAGCCGGTCCCCGGCACCAGCCCGGGCCTGAACCCGCCGGCCCCCGGCTCCGCCACCAGCCCGACCCTGCCCGTCCCCGGCACCACAACCGGCCTCCCGGGAACGACAGGCATCCCCGGACTGGCCGGCCTACCGACAACCGTCCCGCCCACAGCAGTCCTGCCCACAACCGGCCCGACCACCCCACCGGCCAACCTGATCAACCCGTGACAACGTCACCGGTCGACCTGATCGGCCTGATCAACGCGTGACAACGTCACCGGTCGACCTGATCGGCCTGATCAACGCGTGACAACGTCACCGGTCGACCTGATCGGCATGATCAACCCTTGACGGCTGCTTCGGGCAGAGCCGGCTCCGCGTCGTCCGGCACCGGTTCGACCGGCGACCGATCCGGCGCCTCCTGCGAAGGCCCGAGCCCGAACACCTTGCGGAACCCGCTCACCCATCCCGCTTCCGGCCCGTCGAGCGGCCCCGCATCCGGGTCCAGCCCGTCGTAGGACTGCCGCACGTCGTCCAGCTCCGGCCGCCAGACCTCACGGGCCACCAGCGCGAAGAGCAGCGCGACGGTGACGAACCGCGCGGTCGACGCCAGCACGAACGTGCCCTCCGGGATGACCGACTTGCCGCCCGCCCCGATCAGCTCGGCGTAGAACGCCGCCAGGTAACCCACCTCGGCGATGGACCAGGCGATGACCGCGCCCCACTTGGGCCGGGAAAGCGCGATGAGCGGCAGGAGCCAGAGCACGTACTGCTGGGACCAGACCTTGCTGGAGAGCAGGAAGGCGGCGACGACGAGGAAGGCCAGCTGGGACAGGCGCGGGCGGCGCGGGGCGAGCAGGCCGAGGAACAGGATGCCCAGGCAGGCGAGGGCGAACAACGCGTACGACAGGTAGTTGAGCGTGGGGATGTTGTTGCTCAGCCACTGGAACGGACCCTGGTCCCCGGCGGTGCCGGTGTTCCACTTCCCGTCGAGGTACCGCCCGATGTACCAGAAGGTGCCCCAGTCGATGGGCCGCTCCGAGTTGAGCCGGAAGAACCGCAGCCAGCTCTCGTGGTACCAGTAGAAGACCGGGAAGTTCGCCAGGGCCCAGGTGATGCCGGTCGCCAGGAAGGCGCTGACGAACGGCCGGAACCGTCCGGTGCGCAGGGCGAGGATCAGGATCGGGCCGAGGATGAACAGCGGCCACAGTTTCGCCGCCGCGCCGAGCCCGAGGAAGACGCCGGCCCAGACCGGCTTGCGCTTGACCCAGAGGTAGAGGCCGATGGCGGCGAGACCGATCGCCAGGAGGTCCCAGTTGATCGTCGCGGTAACCAGCATGATCGGCGAGAGCGCGTAGATCGCCGCATCCCAGGGCCGGCGGCGCCGCAGGGCGAGGATCACCGCCGCGGTCGCGACCCCGAAGAGGCAGAGCACCAGGGCGTTGACGTTGTAGAACCAGCTGCCCTGGTTGATGTCGGGGTTGCTCTCACCGTACGCGTGCACGGGCAGGCCGAGCGCACCCATGAAGTAGCCGGTGACCACCGGGTATTCGACCGGGTGATCCGCGTACGGCACCTTGCCCTCGTTGATGCCCTCGGCGTAGTAGAGAGCGAGCACGTCGGTGTAGCAGTACCGCGTGTACTGCATGTTCTTCTGCCAGTTGCCGTCCATGCAGGGCGACTTCTGCACCCAGGAGAGGGCGAGCACCAGGCAGGTGAGTGCGAGCACGATCCGGGGAGCCGTCCAGAACCGGCCGGGCCGGGAGTCCGGTGGCACGGCGTGCGAGCCGAGTGGGCCGCCGATCATCTGGGACAGCCCCCGCACGAAACCGTCCGAGGTCGCCGGAGAAACGTCGGGACGGTCAGGAGGCGGTTGCGTGCTCATGTCTTGGCATCATGCCGCATCCGCGGCCCGGACAGGTGACGGGCCACACGTCCAAACGGATCTTCACTGGACAGACGCGAACCGAAAGCCGGGCAACGAACAGAAAGCCGGACGGAGCAAAAGCCGGAGGGAAGCAGAAAGCGGCGCCCACCTGAGAAACAGATGAGCGCCGCTGTCAGCTGAGACGGCGTCAATCGCCGTCGTCACCCGGTCCGGTATTACCGCCGCCGTTGTTGTTACCCGGGCCGGTGTTCCCGTTGTTGTTGCCGGGTCCGGTGTTCCCGTTGTTGTCCTGGTTGCCACCGTTGTCGGTCGGGCAGAGCTGCGGGAGCTGCTGGCACACCACGCTCAGATTCGGGTCCTGCTCCACGGGCGGGGGCGCGGTGCCATTGCCCAGTGCGGCCGGGTCGCCACCCTTGATCCGCTCCGGGAACCGCTCGGTGTCCCACTCGAGCTCGGAGGTCACCGTGTTGATGAACTCCTTCCAGATGTCCGCCGGCGTGCCGGAGCCGAACATCTTCTTGCCGCCGGACTCGGTGAGCTGCACCTTGTCCTTGGCACCACCGACCCAGACGGTCGCCGCGAGCTGCGGGATGCCACCGACATACCAGGTGTCACCGTTGCCCTTGCCGAACTCCCAGGTACCACTCTTGGAGACGGCCGGCCGGCCGTTGCGCAGGGTGTTGCCCTGGTCGCCCGGGATCTTGCCCATCACGCCGAGCAGGTCGCTCATCTCAGCGGCCGGGAAGACCTGCTTGCCGTCCTTCTTCTCGCTCTTCCAGGCCACGTACTTACCCGTGGTCGGGTCGAGCCGCTTCACCGTCTTGATGAAGTGGGCCTTCTGCTTCACACCGCCGTTGACGATGGTGGCGACACCCGCCGCGTGCTCCAGCGGGATGACCCGGAACTGACCGAAGGCGACCTCGGCCGAGAAGTTGCTCTTCCACGTCGACTCGTTGGTCTTGGTGAAGTCGATCATCTTGCCGGACGGGTTCTGCTTCGACCCGTTCGTCCACATGTGCTCGACACCGGCGGCCTTCGCCGCGGCGATGACCTTCTCGTATCCGATGGTGTCGGCGATCCAGTAGAACGGGAAGTTGTACGACTTGATCGTCGCCCGCTCCAGGTCACAGTGGGTGATCTTGCCGCCACAGACGGACGACTCCTCCGCACCGGCGTTGCTGATCTTGTCGCGGCCCTCCGGCTTGATCGTGCCGTCCCAGATCGAGTCGAAGGAGAGGTTCTCCTGAAGGCCCGCGGCCAGCGTGTAGATCTTGAACGTCGAGCCCGGCGACTGGCCGCCCCAGTCCACGACGCCACTGCCGTCACCGGACATGTAGCCGCCGTAGTCGGTGCCGTTGGGGTCGTCACCGCCGTAGTAACCGAGCACCTGCCCGGACTTCGGGTCGATACCGATCACCGCGGCCTGGTAGCTCTTCGGCCGGCCGTTCATCGGCGACGTCTTGCTCTTGCGCGAGCCCGCGGCCTCGGCGGCCTTCTGCACCTTCGGGTTGATCGTGGTGGTGATCTGAAGACCACCCTTCTGCAGATCAGCCTCGGTGATGCCCAGCTCCGTCAGCTCGGCCGTCACGTGCCGCATGATCATGCCGACCGGCTTGCCCTCGGCGCAGGTCTTGCACTTGTTGGCGTTGGGCTTGTTGACCGTCGGGTACTTTCTGGCGTCGTAGTCCGCCTGGGAGATCCAGTTCATCTCGCGCATGTTGGCGAGCGTGTACTCCCAGCGCTGCTTGGCGTCTTCCAGGTTGTAGTTGGGGTCGTAGCCCTGGTGCGAGCTCGTCGGGTAGGGCTGCTTGATGATCGAGGCGAGCACCGCGGCCTCGTAGACGTTGATTTCCTTCTTGCCGCCGCTGCCGCCGGTGACCGCCGACTTGTTGAAGTAGCCGTTGGCCGCGGCCTCGACGCCGTACCGGCCCTCGCCGAGGTCGATGTAGTTCAGGTACATGCCCATGATCTCGGGCTTGTCGTACTTGGACTCCAGCTTGCGAGCGATGACGGCCTCACGCAGCTTGCGGCTGTAGCTGATGTCCCGCAGGTCAGCGACGTGCCGGGCGTACTGCTGGGTGATGGTGGAGGCACCCTGCTTGTCCCCGCCGGTGAAGTTGTTCCACGCGGCGCGGGCGATGCCCTTCATGTCGATGCCGTTGTGGTTGTAGAAGTTCTTGTCCTCAGCGGCGGCGACGGCCCACTGCATCGTCTGGCTGATGTTCTTGAACGGGATGTTGATGCGCGGCTCACCCTCGCGCGCCAGCACGTTCTTGCCCGTGGCGTCGAAGATCACGTTCATCTGCGCCTCCGCCTCGGGCGTGGGCAGATCGACGTCGTCGAAGAAGTAGGTGCCGCCGACGATACCGACGCCGAGCATGATGACCAGCACGGCTGCCGCGGCGGTGAGGATGTTCGCCCGGCGGTACTTCTTGTCCGCCTTGGTCCGTCCCTTGCCGCCACCGAGGCCGCCGGGCCCGCCGGGTCCACCAGGACCACCCGGGCCACCGGGACCGCCTGGGCCACCCGGTCCACCGGGCGGAACCGGGCGGACCGCCGCCCGGGCCACGGAGGCACGACCGCCGACGGGCGGCGCGACAGCGGCCGCCGCCCGGGCCGATCCCACCGGGGCACGCCCTGGGGACGCGGTGCCGACCGAGGCCGCTCCCACGGATGCCCGGCCGGCTGAAGCACTGCCCACCGACGCACGACCTGGCGAGGCGGCCACCGAGGCGGCACCGGACGGACGCCGGTACGCGTCCGGGGCGGGCCGGCCTCCTGGCTCGTCGTCGGGCGTGGAAGCAGCGGACGGCCCGGGCACTCTGGCCCGGGCTCGTGCGGACTGCGAATCGCCGTACGCGTTCATTTCTTCACACCTACCGGTCGCGGGGGCGCTGCCTGGCAACCCGGAGGGGCCACCCCGACGGTGCGCCACGAGCGGGCGTCTACGGCTGCGGGGACCGCAGCCGTACTACAAAATGTCCATTCAGACCGATATGAGCGCAGGGCGCCCGCGTCGGTCCCAATCTTGTACACGTTAGCGAGATCGAACAGGTTCATCGTCGCCCCTCCCCGCGATGTGACCATGACCCCGCCGAAACGGGGCCCGGGCCACCGGAGGAGGCGGCCGACGGTTCGATCGGGGCGTCCTCGGGAGCGAGGCCGTCGCGACCGAGCACGAACCGCTCGATCAAGTGGTTCCACGCGCAGGAGCGGCACACCTCGACGACGAAGACCTGGAACTCACGGAGTGTCATCGCAAGAACCGGCAACTCCGCCAGTTTCCGGGCCTGCCCGGCCGAGTGCTTGAGCTCTTCGCCATAGACGTAGTGCACCAGCGTCAGGTTGTCGCGGCGGCAGATCGGGCAGCGCTCGTCGGTCGGCTCGCCGTGGAAGGTCGCCGCGTTTCTCAAGTAAGGAGACGCGTCGCAGACCTCGAGCGTTCCGATCTTGCCGTTTCGCACGTCACGCAGGACTGACCGCCTCTGTAGCGAGTAGTCGACCACTTGCCGCTGCGTGCGCATGGCGAGAAGAGTACGCGGTCACCGCGAACCCGGCGACCGCCATCACTCAGCGTGGCGCGGCGACTCCGGAGCATGTCTGAGTTGCGCACTACAGCAGCGCGATCTACGGTGACGATGTATCGAGCCGATACATCGGGGCAAGCTTCTTGCGGGGACAGAGATGGGAGGGCCAAGTGCTGGAGTTGGCGATCCTCGGTCTCCTGCAGGAGGCCCCGATGCACGGATACGAGCTCCGGAAGGAGCTCGCGACCAAGCTCGGCACCCTGCGGGCCGCCATCAGTTACGGCACCCTCTACCCGACTTTGAAGCGGTTGAAGCTGGCCGGCTGGATCAGCGAGACAGAGACCAGCAGCGACATCATTCCCCCGATGACCAGCAAACGGGGCCGCGTTGTCTACAAGATCACGGCCGAGGGCAAGGAACGCTTCGCGGACCTTCTGACCCAGACCGGCCCGGAAACCTATGACGACGCCGGCTTCGGGGTGCACTTCACCTTCTTCTCGCGTACCGATCAGGCGACCCGCCTCCGGATCCTCGAGGGCCGGCGCCGGCGGATCGAGGAGCGCCGCGAGGGGCTCCGCGAGATCCTCGCCCGTGCCGCCGACCGCCTCGACGCGTACACGCTCGAGCTCCAGCGTCACGGGCTCGACGCGTGCGAGCGCGAGGTCCGCTGGCTCGAGGAACTGATCACCAACGAGCGGTCCGGCCGTACCCCGGCCGTCCGTAACCATGCCGGGCTCACCGCAACGCCCGGTCAGGCTTCCGCCGCCGCAGCGCCGGCGGCGGAGACGGCTCCACCCCCGGAAACACCGAGTCCGCACCCGGACCGGCCGTGAACAACAAGGAGGCAAACGCGATGGGCTCCGTCCGCGTCGCCATCGTCGGTGTGGGTAACTGCGCCTCGTCCCTCGTGCAGGGCGTGGAGTACTACAAGAACGCCGACCCCAACGACCGCGTCCCGGGTCTCATGCACGTGACCTTCGGCGACTACCACGTGTCCGACGTGAAGTTCGTCGCGGCGTTCGATGTGGACGCCAAGAAGGTCGGCATGGACCTGAGCGAAGCGATCGTCGCCAGCGAGAACAACACGATCAAGCTGACCGACGTGCCGCCGACCGGTGTGTCGGTCCAGCGTGGACCGACCTTCGACGGTCTCGGCACCTACTACCGCGAGATCATCGAGGAGTCCGGCGCCGAGCCGGTCGACGTCGTGCAGGCTCTGCGCGACGCCGAGGTCGACGTGGTCGTCTCCTACCTCCCGGTGGGCTCCGAGCAGGCCGACAAGTTCTACGCCCAGGCCGCGATCGACGCCGGCTGCGCGTTCGTGAACGCCCTGCCGGTCTTCATCGCCTCCGACCCGGTCTGGGCGCAGAAGTTCACCGACGCCGGCCTGCCGATCGTCGGCGACGACATCAAGAGCCAGGTCGGTGCGACGATCGTGCACCGCGCCCTGGCGAAGCTCTTCGAAGACCGCGGTGTCGAGCTGCTGCGCACCTACCAGCTCAACTTCGGCGGCAACATGGACTTCATGAACATGCTGGAGCGCAACCGCCTGGTCTCGAAGAAGATCTCGAAGACCCAGTCGGTGACGTCCCAGATCCCGCACGAGATGGTCAAGAGCGACGTGCACATCGGCCCGTCGGACCACGTGCCGTGGCTCGACGACCGCAAGTGGGCCTACATCCGCCTGGAGGGCCGCTCCTTCGGTGACACCCCGCTGAACGCCGAGCTCAAGCTCGAGGTGTGGGACTCCCCGAACTCGGCCGGTGTGATCATCGACGCACTGCGCGCTGCGAAGATCGCCAAGGACCGCGGCATCGGCGGCCCGATCCTGTCGGCCTCCTCCTACTTCATGAAGTCCCCGCCCGTTCAGTACAGCGACCACGACGCCCACCAGGCCGTCGAGTCGTTCATCCGCGGCGACATCGAGAGCTGATCATCAGCTCATCGTGAGCGAAAATGGCCGGCCCGCGTCGTGGGCCGGCCTTTTCACACCCCACTTCCGGTACGGGCAAAGCACTTCCCACTTCCGGAACGCGCGAAGTAGTCCCCGCTTCCGGAACGCGCGAAGTAGTCCCCGCTTCCGGAACGGCTGAAGTAGTCCCCGCTTTCGGAGCGGCCGGAACCCGCCCCCGCTCAGCCCCAGGCTCGTGTCAGCGCGACCCTCGCCTCCAACTCGAGCAGTTTCCGTTTGCGGTCGAGCCCACCCCCGAAGCCGACCATCTTCCCGCCCGCGCCGACGACCCGGTGACACGGCACGATGACCGGGATCGGGTTGCGGTTGCACGCCGTGCCCACCGCCCGCGCCGCTCCCGGATCGCCCAGCGCGGTGGCGATCGCCCCATAGGTGATCATCTCGCCATAGGGGATGCGGGCGATCTGCTCCCACACGGCACGCTCGAACTCGGAGCCGCCACGCAGCTCGAACCGCACCGTGAAGTCGGTCAGGTCTCCCGCGAAGTAGTCCCGCAGCTCTCGCGCCGCGAGATGATCCGCGGCAGACCCGGCAGACCCGGCAGACCCGGCGGGCACCGCGAATCGCACACCCACAACGGCGTCGCCGTCGACGGCGACGCCGAGCGGCCCGATTGCTGACTCGACGACGAACACCCCAACCATTCTGCGTCAGGGGTGCGACAAGAAACGCATGCAAACTTTCCGATCGCTGCGGCGTCTGACTCCGAGGAGGTGACGGGTGAAGGAGTCACTCGAGGCGGAGTTCACCGCTTTCGTCGCGGCACGGGGGCAGACGCTGCTCCGGATCGCGCACGCGCTGACGGGCGACCGGGATACCGCCGAGGATCTGGTCCAGGGCGCGCTGGCAAAGGCGTACGCCCGCTGGCCACGCATTCACGGTGACGCCGAGGCGTACGTCCGGAAGATCATCTACAACGACCGGGCGTCCAGCTGGCGGCGGCCGTCCCGGCAGCGCGAGGTGTTCGTCGCCGAGCCACCGGACCACCCCTGGCCGACCCACCGGGATCATGAGGTCACCGACCGGCTGGCGGTCCGCGAGGCGCTGCTCTCGTTACCCGCCCGCCAGCGCGCCGTGCTGGTTCTGCGCTATCTGGAGGACCGCAGCGTGGAGGAAACCGCCGAGGTGCTGGGCTGCCGGCCGGGAACCGTGGCCAGCCAAGCCTCCCGCGCCCTGGCCAAACTCCGTGATCTGGTCGGCGACTGGGCGCCCTCGACGGGAGGCACGCGATGAGGCACCTCGAAGACTCGGTGCGCGCCGCTGTCGAGGACCTGGCGGCGTCCGCACCCTCCGTTCCTGACCTGGCCGGCGCCGCTCGCATCCGCGGACGCCGGATCCGGCGGCGCCGTCGTACGGTGGTGGGGCTGGTGGCCGCCGCGCTCATCGGGACCGTCATCACCCCGTACGCGATCATGGAAGATCGCCGGAGCGCGCCGCCGGTGCCGGTGGCGCCCACCTCGGCACCCACTCCGTCGCCGGACGGCACCGATCAGGTGCCCCAGCTGTCCGCGGCCGACGACAGCTGGTGGAACGACCCCCTGATCCTGCCCGGCGACGTGGTCGTCGCCGGCGTCGGCCGCAAGTCGGTCGCCGACGCCCAGGGGCAGGAGCGGACCGCCAAGAAGACGTTCCAGGAGGGCAACGTGGTCCTGGACCGCGCGACCGGCAGGTACCGGGTGCTGTCCAGCGGCTATCAGGCCCTGGACGCCGCGCCGGCCGGCAGGTTCGCCCTGGTGGAGAGCGGCACAACGGCACGGATGGGCATCGCCGACGCCACCACCGGGCAGGTCCGGATGCTCGGACACGGCCCGGGCAGCGGCGTCCAGTGGTCGCCGGACGGTACGAAGCTGCTGGTCACCCTCCTCGACGGCGGTTTCCGGGTGATCGACGCGGCGACCGGCGACGCGGTCGACCACGATCTGCCGGAGAGCCGCGAGCTGTGCCCGGACCACTGCGTCTTCACCTGGCTGCCGGGCGGGACCGAGGTGGCGCTGGCGCAGCGTGATCCGGGCGTGCCGCGATCCGAGTCCCGGCCGGACACCGTGAAGTCGGTCCGCGTCTACTCGGTCACGAGCGGTGAGCTGCTGCGTGAGCTGCCGATTCCCGGCGTACCGGCGGGCACCGCGGCCTGGTCCCCGGACGGCCGGCACGTGCTGCTCGAACCGGACGCGTCGGCCGACGTGATCCGGATCGCCGAGGTGACCTCCGGCCGGACGGTGGCGACGATCGCTGCGGACAGCACCGTCCCGGTCCGGTTCGCCGGGTCGGACACCGTGCTGGCGGCGGCCGGACGGAACGTCTACTACTTCAGCCTGAAAGGCGAGAAGAAGCTACAGGTGATCCTGCCCGCCGAGTTCGCCGGCCGGGAGATCAGCTTCGGGGGTCGCTAACGCCTGTTTCGCCGATGCGGACCAGCCCGCATCGGCGAAGCAAGCGCTAGAAAGCGAAGCAAGCGCTAGAAAGCGAAGCAAGCGCTAGAAGACGAAGCAAGCGCTAGAAGACGAAGCAAGCGTTAGGAGATGTGGCCCTGGTCCCGGGCCCACTTGAACAGCTCCGCCTCGGCCTCGTCCCGGTCCAGCGGACCACGGTCGAGGCGGAGCTCCTTGAGGAAGCGCCACGCCTGGCCCACGATCGGGCCCGGCGGCACCCCGAGCAGCTCCATGATCGCGTTGCCGTCCAGGTCGGGGCGGACCTTGGCGAGGTCCTCCTCGGCCGCGATCCGGGCGATCCGGTCCTCCAGCGCGTCGTAGTCGGCGGCCAGTTGCGAGGCCTTGCGCCGGTTACGGGTCGTCACGTCGGAACGGGTCAGCCTGTGCAGCCGGGTGAGCAGCGGTCCGGCGTCGGTGACGTAGCGGCGCACTGCGGAATCGGTCCACTCGCCTCGCCCGTACCCATAAAAGCGCAGGTGCAGACCGACCAGCCCGACCACCTCGGTGGTCACGTCCTTGGGATAGCGCATGGCCTTCATCCGCTGCTTGGTGAGCCGGGCGCCGACCACCTCGTGGTGGTGGAAGCTGACCCGGCCGTCGCGGCCGACGGCCTTGGTGGCGGGCTTGCCGACGTCGTGCATGAGCGCGGCCATCCGCAGGACGAAGTCCGGCTCGTCGCCGTCCTCCAGGCGCATCGCGTTCTGCACCACGATCAGGGTGTGCTCGTAGACGTCCTTGTGCTGGGCGTGCTCGTCGATCTCCAGCTTCAGCCCGGAGATCTCGGGCAGGAAGCGGTCGGCGAGCCCGGTGTCGACAAGCAGCCGCAGGCCGGTGATCGGGTCGGCGGCACACATCAGCTTGGTGAACTCGTCCCGGATCCGTTCCGCCGTGATCCGGTCGAGATCGGTGGCCATGTCCCGCATCGCCGTCACGACCGCCGGGTCCACTGTGAACCGGAGCTTCGCGGCGAACCGGGCGGCACGCAGCATCCGAAGTGGATCATCGCCGAACGAGCTCTCCGGCGTGGACGGCGTCCGGATCGTCCGCGACGCCAGGTCGTTGAGGCCGCCGAACGGGTCGGTGAACTCGTGCCCCGGCACCGAGACGGCCATCGCGTTGATCGTGAAGTCCCGCCGGGACAGGTCGTCGAGCAGCGACGTCCCGTACGCGACCACCGGGTTGCGCGTCACCCCGTCGTACGCCTCGGCCCGGAACGTGGTGATCTCGATCCGCAGGCCGTTCTTCTGGATGCCGATCGTGCCGAACTCGCGCCCGGTCTCCCAGATCGCATCCGCCCACCCGCTCACCACGGCGAGTGTCTGCTCGGGCCGGGCGTCGGTGCAGAAGTCGAGGTCGTCCCCGAGGCTGTCGAGCAACGCGTCGCGCACCGACCCGCCGACCAGGTGCAGCTCATGACCTGCGGAGGCGAAGCGGCGCCCCAGCTCATCGGCGACCGGGGACACGCGGAGCAGCTCGGCTACCGCTCTCTGCTGGGCGTTGTTGAGAACAGGCATGGGATGACCAGGGTATCCGGCCTTTGGTCCGCTGGTGGGTGGTGGGTGGGGCGGTTGGATGGCCGGCGTGGCAGGTGCTGACGTCGCCGGGCAGGATGACAGGATGCCCGTTTCCGAGGCGCTGCGCCGCCTGGCCCTGGACCCCCGGTTCTGGGCCGGTGAGCTGGGCGAGGCCGATGACCTGCCGTCGCAGCTACGTGTGTCGTTTCCCGTGGTGGACGGCTACGCGCTGGTGCTCGACATCGACCTGCCGTCCGGCGAGCGGGCGCTGGGGCTGCGCCGTCCGGCCTCCAGCGAGCCGGTCCAGCTGGGCTGGGCGCCGGCCGACGGGCCCTATCCCGCCGCGCTGCGATGGTGGGAGCTGGAATCCTTCGCCCGGGTGATCGCCCTCGACGATCCGACCCTTCCGCACCCCGGTCTGGTGGTCGCGCTGCTGTCGCCGTTCGCTCCGTCGACGCCGGACGATGATGCCGCGGGTGTCGCGGCGGTGCGCGAGGCCGCGTACCGGTCGCTGCGCCGGGAGGTCACGGCCGCCGAGCCGGCCGGTCCGGAGCAGGCACCGCTTCCGCTTTTCACTGACGAGAGCTGGTGGCCGGTCCCTCCGGTTCCGTCACCGCAGGTGCTCGACGAGGCCGCGATCGCGGCCATGAGCGCACCGGCGCAGGCGGGCCTCCAGGTGCGGGCGGACTCACGCTTTCCGCACGAGGACCTGACAGATGTGGTACGCAGGGCGAGCGCACTCCTCAACCGAGTGCCCCACCAGGAGTGGTACGCGACAACACGCCCCCTGGCCCGCAGGATCGCCGACTCCGGTGACCTGGCTCCGGTGCCCGACCTGCTCGGCGCGCTGACCGAGGCCGGCTGCGACCACCCCACCGTTCTGGATGCGCTGAGTGAGCCCCTGGTTCCCCTGGAGGCCTGCTGGATGGTGGAGACCCTGGCCGGAGCCGAGCCCGGCACCCTCCTGCGTCACCACGTGTGAGGTTCCCCTTTATGGTGGCTCCAACATCGCTACGGCTCGGGAGGCTCGGTTGAACGGCGGCCTGTACCGCAGCAGCCACGCGGCACCGGACGGACAGCCGCCGGTCGAGGAGGGCGTCACCGTCGTCTCGGTGGACGCCGACATCCCCGGCGGTGATCAGGCGCTGCCCGCCGAGCAGGTGCCGGCCGGCAACCAGGACCGGAGCACCACCGGCCAGAGCGCGATCATGGCCATCGGCAGCCTGGTGAGCCGGGTGATCGGCTTCGTCCGGAACGTGCTGATCGGCATGGCGCTCGGCAAAGCCGTGGGTGACGCGTACACGAGCGCCCAGTTCCTGCCCGGCCAGATCTACGAGCTGCTGCTCGGCGGCATCCTGTCCAGCGTGCTGATCCCGCTGCTGGTCCGGCGGCGCAAGGCCGACCCGGACGGCGGCCAGGAGTTCACCCAGAAGCTGCTCACCTTCGCGGTGACCGTTCTCGGCGTGGCCACCCTGCTGGTGGTCGCGGCGGCACCGGTGATCACGATGATCCAGGTCGGCGACAGCGGCCCCGAGGCCTACCGGGACCTGGTGACCAGCTTCGCCTACCTGATCCTGCCGATCATCTTCTTCACCGGTCTCTCCGCGATGGCCGGTGCGGTTCTCAACGTGCGCGGCCACTTCGCCGCGCCGATGTGGGCGCCGATCCTGAACAACTTCGTGGTGATCGCCACCTGCGGCGTGTTCCTCGGCGTCTACGGCACCGACCCCCTGCTGAGTGCCGAGACGGTCACCCCGGCGCAGATCGCGCTGATCGGCGGCGGCACCCTGCTCGGCATGATCGTGCAGGCGGCCGGCCTGCTGCCCGCCCTGCGCAAGGTGGGCTTCCGGTGGAAGTGGCGCTGGGACCCGCGGTCGCTCGGCATGCGCGAGATCGCCGGCCTGGGCGGCTGGATGCTCTGTTACGTGGCGGCCAACCAGGTCGCGGTCTTCGCGGTGGCCCGCATCCTGAACGGCGTGGGGGGCCAGGACAGCGCCAGCACGCTCGCCTTCAACAACGTCTTCCTGCTGACCATGATGGCCCACGGCATCATCGGCGTGTCGATCATGACGGCCCTGCTGCCGAAGATGAGCGCGGCCGCCGCCGAGGGCCGGTACGCCGAGGTCAGCGCCGATCTGAACCGCGGCATCAAGCTCACCTGCGCGGCCCTCACGCCGATCGCCGTGCTCTACGCCGTCCTCGGCACGCCGATCGCCGTCTTCCTCTTCCAGGGCGGCAACTACAGCCAGGACGCGGCGCTGGACACCGGCACGGTGCTGACCGTTGCCGCGTTCGCCGTACTACCGCTGTCGGTCAGCTACCTCTGCACCTACGCCTTCTACTCCCTGCAGGGGAACAAGACAGTCGCCCTGATCAACCTGCCGGTGGTGGCGGTCCGGATCGCGGCGTACTTCCTGCTCGCCGAGATGCTCGACAAGTCGTTCGTCGCGGCCGGCATGACCGCGGCCAACGCCGTGTCGTACCTGGTCTCCGCTGTCATCTCGCTCGCGGTGCTGCGGCGCCGCATCGGCCGGCTGAACCTCGGCACGGTCGCCGTCTCGATGGTCAAGGTGGCGGTCGCCGCCGGTATCGCCGCCGCGCTCGGGCTACTGGTGCTGAGACTTCTTCCGGGGACCGGACAGCCGGACGGAAAGATCGAGGCCCTGGTCCAGCTCCTTGTCGGCGGCGCGGTGATCATGCTGGCCTACCTGGGTGCCGCGCTGGCTCTTCGGGTGCAGGAGATCAGCCAGGTGGTCGGGATGGTGCGCCGCAAACTCGGGCGCTGATCTGCCCGGATGCCGTCCCGATCGGGCATCACTGGACCATCTCGAGGGTGAATGACCCGGTTCGTACGGGTCCACGCCGATGCCGCGCCGGGGGGACGACCTGCCAGAGCATGGCCCCGGGCGGGTATGGTCGGTGTCGGCATGTGCGCGGGAGCACCTCGTCCTGTGCACCGGGGCATGCACACCACCGCATGCGAGAACACAGCATGCAACACCGAGGGAGGACTGGTGACCCAGGTCGGCGAAGGCCACGAGACCGCGGCCGACGAGGCTGGACCGGTCTTGACCTTCGGTGCGCCCACCGTCGGTGAGATCCTGGCCGAGCGTTACCAGCTGGAAGAGCACGTCAACAACGACAGTGCCGGCCGGCAGGTCTGGCGCGGTATAGACGTGATCCTCCGGCGCCCGGTCGCCGTGGTCCTGCGGCATCCCGGCGGTGACTCGGCGACCGAGATGCTCCAGGCCGCCGTCGACGCGAGCCGGGTCATCCACCCCAACCTCGTCGGCGTCTACGACGCGATCGACGAGCAGGAGCGGGCCTATGTGGTCCGCGAGTGGGTCGACGGCGAGTCGCTGCGTGACCTGGTCGGCGCGGAGGGCCCGCTGGACCCGTCCCGGGCCATCGCCATCGCGCACGCCGTCGCCGACGCCCTGACCTCCGTGCACGCCACCGGGATGGTCCACGGCAACGTGCACCCCGGCAGCACCCTGATCGCCGACGACGGCCGGGTCGTGCTGGCCGACGCCCGGGCCGACTCGGCCGACAGCGTCGAGCTGGACGTCCGCGCGGTCGGCGGCATCCTCTATTTCGCGCTCACCGGGCACTGGCCGCACGCCGAGGTGGGACGTGCCGCCCTGCAGGACGCCAACCGCGATAGCGCCGGCAACCCGGCCGCACCGCGGCAGATCCGCGCCGGTGTCCCGGCCTACCTCGACGACCTGACCATGGACCTGCTCGACCGGCGGGTGGCCGCACCGGCCGCCGACGCGCTGACGGCCGAGCTGGGCCGGCTGGACGCCGCCGCCGAGGACGAGGAGTTCGAAGACGTCGGCCCGCTCCGCTTCGTGCAGGGCGGTGGCTCCTCCGGCACCGATCAGATCCGCAGCACTCCGAAGATCCTGATCGGCGTCGGCGCGCTGGTGATCATCGCGATCGTCGGCCTGGTCTTCGGCATCCGCGCGATCAGCAACTCGACGAAGCCGGGCACCCAGGCGACCGCTCCGGTGGACGCCGGTGTCGGCCAGCAGGGTCCGGACGGTGCTCAGGCACCCGCTCCCACGCCGGAGAAGATCGCGCTGACCGCCGACATGGTCCGCATGGTCGACCCGCCGGACGGTCAGCGTAAGGACAGCGACCAGGCTAAATACACCGTCGACGGCGACACCGAGACCGCCTGGGAGACCTCGCGGTACGAGCGGCAGTCAAACTTCGGCAACCTCAAGCCCGGCATGGGTGTCCTGATCAACCTGGGCTCCCCGCGGTCTCTCGCCGAGGTCCGGGTCGCGACGTCGACCCCCGGCGCGACCATCGAGGTCCGCACCGGCAAGAACGACCCGGGCGACAGCTCCAACGGCGACTCGAAGATCATGAAGGACTACCAGCGTCTCGGAGACGAGGCGCCGGAGCCGAGCACCGGCACCAAGCAGTTCTTCTCCGGTTTCGAGCCCGACCAGAAATACCAGTACGTGCTCGTCTTCATCACCGATCTCCCCGAGGCCGAGGACGGCCGCGGCGGCTACAAGATCAGTGTCAGCGAGATCGAGCTGTACGGCTACTGAGCGGGTCGCACCTCGATGGCCGCGGTGGACTAGATTGCTGGCGTGACTTTCCGGGACGTTTCAGCCGGCTTGCCCGGGGCGGGGGAAACCGCTCCGAGCGATGCCGAGCTGATCCGCGCCCACGTCGACGGCGACACCCGGGCCTTCGCCGAGCTGGTGCGCCGGCATCGTGACCGGCTCTGGGCGGTCGCCCTGCGCACCACGGGCGACCGCGAGGAAGCCGCCGACGCTGTCCAGGACGCCCTGCTCAACGCGCACCGCAACGCCGCCCGGTTCCGCGGCGAGTCGGCGGTGACCACCTGGCTGCACCGGATCGTGGTGAACGCCTGCCTCGACCGGATCCGCCGGCGCCAGGCCCACCCCACGGTCCCGCTGCCGGACGGCAACCGCTCCGACGACGACAACCACGCCGGGCCGGAACCCGCCGCACCCCTGCCCGATCAGGACACCGTGCTCGTCGTCCGGGACGCGCTCGCGGCTCTCCCGGCCGACCAGCGCGCCGCGATCGTGCTTGTCGACGTCCAGGGTTACCCGGTGGCCGAGGCGGCCGAGATGCTCGGCGTCGCGGAGGGGACGGTGAAGAGCCGCTGCGCGCGGGGACGGGCGCGGATGGCACTCACTCTCGGGTACCTGCGTGGCCGTGACACAGGTCCCACCGGTGAGACGGGCCGGGCTGGGAACCGTACGGCCGACGGGACCGTCTCATCCGGGTCGGCTTCGGGTGATCCGCTGCCGACGGGACCGGCGCCGGGAAAGCCGCGGCCGGCCGGACACGATCGAAGGGAACAGCGGTGACGGGCGCTGCGTTCGAGGGAGTCGACCTCGACCTGCTCGCCGACTATGTCGGCGGCGCCCTTCTCGGCACCCCGGACCAGGACCGGGTGGCCGATCTGGTCGCCACCGACCCGGCCTGGCAGGCGGCCCACGAGCAACTCGCACCCGCGATGTCCACGGTCGGCGCGATGCTGCTCGACCTGCCCGCGGAACCGATGCCGGACGATCTCGCCGCTCGGCTGGAGTCCCTGTTCACGGCAGTTCCGGAGCAGGCCGGGGGAGCAGGCGGGGAGGCTCAGCCCGTACCCGCGAAGGTTTTGGATCTTGAAGAGCACCGGCGTGATCGCGCCGCACCTCCCGGACGCCGACGGCGGATGCGCTGGGCCGCACCGATCGGAGTGGCCGCCGGAGTGCTCGCCTTCGCGGGCTTCGGCCTGACCCAGATCGCCGGCCAGGCGCAGGACAACGGCGCGGACTCGACGGTCGAGACCGACGCCGGCGCCGCGGCCGCGCCGATGATGGCCGACTCGCCGCAGATCCTGCACAGCGGCACCGACTACACCACCGCGACCCTGGACCTGGTCGCCGCGGAAGACCTCAAGGAGCCGCGCGCGATCACCGGATCCGGCGCTCCCGGCTCCGGCAACTCCGATTCCGGCGTTCCCGGCGCTCCCGATTCCGGCGCTCCCGGCGCTCCCGGCTCCGGAGCTTCAGGCGGTCCCGGCGCTCCCGGCGCCGAGGGTCCTGGCGAGATCAAGGCGGCCGGCAGGTTGAGCCGCCTGGCCGCACCCGAGCTGCTGCTCGCCTGCCTCGAGGCCATCGCCCGGGAGAATGCCGGCGGCCCGATCACCGCGGAGCTGGTGGATTACGCCTCCTTCAAGGGATCACCCGCCCTGATCGTCCGCTTCAGCGCCGCCAACGGCATCTGGGCCTGGGCGGTCGGCCCGGACTGCGGCACGCCTGGCGCAGGCGCAGCGCACCTGGAGAAAGTCCCGGTACGCTGACCGCACCCGCGGCGTGAGGTCCGACACCAGCCGCCGCCGGGGAATGGTGCACACCTAGCATGACGTTCTAGCGTGCAGTGTCGCCGACCTTTCCGTGCGGCGAAAACAGACTGAGGAGTCGGCAGTGGACGAGGTCCGCAATCTGATCATCATCGGTTCCGGACCGTCGGGCTACACGGCGGCGTTGTATGCGGCTCGGGCCAACCTGCAGCCGTTGGTGATCGAGGGCGTGCAGTCCGGTGGCGCGTTGATGACCACCACCGAGGTGGAGAACTTCCCCGGTCACCGCGACGGCATCATGGGTCCCGAGCTGATGGACAACATGCGTGCCCAGGCGGAGAAGTTCGGCGCCGAGTTCCTGACCGACGACGTGACCCGGGTCGAGCTGGGCGACCGGCCGACCGAGCCGGGCACCGAGGGCCTCAAGACCGTCTGGGTCGGTGAGCGGCAGTTCTTCGCCCGTGCGGTGATCCTGGCCACCGGTTCCGCCTGGCGCCCGATCGGCGTGCCCGGCGAGCAGGAGCTGCTCGGCCACGGTGTCTCGTCGTGTGCCACCTGTGACGGGTTCTTCTTCCGCAACCAGCACATCATCGTGGTGGGCGGCGGTGACTCGGCGATGGAGGAGGCGACGTTCCTCACCCGGTTCGCCGAGACCGTGACGATCGTCCACCGCCGGGACAGCTTCCGGGCCAGCAAGGTCATGCAGAAGCGGGCCCTGGACAACCCGAAGATCAAGGTCGAGTGGAACACGGTGGTCGAGGAGATCCTCGGCGCCGACGGCAAGGTCTCCGGCGCGCGCCTGCGCAACGTGGCGTCGAACGAGACGAAGGACATCGACGTGACCGGCGTCTTCGTGGCGATCGGCCACGACCCGCGCAGCGAGCTCTTCAAGGGACAGATCGAGCTGGACGACGAGGGCTACGTGAAGGTCGACTCGCCCAGCACCCGCACCAACATCGCCGGCGTTTTCGCCGCCGGTGACCTGGTGGACCACACATACCGGCAGGCCATCACCGCGTCCGGCACCGGCTGTGCCGCGGCGCTGGACGCCGAGCGCTTCATCGCTTCATTCGTAGAGCTGTAAGACCGGGAGGTCCTCGTGGGAGCAAACAAGGCGGTCACCGACGCCACCTTCGACACTGACGTGCTGAAGTCCGACAAGGTGGTTCTTGTCGACTTCTGGGCCGAGTGGTGCGTGCCCTGCAAGAAGGTCGACCCCCTCCTGGCCGAGATCGCCAACGAGATGGGCGACAAGGTGGAGATCGTCAAGGTCAACATCGACGAGAACCCGAAGACCGCCCTGGCCTATCAGGTGATGACCGTGCCGACGCTGACCCTGTTCAAGGACGGCGAGCGGGTCAACTCGGTGCACGGTGCCAAGCCGAAGAGTTTCCTGGTCAACTTCATCGAGTCGGCTCTCTGACCGAACCGCCGAATAACGCCCCGCGCCCGTTCTGGACGCGGGGCGTACTCTTCGGAAGGTCGTTTTTTCTCGCCCCTAGGGAGTCTGAGTGCGGTCCATCCGACGCGGAGACACCGGTCCAGCCGTTTCCGAGATCCGGTCGATCCTTGTCGTCCTGGAGTTCCTCGCCGAGGCCGGCCCGGACGTCTTCGACGACGCCATGGAAACCGCGGTCCGGGCGTTCCAGCAGGACCGCGGGCTCGGCGTCGACGGGATGGTCGGCGACGAGACCTGGGGCGCGCTGGACGCGGCCCGCTGGCGGCTCGGCTCACGGACCCTTTTCCACTCGGTGCCCGACGCGCTCGTCGGCGAGGACGTGCGGACGCTCCAGGAACGCCTGCTGGAGATGGGCTTCGACACCGGCCGCGCCGACGCGATCTACGGTGCGCGCACGGCCCGGGCGGTGGCGCAGTTCCAGCGTGAGGTCGGCCTGGTGCCCGACGGCTCCTGCGGCCCGCAGACCATGAAGGCGCTGCGCCGGCTCGGCCGCAAGGTGGTCGGTGGCCGCCCGCAGTGGCTGCGGGAGGCCGAGGCGTTCCGGCAGTCCGGCCCCAACCTGGTCGGCAAGACGATCGTGATCGACCCGGGGCACGGTGGTGGCGACGACACCGGTGTCGTGGTGCCCGACGGGCCACTGCGGTGGAACGAGTCGGACCTGGTGTTCGACCTCGCCGCCCGGATGGAGGGCCGGCTCGCCGCGGCCGGCATGCGGGTGCACCTGACCCGCGGCCCGTCGCCCGCGGCACCGATGAGCGGTGCCGACCGTGCCGCGCTGGCCAACAGCCTCGGCGCCGACCTGCTGATCTCGCTGCACCTGGACGGGCACTCCAGCGACGCCGCCGAGGGTGTGGCCACCTATCACTACGGCACCGGCAACGGGTTGAGCTCGACGGTCGGTGAGCGGCTGGCCAACCTGGTGCAGCGCGAGATCGTGGTGCGCACCGGGATGCACGACTGCCGCACCCACGCCAAGACCTGGGACCTGCTCCGGCTCACCCGGATGCCGACGGTCCGGGTGGACCTGGGCTATCTGACCTCGCCGGCGGACCGGGAGCGGCTCATCGACCCGATGTTCCGGGAGCAGATCGTCGAGGCGCTGCTCGCCGCGGTGCAGCGGATGTACTTCCCGGTCGAGCGCGACGTGCCCACCGGGTCGATCGACGTGCGGCAGCTGCGGATGGCCCTGGCCGACCGGGCCTAGGCGGCGGCTTTCGGCGCGCGGCTTTCAGCCTGCGCCTTCCGGTCGACCGCCTCCACCCGCGGCTTGTGGCCGGCGGCTTTCGGTTGGCGGCTTTCAGTTGTCGGCTGATCGGGTGGCGGTCACCGGGCGGACCGGGCGCAGCAGGGTCTCCGGGCTCATCGAGCCGAGAAGCTTCTCCAGCGCATATTCCACGTCGGACTTCCAGGACAGTGCCGTCCGCAACTCCAGCCGCAACCGCGGATAACGGGGGTGCGGGCGGATCGTCTTGAAGCCCACCGACAGGAAGAAGTCGACGGGGACCACACACGTACCCGCGCGCTCCTCGTCCTCGTCGGCCTCCCCCGCCTTCGCGTCGCCGAACGCCTCGATCGCCTTGACCCCGCGCTTGGTGAGATCACGGGCGACACCCTGGACGAGCATCCGGCCCAGGCCGCCACCGGCGAACGCGGGAACCACCTTGGCCGTCATCAGCAGTGCCGCGTCGGCGCTGACCGGTGAGGTGGGGAACGCCATCGACCGCGGGACGTAGGCGGGTGGCGCATACATGACGAAGCCGGCGGGCATGCCGTCGACATAGGCCAGCTTGCCGCAGGAGCCCCACTCCAGGAGCGTCTGGGAGACCCAGGCCTCCTTCTCCAGCCCCGGATCGCCGGTGGCGCAGGCGCGCTCCGCGGAGACCGGATCCAGCTCCCAGTGCACGCACTGGCGGCAGGGCCGGGGCAGGTCCTCGAGAGTGTCGAGGGTGAGATTGACCAGGCGTCGCGACACGGCGGACCCCTCGCTCAAGGCACGGACTGGACCGGTAACGAGCACGGTCGCCGTCACATGCTCCGCCGCGCCCCCGCCGAATCTTACGTCGCAATCGCCATGAACGGGAGCAGGTCGGGCAACTGCGGGAGATGGGACGGCAGGGCTAGCCGGTGCGTTTCCCGTTTACTATCGATGGCGTCCCGACCGACGACTCACATGAGGTGAGAGCCGCATGACCGGCACGACACAGGACGACTACACCGACCGCTATGCGCGCCGCGTGCGCGGGATGAGCACCTCCGAGATCCGGGCCCTGTTCGCTGTGGCGAGCCGCCCCGAGGTGGTCTCCCTGGCCGGCGGCTCCCCCTACATCGCCGCCCTGCCGCTGGACGCGGTCGGCGAGATGCTCAACCGCCTGGCCACCGATCAGGGCGCCACCAGCCTGCAGTACGGGATCGGCCAGGGCACCGTGGAGCTGCGCGAACGCATCTGCGACGTGATGACCCTGTCCGGCATCACCAACGCCTCACCGGACGACGTGGTGGTCACCGTCGGCGGGCAGCAGGCCCTCGACCTCCTCGCACGGCTGTTCCTCGATCCGGGTGACGTGGTGCTCGCCGAGGGGCCGACCTACGTCGGCGCACTCGGCGTCTTCCAGGCTGCCCAGGCACAGGTGCAGCACGTGGCAATGGACGACGAGGGCCTGATCCCGGCAGCACTCGAGGAGGCCATCGCGGCAACCGTGAGAGCGGGCCGCCGGGCCAAGTTCCTCTACACGATCCCCACCTTCCAGAACCCCGCCGGAGTCACCCTCTCGGAGGACCGGCGGGAGCAGGTCCTCGACATCTGCGAGCGCGCCGGTCTCCTCGTGATCGAGGACGACCCGTACGGAATGCTTTCCTTCGAGGGTGACGCCCCACTGCCGTTGCGTGCCCGCCGGCGCGACGGCGTCTTCTACGTCAGCACGTTCTCCAAGACCTTCGCGCCGGGCCTGCGGGTCGGCTGGATCCTCGCACCGCACGCGGTCCGCGAGAAGCTGGTCATGATGAGCGAGGCGAACGTGCTGTGCCCGAGCGCCTTCGCCCAGGGCGCTGTCACTCAGTACCTGACGACGATGCCCTGGCGCGAGCAGATCAAGGTGTACCGCGAGATCTACCGGGAACGCCGCGACGCCCTGCTGTCGGCGCTGGACGACCTGATGCCCGACGGCACCACCTGGACCCACCCGACCGGCGGCCTGTTCGTCTGGGTCACCCTCCCCGAGGGCCTCGACTCCAAGGCGATGATGCCGCGGGCCATCGCCGCACGCGTCGCCTACGTGCCGGGAACGGGCTTCTACGGCGATGGGACGGGTCGAGGGAACATGCGCCTCAACTTCTCCTTCTCGGCGCCTGAGCGGCTTCGTGAGGGCGTGCGGCGGCTCTCCGGGGTGATGGAGCAGGAGTTGGCGATGCGCGCCGTCTTCGGCGGCGGCGCCGCCCTCGGACACCACCGCCGTCGTGGTGCGGCCGCTGCCGACGCCCCCGGCCCCGACTTGGCATGATCAAGCCCATGGGTACGCGTGACGAAGTACGGATTCTGGTGCTGGCCGGTGGACTGTCCTACGAGCGGGACGTGTCCCTGCGATCCGGGCGCCGGGTTCTCGACGCCCTGCGGTCGGCAGGCCTGACCGCGGAGCTGCACGACGCTGACGTCTCTCTCCTGCCGGCGTTGCAGGCCGACCCGCCGGACGCGGTGGTCATCGCGCTGCACGGTGCGACCGGTGAGGACGGGTCGCTGCGCGGGGTGCTCGACCTCTGCGAGATTCCGTACGTCGGTGCGGACGCGCGTACCGCCCGGATGGCCTGGGACAAGCCGTCGGCCAAGTCGATGCTGCGGGAAGCCGGGATTCCGACGCCGGACTGGGTGGCGCTTCCGCACGATCGGTTCTCCGAGCTGGGTGCGGTGGCGGTCCTCGACCGGATCGTGGACCGGCTCGGGCTGCCGCTGATGGTGAAGCCCGCACAGGGTGGCTCCGGACTCGGCGCGGCCGTGGTGCGGGATGCGGGCGATCTGCCGGCGGCGATGGTGGGCTGTTTCGCGTACGACTCGACGGCGCTCGTCGAGCAGTATGTGACCGGCACCAACGTGGCGGTGTCGATCATCGACCTCGGCACCGGCCCGCAAGCCCTCCCGATCGTGGAGATCGTTCCGCGCGACGGGGTGTACGACTACGCGGCTCGATACACGGCCGGGCTGACGACGTGGCACGTTCCGGCCCGGTTGCCGGCTGAGGTGGCGGCGCGGGTGTCGGAGACGGCGCTCGCGGCATACAAGGCTCTGGGGTTGCGTGACCTGTCCCGGATCGACGTGATCGTCGAGGATGGCGGGGAGGCGCAGGTGCTGGGGTGCAACGTGTCGCCCGGGTTGACTGAGACGTCGCTGTTGCCGCTGGCGGTTCAGGCGGCGGGGGTTGACCTGGGGGCGGTGCTCAGCGCTTTGGTGGAGCGGGCGGTGGCTCGTAAGGGCGGCTGAGGGTTGGTGTTTGGGCTTGGGCCCGGCGTGCTGCGAGGTTTGCAGGCGCCGGGCCTTTGCTTTGGGGGTGTGTTGTTCTTCGAGGGCGCTTCCCTGAGGCGCTTTTCTTGGGCGCTTTCCGGGTCGGTGGGTCAGTCGCCTCTAGCCGGTCCGGTCGTTGTCTGGACGGGCGGCGGAGTGCGGTCGGCTGAATTGCCGTTGGTGGCGTGAGGGTCAGCGCGGGGCCGCGATACGGAACGGTCCTCTGAAGCGGTCGCCTCCGTCGGTGTTCCGTCGTTGTTGAGGGGGCCGGGTGCCTCGGCTGCTTCGACATCGCCGAGCGTGGCTGGGCGGCGGTTCTCGTCGGAGTCGGAGTCGGCGCTTTCCGAATCGGCGTTCCTCGGGCCGGTGTCTTTGGGGCCGGCGTCTCTGTGGCCGTCGTTCTTCGGGTCGGTGTTGGTCGGGTCGGCCGGCGGTGTGACCGTGAAGGTGGCCGGCGACTCCCACTGGATGTGAGCGGGCTCGGCGTTGGCCTTGCCCCCGAAGTCGGCCAGCCAAGCGGCGACGAGGGCGAGGTTCTCCCGCCACTGGCGCTCGGGGATGACCGGCAGTATGTCGTCCCACAGGGACAGGAAAGTTCCGCGCAACTGCAAGCGCCCGTATGGCCGGGCCAGGAACCACATGTGCAGGTGCGCCGAACCGTCACCCCACCGGTTCACGTGCACTCGGGCGACACCGTCGAGCGAGCGGATCGCCCGCTCGAGCCGAACGGTCATGACACCGAGCTCGGCGGCCAGAAGGTTGGGCAGGTCGCCCAGGTCGAGGTGCGAACGGCATTCCAGGATCAAGACCATCGGCAGCCCGGTGGGCCGGTCCATCGCCCGCACGCGCCATCGTTCGCTGACCCAGATGTACGCGTCATCGGGCGTACTGCAAGCCACACAGTCGGAAGCGTCCTCACCGCTGCGGGGCGGTTCCACCTCAACCAGCGGGGCGAGTTTCTTGACTCGCATGTCGCCTTCGAAGGGGAACGACGGCCAGCGTGTGAAGTCAGGGAGGGGGGCGGTGTTCTCAGACACGACGTGACCTTAGCCCAGGTCAGGAGGGGCTGTCCCGGGTCAATTTCGCACTACCGGGGGACGGCTTTCCACCCGCCTGAGCGCGGCCACTAAGTAGACAGCCGTGAAGCTCCCAATCTCCACATACCCCTCCCGAAGTTATCCACAGAAGTTATCCACAGGCAGCCCCGTTTCACGTGAAACGCGACGTAGAACGCTTGTAGCCCCTGTGGATAGACCAGTGGACGACTTCCACGACATCGGCGTCGTTTCACGTGAAACGGGGCTGGGGTGGAAGTTCACAGGTCTCGCGCACAGGGTGTGGATAGTGGTGTAGGCACATGCTTGCCCCCGAATCTTCATCCGGTCGTGGAAGCGCCCCGGACCTCCACCGAATGGCCGATCCATCCATCCCAGTCATGCCAGCGATCTGCGAGCGGTGCGCTCGGTAGGGATATCGGAGGTGATCTGACTGTCTAGTCCAGCCCTCTTCAAGGACCGCACGGTTTCACGTGAAACGGACCGGCGGCGCCTGCCGTGGTTAGCCCTGGACCAACCGACCGCGCTGCCTCCGGCGAACTGTCACCAACGAGCCGCCGACCGGGCAAACGGCCGGCCGGGCACACAGCCCCGACCGAGCAGCCGGCGAGCTTCGGGCTGAACGCCTACCCCCGGCCCCGTCGCCCCGCAGCCCGTTCACGACGACGCTTCACAGCTCCGTTTCACGTGAAACGCCAGTCGTTCGCATCCAGATAGTCGGGCTCCGCTGCTTGCCGCAAGTGCCCACGATCATTACCGGCACGGCGGGGCAGTGAACTGACTTAGAGAATCCGGTTCGAAGCTCTCGAAGCCCTCGGTGCCGGATGGTTTGGGGCGACGGCACAAGTCGCGGCTGGCTGGGCCCGGCGTGGAGTCGGAGTCGCACGGTGGCGGTAGATCACGGTGGTGGTGGGACTCGCGGTGGCAGTGAGAGCCGCGATCACAGCGCGAGGCGCATTGGCAGCGCGAGACGCATTGGCAGTGGGAGTCACATTGGCAGTGGGAGTCGCGTTTCACGTGAAACATGGGCGAGACGGTGCGGGGTGAATCCTTCGTTCCGCTGGGGCTCTGCCGATGAACTGGATCGCTAGCCCCACTGACTTCCCCGCAGTGGAGGGTGGCGACTCCACTAACCACACCACCCTCATCGAGCTGACCGGACGTCTGGCGCGCCGGCTAGCCCCCACACTGAAAGGTCGCCCTGGTGCCCCGTTTCTCCCGCCCCGCTTTGCTGCTGGCTTCTGCCTCGATGGCTGTCGGCGTGCTCACCGTTCCGAACGCCGCCTACGCCGCGGACACGACCACCATCCTGAGCGCCACGCAGATGGCTGCGGCGCTCAAGGAGGTGTCGACCGCGACCGCAACCGCGGTGAAGACGGGATGGGGCGGGACCATGAAGGTCAGCCTCAACGGGGCTCCGGGGGAGGCCGAGTTCGCGGTCGACCCGGCGAGCGGGCGGGCGTTCTTCGAGTTCGACATCGACCGGGAGACCGGGGCCGGATACGCGGTGGAGCACAAGGGCTCCTACGACGCGCTGTACTCGAGGGCCGAGTTCACGGCCGTCAAGATGATGGGCCGGCCGACGGCAAAGTTCGTCTTCACAACGAACACGAAGCTCGACCTGGACGCGTGGGTGGAGGACAACGAACCTCAGCCCGCGATGATGCTGAACGACGACACCAGGCACACCGGCACCAAGACCGTGCACGATGACGGCTCGAGCACCTACGAGTTCGAGAACCCCACGAACGCGGCCAACACCTTCGAGGTGAGCGCGAGTGGCGTTCTCGAGGGGCTCAGCGTGAGCTACCCACCCCTGTTGAGCCAGACGCTGCAGTACGAGTACGGCCCGCAGACTGTGACCCTGCCATCGGCCGAGCAGACGGTCAGCCGGGCAGCGTTGACGAAGGCTCTGGCCTACGTCGACATGCCGGCCGCGGTCAAGGGCGTGGCCGGCCGGAGCGCAACGGCTGTCAAGAAGGCGGCTAAGGGCGGCACCGTCAAGGTTGCCAGCCTGCGAAAGATTGCGAAGAGCACCACGGCGGCGCACAACTCCGCTTCCAAGGTGAAGGTCATCGCGGTCACGGATATCACGGGTGGGGTCCGGCTCACGGCCAAGAACCCGTACACCGGCCAGAAGGTCTCGTACACGATCAAGGCTTCCGGCAAGAAGGTCGTCGTCAAGAAGGCCTGAGCCGAGAGCGCTCCAATCGGCGGCTCCCCGGCCCAAGCCCCACCAAGCCCCGCCTACGACGCCAAGGGAAGGGGAGCCGACGACTAGCAGTCAGCCCGGCAAGGCTGTGTTTCACGTGAAACATGCAGTCGATAAAAGATCTTGACTGATTCCAGATAACGAACGAGCTTCCCGACGACCATCCGCCGTTAGCCCGCGGCCCGACGGCGACATCAGATCTCGAATCGGCATTCACGGCACTCCGCCCGGTTCTCCCAGAACGATCCTCCTGGGATTTCCCACAGGCGCCTCCCGGCGAAGATCGAACTTCAGAAAGCCATCTTCTGCACCTTTTGCCGGAGTGCGGTTCAGCACAGGCCAACCCAACACTCCAAGGCATCGAAACCGGCCGTCCACGAGCCCCAAGCCAACATCAAGCCACCGACGAAGCCGCGGAACCCGCGCAAAACAAAAGGCGCGCGGGCAACCCCACGCGCCTTCCAAAACCAGGGAACGAAGACTCAGTCCCCCGCCTCGCCACCCCGAGAAGCTCCCTCTTCCTCAACCCCGATCATCCCCACGATTCGCTCAAGGTCGTCAACCGTCGCGAACTCGATCGTGATCTTGCCTTTGTTCCGGCCGATGTCGACCTTGACCCGAGTGTCGAACCGATCGGACAGCCGGTCGGCCAGATCGTTGAGCGCCGGCGCGTGCACCTTCGCTCGCCGCGCCGGCGAGGTCTTCTTCGGCGTCCCGTCGGAGATCGCCATCGTCACGAGCTCCTCGGTCGACCGCACCGAGAGACCCTCACGCACGATCCGATCCGCCAGCTGCTCCTGCGCCTCGTTGTCGTCCAGGCCGAGCAGAGCGCGAGCATGGCCCGCGGAGAGCACACCCGCCGCCACCCGCCGCTGAACCTGTGCCGGCAGGTTCATGAGCCGGATGGTGTTCGAGATCTGCGGCCGGCTCCGCCCGATCCGGCGGGCCAGCTCCTCGTGGGTGGCGCCGAACTCCTCCAGCAACTGCTGGTACGCGGCCGCCTCTTCCAGAGGGTTGAGGTTCGCCCGGTGGATGTTCTCCAGCAGGGCGTCCCGCAGCATCGCATCGTCCGGCGTACTCCGGATGATGGCGGGGATGCTCTCCTTGCCGACAGCCTGCGCCGCACGCCACCGGCGTTCACCCATGACCAGTTCGTACCGGCCGTCGCCGACGTCACGGACGACGATCGGCTGGAGGAAACCGACCTCCTGGATGGAGGTCTTGAGTTCCTCAAGGGCCTCTTCGTCGAAGACGTGCCGAGGCTGCTTGGCGTTCGGCTCGATCGCCGAAACGGGCAGCTCGGCGAAGCGAGCCCCGGGCACCGGCGCCAACTCGTTCTCAGCGACAACAGGCGCCGCAACAGCGGCCGGCGCTTCCACCGAAGCCGACGACGCCGAGGACGACGCCACGGACGATGACGCCGAGGATGATGATGATGACGACGGCGACGACGACGACACGGATGCAGGCACGGACACCTGCTCAGGAACCGCCTCGACACCCACCGCCGGCTCAGCGACGGGCGCCGTGGGGATCAGTGCGCCCAGGCCCCGGCCCAAGCCACCCCGCGGACGGTTCTTCATGCAGTGCCTCCCGTGTTGACCCCACGCACAGCGATCTCCAGGGCCGCCTCGAAATAGCTGGTGGCACCCCGTGATCCCGGATCGTAGGTCATCACAGACTGGCCGTAGCTAGGAGCCTCAGAAACCCGCACGTTTCGGGGAATGACCGCGTTCAGAACCTTGGTGCCGAAGTGGTTCCGAACGTCCTGTTCGACCGCGTCCGCGAGGCGGGTACGACGGTCGTACATGGTCAGGAGGATCGTGGACACGTCCAGCGTCGGGTTTAGGTGCTGGCGTACCAGGTTGATGTTGTTGATCAGCTGGTTGAGCCCCTCCAGCGCGTAGTACTCACACTGGATCGGGATCAGCACCTCCTGCGCGGCGCAGAGCGCGTTGACCGTCAGCAGACCGAGCGACGGCGGGCAGTCGATGAAGACGTAGTCGAACTTCTCCGGATGGCCGGCGATCGCCCGCTGCAGACGGGACTCCCGCGCCACCACGGAGACGAGCTCGATCTCCGCACCGGCCAGGTCGATCGTCGCCGGCACGCAGTACAGGTTTGGAATGCCCTCGACCGGCTGTGCGACCTCGGCCAAGGGCACGTTGTCGATCAGGCAGTCGTAGACATCCGGCACCCCGGCGTGGTGCGGCACGTTCAGACCGGTCGAGGCGTTGCCCTGCGGGTCGAGGTCCACCACCAGCACACGGTTACCGTGGAGCGCCAACGCCACCGCCAGGTTCACGGTGGTGGTCGTCTTACCGACGCCGCCCTTCTGGTTGGCGACGCAAATCACCCTCGGGTGGTCCGGTCGCGGCATGATGATCTCGCCGCTCGGGTTGAGGATCTGCACAGCTCGCAACGCTTCCATGGCGAGGGGCGGATCGTCTTCATCCCCGCCCGGCGTTTCACGTGAAACATGCTCGCCGGGCTGAACAGGAACGCCCGAAGTAGGCGCTACGGATGAAGGGGCGGCCGAAATCGGCCCAGACGCCCCCGGAACTGATAACGGCGCTCCGGGCCGATGCGGCTGACCCGGACCACGGAAGTCGTCGGCAGCCTGCTGGGGCGGGTTGCCGTGACCACCGTATTGCGCTTGTGGGCCATAGCCGCCGGGACGAGGCTGAGGTACATCTCGCTCACCAGCGTGCAATCCGCCCACGCTCATTCCCGACGGCCTGTCGAGAGGCGACTCGGTTTCACGTGAAACACCGTACTCATGCACCGCTTTATCCCTGTTGGCTAGGAAAGGGTCGGCCGGCGAAGCGTGTGATCCGGCAGAGGAGATCCGCTCAACACTATCGACGCCCAGCCAGCCTACGGGCGCCGGGCATGTGCCGCCATGGTCCGCTGTGCGATGAGTCGAGCGCAACGCTGACAAACTTCCGTCGCAGGCGTCCACAAAGACCATCAAGCCCGGGACCAGCCCTGTCGAGCCGGTGGAAGATCCAGGATCAAACCCATTTCCGGTACGGGCAACGCCCACACCCATCCGCGCCAGCGCCGCCCCACCCCGTCCGGGTCCCAGTACTGCACCCGAAAGTGCAGAAGACGCCGGCCGCATCCACGTCAGGCTCTCGGCCGAACCCGCCGACCAGGGCCCCGGCGTACCGCAGCCGTAGGCCATCTCAGGAACGCCGTGAAGCCGTGGCGCCGCATCATCGGTATCCCCGCCACCCACCGGCAGGGGCCGCCCAGGCGCGGGACTCAGCGGCACCAGAGCCGGAAAGGAAATCGGAGCGGCCATTGGGGCGTCGGTCGACACCGGCGATGTCGCCGCTACGCGAACAGTCGCGTTGGACGAACCGTCCGGCCCGCGGGCGGCGGACTGCGACCTACGACCGTTCCGCTTGCGTACGCCCCGCCGGCCCATCTAGCTCCTCCGCGATCTCCCCCGCCCACCACCCCGGCGGCCCTCACCCGCAGCCGACTTCCGCGCCGGCGCAGCCCTACGAGCCCGCCCCGGAACCACATCCCGTTCCTTGACGATCTCCACCACTGTCGCCGGCGGTTCGATCAGCCCAACCCCGCACAGCCGAACCACCGGAACCCCGCCACCGAGCGACCCGACCGCCTGCTCGTGCGAGACGATCTCCTCGGCAGCCGAGGCTCCCTTGAGCGCGAGCAGCCGCCCACCAACACTGGCCAGCGGCAGACACCACCCGGCCAGCTTGTCGAGCGCCGCCACCGCCCGAGCCGTGACGATGTCAGCGCCGGGCAGGTGCCCCGCCACCTCTTCCGCACGGCCGCGTACGACAGTGACGTTGCCGCCCAGCCCGAGCTCAGCCACCGCCTCGTCGAGAAAGGCGGTTCGTCGCGCGAGCGGCTCCACCAGCGTGATGACAAGATCCGGTCGAGCCACTGCGAGCACGATACCGGGCAAACCAGCACCAGAGCCCACGTCAACCACCGAAGCGCCGAACGGGATTATCTGGGACATAACCCCACAGTTGACCAGGTGACGCTCCCACAACCGAGGTGTCTCCCGTGGCCCGATCAGACCGCGAACCACTCCTTCGGTCCCCAGCAGCTCAGCGAACCGACCCGCCAACTCGAGCCGTTCCCCGAACACCTCCGCCGCCGCAACAGCAACCTCCCCAGGAGGCACAGCAAGACCGGCAGGCGAAGCAAGATTCGAAGGCGAAGCAGGATCCGAGGGCGAAGCAGGATCCGAGGGCGAAGCGGGATCGGAAGCCGAAGCGAGATCCGAAGATGAAACAACCGGGAAAGACGACGGCCCGGGCGACTCAACGCCCGGGCCGACATCCCCCGCGCCGTAGCGTGGGTTATTCATAAGATCAGTCCGCCACCCGCACCACGATGCGCCGGTTCGGCTCCACACCCTCGGACTCGCTCTGCACACCCGTGATCGCGTTCACCACGTCGTGCACGCACTTGCGCTCGAACGCCGACATCGCCTCCAGGCGAACCGGGTCCCCGTGCTCCTTGACCTTCTCGACCGCGTTGCGGGCCACCGCGGCGAGTTCCTTGCGGCGTGCCGCCCGGTACCCGCCGATGTCCAGCAGCAGCCGGCTCGGCGAACCCGTGGCCCGGAAGATCGCGAGCCGGGTGAGCTCCTGGAGTGCCTCGAGCGTCGCGCCGCGCTGACCGACGAGCGGCTGAAGCCGGCCGCCGACCACCTCGACCATCGGCCGGCCGGCCGAGACCAGCTCGTCGATGTCGCCGTCGTAGTCGAGGATGTCCAGCAGACCCTCGACGTAGTCCGCCGCGATCTCGCTCTGGCGGAACAGGTCGCCGTCCGAGGCGACGCTCTCCGACTTCTTCGCCTCGGCCGGCGTACCGGTCGATTCGTCTGTGCCGGTCGGCTCGACGGCCTCGGCCGACGACTCGGCGGAAGGGGGAGTGCTGGTGTCGGTCACGGTCTCATCTCCGTTGTCACTCGGGCCGGACCGAAGTCGGTCCGCTGTTTCCCGCGCTGCTCAGGTGCATACCCGATGGGTGCGTGCCCGGAAGAGCGCGGGGAGGTCTGTGTACGCAAGGGGAGCGCTCGGGCCCGAAGGCCCGAGCCGCGATCATCCCTTGGGTTTGTTCGCCGGTCGGGCGCCCTTCTTCGGATTCACCGGTTTGGCACCCGGCTTCGGGGCGAGCGCCTTGGTGTCAACGACCGGGGCGGTCGGCTCGGGCGCCGGCTTGCGGCCGAACAGGCCACCGGTGCGCGCGGGCTGAACCGGGTTGTTGATGCCGCGGTTCCCGGTGCCGGTCGGGCGCGCCGAGGACGCCGTCTTGGCGCCGGCCATCTGCACCGGCGGGAACTTGCGCAGCACCCACTGCTGCTGTGCCAGCGTGAACAGGTTGTTCGTCACCCAGTAGATGACCACACCGATCGGGAACAGCGTGCCGGAGATGAGCAGCGAGAACGGGATGCCGTACAGCATCAGGCGCTGGATCATCTTCTGCTGCGGGTCCTCGGCCCAGCCGGTCTTGAGGATCATCTGACGGCTGGTGAGGAACGTCGTACCCATCATCGTCAGCACCAGGATGGCCGCGAGGATCTTGACCGTGGTGCTGTCCGCGCCAACCGCTGCCAGTTCCGCCGGGGTCGATCCGAACTTGGCACTGATCGGGGCGTTGAACAGGTGGGCGTTGGCCGCGCTGTTGAACTGTTCGAGCGACCAGCCGTACAGCTGCTTGTATTCGTCGGAAATGCTCGGGTCGAGGTGCTGCAGCACGTGGAAGAGGCCGAAGAAGACGGGGATCTGCAGGAACATCGGAAGGCAACCCATCAGCGGGTTGGCCTTCTCCGTCCGGTACAGCTCCATCATTTCTTTCTGGAGCGTCTCCCGGTCACCCTTGTGCTTCTCCTGGAGCGCCTTCACCTTGGGCTGCAGTGCCTGCATCGCCCGCTGGCTCTTGATCTGCTTGACGAAGACCGGGAACAGGATGATGCGCAGCGTCACCACCAGGAAGATGATCGCCAGGATCCAGGCCCAGTTGGTGCCGATGACTCGGTCGTCGGGGATGCCTATCGCGTCCCACAGGGCATGCCACCGCAGGAGGATCCACGAAATGGCGTTGTAGATCCAGTCGAGACTCAATCTAAGCTCCAGTCACATCGGCAGGGCGGTGACGGATCGGGTCAGGCACCGGGTCGTACCCGCCAGGGTGGAAAGGGTGACAACGAAGGAGCCGCCAGATCGCCAGGCCCGTACCCCGTAGCGCACCGTGCCGCGTTAGCGCCTCCTGGGCGTACGCGCTGCATGAGGGATAGAACCGACAACGGGCCGGCAGCGCCGGACTCAAGTATCGACGGTACGCGACGACCGCTGCCGTCAGCAGCCGGGCGGCCACGCTCATCGGGCCCGCCGAGGTCGGCGAGCAGCGGCGAGAGCGCCCTCGAGGTCGGCAGCGAGGGTCTCGAACGTCGCTCCGGCAGCCGGCGGCAATGCCCGGACCACCACTGAAGCCCCCGCGGGGAGATCGCTGAGCAGCGGCCGGACCAGGTGCCGGAGGCGTCGCCGAACCCGGTTCCTGATGACCGCGTTGCCCACCGCTTTGGACACGACGAAGCCGGCGCGCGCCGTGGAGGCGTGCGCCGGCTCGTCGACAAGCAGGTGAACGACCAGGGTTCCGCGGCCGGCCCGACGGCCACCGCGAATCGCTGCGGCGAAGTCGTTGCTACGCCGCAGTCGCTGCGTCGCGGCCAGCACGACTACCTGGGCATTCCGGGCCGACTACCGTCGGCTCAGGCCGACAGCGTGCCGCGGCCCTTGGAACGGCGGGCGGAAAGGATCGCGCGGCCGGCACGGGTGCGCATGCGCAGCCGGAAGCCGTGGGTCTTGGCACGCCGGCGATTGTTCGGCTGGTAGGTGCGCTTGCTCACGTGAGAACTCCGTCTTCGTACTACGTCCAGGGGGTATCCGCTGCAAGAAGCCACTTTAGCAGAGCGCGGCGGACCAACCGCACAACCCTACGGAGAGCGGTTCTGACGGTCAACCATATCCTTGGTCGGCACGCCGACAGGTGGGCGCTCACGACCGCTACCTGGTCTTTCCACGCACAAAGTGAATCTTTTCCCGCTCACGGGCGCCGGAGGGTCGGTCGGGCGGTTGTAGTCCACCTGTCACCGCTGTTAGCGTGCGCGGTTGCTGGTCTCACCGGCCGTTCGCATACCGCGAAGCGGCGGCCAAAACCGGACAAGCAGGTGGATCGTTCGCCACGGTGAGCCTGTTTACGCCCGCGCCACTACAGGCTCCGGTAAATCTGCCGACCAATCCGGCCGGGAGCGGCCACCGGTAACACCACAGGTTGTGGATAACCTGTGGATAGCTGGTGGCGCCGTGCGTGTTCAGCGCGTTAACTGTGCTGGGTTGGGGGGCCGATCGGTTGCCTGTACAGGGCACCGACAGGCACAGGCGAGAGCCGGACACAAGGCCCACCGGGGGTCGGTGGCGATGGGGGTGGCGCGGCGGTGGCCGATCAGGTCGACCTGAGTGAGGTGTGGAAGGCGACTCTTGCCGAGTTGTCGGACGAGATCGCCTCGCCGCAGCAGCGCGCCTACCTTCAGCTGGTCCGGCTGAGGGCCATAGTCGAGGACACCGCTCTGTTGTCGGTTCCGGACACGTTCACTCGTGACGTCATCGAGTCCCGGATGCGCGCGGCGATCACCGAGGCGCTCACCAAGAGGCTGAACCGGCCGATACAGGTCGCGGTCACGGTGCGCCCGCCGGAGGATGGTTCCGGTGGACCCGGCACCGTCTACGGCACTCCGGCCGAGACCGGACAGCCGCCGATGGAGCCGCAGCCCCGGCACTACGCCGAGCCGCCGCGCTATTCCGACCCGGGGCCGTACCAGCCCGAGCTTCCCGGTTACCCGGGACAGCAGCAGCGGATGCCGGAGCAGCCCTACCAGCAGCAACAGCCCTACCAGCAACACCAACCCGAGCCGTACCCGACCGGGTCCGCGCAGCATTCGTCGCCGTCCTCTCCGTATGCCCGCGGTGTTCCCACCGCCCGCGACGGCCAGGAGGCCCTCTTCGGTGATCCGCTGCCGCAGGTCGCGCCGCCTCCGCCGATGAACCGCCCGACCGGCTCCCGCCCCGGCGACAAACCGGAGCCGCAGAACGACACCGTCGGGCACCGGATGGCCGCCGACCAGTCACAGCTGCGCGACAACCAGCGCCGGCAGGACGGGCTTCAGGACCGCCGCGACGACACGATCCCGAGCCGCGGTGACAACGGTCCCGGGCGCGCGCCGATCGACCTGCGCGGCCCCGGCACGTCACCGCGACCGGGTGGCAACGACGGCAACCGGCTCAACCCGAAGTACATGTTCGAGACGTTTGTCATCGGCTCGTCCAACCGCTTCGCGCACGCCGCCTCGGTGGCCGTCGCGGAATCACCGGCGAAGGCCTACAACCCGCTGTTCATCTACGGCAGCTCCGGGCTGGGCAAGACCCACCTCCTGCACGCGATCGGCCACTACGCCACCACCCTGGGCCACGCGCGCTCGGTCCGCTACGTGTCGACCGAGGAGTTCACCAACGATTTCATCAACAGCCTGCGGGACGACAAGACCCAGGCGTTCCAGCGCCGTTACCGCGACGTCGACATCCTGCTGATCGACGACATCCAGTTCCTGGAGAACCGCGAACGGACGCAGGAGGAGTTCTTCCACACCTTCAACACCCTGCACAACGCCAACAAGCAGATCGTCATCAGCTCGGACCGCTCGCCGCGCCAGCTGGCGACGCTCGAGGACCGCATGCGGACCCGGTTCGAGTGGGGCCTGCTCGCCGACATCCAGCCGCCCGACCTGGAGACGCGCATCGCGATCCTCCAGAAGAAGGCCGCCCAGGAGCGCATGTACGCGCCCGACGACGTCCTCGAGTTCATCGCCTCCCGCGTCTCCAACTCGATCCGCGAGCTCGAAGGCGCCCTCATCCGGGTGACCGCCTTCGCCAGCCTCACCCGCTCCCAGGTGCAGCTCTCCCTCGCCGAGGAGGTCCTGCGCGATTTCATGCCCGACGGCGCCGGCCCCGAGATCACCGCCGACCAGATCATGGTCTCCACCGCCGACTACTTCGGCGTCTCACTCGAGGACCTGCGCGGCCACTCCCGCAGCCGCGTCCTGGTCAACGCCCGCCAGGTCGCCATGTACCTCTGCCGCGAACTGACGGACCTCTCCCTACCGCGCATCGGACAGGCCTTCGGCGGCCGCGACCACACCACAGTCATGCACGCGGACCGCAAAATCCGCCAGCACATGGCAGAACGCCGCTCGCTCTACAACCAAATCGCCGAACTAACCAACCGCATCAAACAAAACACCTGACCCCGCCGCTCTCAGCCCGCAACGCGCCTCGCGCAGCTCTCCACAGCCTGCGACCCCGCGGTCCGCGCACGGCCGCTCCCACCAGACCTCAATACTTTTCTGGTACGGCCGACGCGCTCTGCCCAGGGACATCTCAGGGCTGACTGCCCACTCCCGCCCGTGATCAACTTCCGGGCTGAGCTGCCCACTCACCCTTTCGAGACTCCGACTCTCCCCGCTCGCGGCCGCCGTCGTTGATGGCTGCCCGGCGTCCTCCCGCGCTCGCCTCGCCCGGTACGCCTCGCAATGCTGGAGTTGTGCCCGCTCGGTGTCAGGCCCGCTCGATGACAGGGCCGAACCGCTACCCCCCAACCTGTTTTCCACACGGCTGTGAGGGCGTTGGCGGGCTGTGGATTTGCGCCGGTGGAGATCGACGGCCAGCAGGAGGTCCATCCACACCTGCGACGGGCTGATCCGGTGGCGCCGCCGTAACCCACAGGTTGGGCCGCTCCGGTGCACAACGGCCTGAACAGGACGTTCGCCAACAACGCGCTGGTTATCCACCGGATATGCACCGGCTCATCCACAAGTTGTCCCCAGATCGTCGCAGCTCAGCGGGGAAATCGACGCCGCTCACTGCCAACTTTCCAGGGCGAAAATCGTCGATTTGTCAACGTCGCGACGGGTCAGTTTCGTGCCAACGTTGTCCACACTAATCCACAGGCATCCACAGGCTCTTTCCCCAGACGGTGGACAACCGCCGACACCTCTCTCCACAGATGTGGACAGAACCTGGGGAAATCGATGTGGACAGACACGGACGGTTACATGTCTACCCACACCCTGTGGAGGACTGTGGATAGCCTGTTGAAGGTTCTGGGGACGACGAGGCGGTAGCGTCCCAGCGTTATGCACAGGTCGGGGGACAAACCTGGTGGATAACCGGTGGATAGCCGGTGGACAACGGTGGACAACGCTCGTCACGTCGGCAACTGTGGACCCAGACCCACACTTTTACCCGAGTTTCCCACATGTGAATCACCGGTGGATAACCTTCTGACCTGCGCAAACTCGGGTTATCCACGGTATGCACAGGACCGATGAAGACGACTAGATATCTCTTCTTAGAAAACAAAAAGCAATCATCAGCGTTGTGGAAGGTGTGGATGGGCTGCTTGCGGCTCGCTGCGCCTCCGGCTCGACTTCACAGCACCGGGGTCGGGCGCACATCAATACCGTCGGCGCCATAGAGTTCAGTGGGGTCCACGCCCCCCGTCAGAAACAGCATCGCGGAGGACAGCATGAAGTTCCGGGTGGAGCGAGACGCCCTTGCCGACGCCGTGGCCTGGACAGCCAAGAGCCTGCCCAGCCGGCCGTCGGTGCCGGTTCTCGCCGGTGTCCTGCTGCGAGTCACGGACGGACGGTTGCAGGTCTCCGGCTTCGACTACGAGGTCTCGAGCCAGGTGAGCGTCGAGGTTCAGGCCGACGCCGACGGTGCGGCACTGGTCTCCGGGCGCCTGCTGGCCGAGATCACCAAGGCGCTGCCCGGCAAGCCGGTGGACATCGCCGCGGTCGGTGCGCATCTGGAGCTGGTCTGCGGCAGCGCGCGCTTCACGCTCCCGACGATGCCGGTGGAGGACTACCCCACCCTTCCGGAGATGCCCTCCAGCGCCGGCACAGTCGAGGCCGCCGTCTTCGCCTCCGCGGTGTCGCAGGTTGCCATCGCGGCCGGCCGTGACGAGACGCTGCCGATGATGACGGGTGTCCGGCTCGAACTGAACGGTTCGACGATGGCCATGCTCGCGACCGACCGTTACCGGCTGGCGATGCGCGAGATCGAGTGGACCCCGGACGACCCCGACATCAGCCTGAACGCGCTGGTGCCGGCGAAGACGCTGAACGACACCGCCAAGGCCCTCGGCCCGCTCGGTGGCTCGGTCACCATCGCCCTGGCGCAGGGCAGCGCAGGCGAGGGCATGATCGGCTTCGCCGGCGGGACCCGGCGGACCACCAGCCGCCTGCTGGACGGCGCCAACTACCCGCCGGTGCGCTCGCTCTTCCCGGCCGCGCACAACGCCGAGGCACGGGTTTCCGTCGCCGCCCTGGTCGAGGTGGTGCGCCGGGTCGCCCTCGTTGCCGAGCGGACCACTCCGGTCCTGCTGAGCTTCAGCGAGGACGGCCTGGTGGTCGAGGCGGGGACGACCGAGGAGGCACGCGCCAGTGAGGCCATGGAGGCCACCTTCACCGGTGAGTCGCTGACCATCGGCTTCAACCCGCAGTACCTGATCGATGGCCTGCAGAACCTGGGCGCGCCGACGGCGATGCTCGCGTTCGTCGACGCGTTCAAGCCCGCTGTGATCTCCCCCGCCGATGAAAGCGGCGAAATCATCCCGGGTTACCGCTATCTGATCATGCCGATCCGGGTAACTCGCTGATACTGAGCTTGAAACAACCGCTCATCTAGGGAGATCACCATGCAACTCGGCCTGATCGGTCTCGGCCGAATGGGTGGCAACATGCGGGAACGACTGCGTGCTGCGGGGCATGAAGTCGTCGGATTCGACCAGAACCTGGATGTAAGCGACGCCGCCAGCTTGGCCGAGTTGGCCGAGAAGCTGGCCGCGCCGCGGGTGGTCTGGACCATGGTGCCGTCGGGCAAGATCACCGAGGACACCATCGACCAGCTCGCCGAGGTGCTGGAAGCCGGCGACATCATCATCGACGGCGGGAACTCCAAGTTCACCGACGACGCCCCGCGTGCCGAGCGCCTGGCCACCAAGGGCATCAAATATCTCGACGTCGGCGTCTCCGGCGGCGTGTGGGGCAAGACCAACGGCTACGCGCTGATGGTCGGCGGCGAAACCGAGTCGGTGGAGCACTGCAAACCGATCTTCGAGGCGCTCAAGCCGGCCGGTGAGTTCGGCTACGCCCACGCCGGCACGCACGGTGCCGGTCACTACGCGAAGATGGTGCACAACGGCATCGAGTACGGGTTGATGCACGCCTATGCCGAGGGCTACGAGATCCTCAAGGCCTCGGAGTACATCAACGACGTGCCCGGTGTGATCAAGAGCTGGCGGGAGGGCAGCGTCGTCAAGTCGTGGCTGCTCGACCTGCTGGACCGGGCTCTCGACGAGGATCCGGACCTGTCGGCTCTGAAGGGTTACGCCGACGACACCGGTGAGGGCCGCTGGACGGTCGACGAGGCTGTGCGCCTCGCCGTGCCGGCCCATGTCATCGCCGCCTCGCTGTTCGCACGTTTCCAGTCCCGCCAGGACGACTCGCCGGCCATGAAGGCCGTTGCCGCGCTGCGTCAGCAGTTCGGCGGCCACGCCGTCAAGCGCTGACACCGATGCACGTACGCCGGGTCGAGCTCAGCGACTTCCGTTCCTATGAGCGGGTGGCCGTGGATCTCGAACCCGGCGTGTCCGTGCTGGTCGGCCAGAACGGCATGGGCAAGACCAATCTCATCGAGGCACTGGGTTACGTGGCCACTCTGGACAGTCACCGGGTGGCCACCGACGCCCCGCTCGTCCGGGCCGGCGCGACCTCGGCAGTGATCCGGTGCGCGATCGTCCACGATGGCCGCGAACTGCTCGTCGAGCTTGAAATCGTACCCGGCCGGGCGAATCGGGCGCGGCTCAACCGCTCGCCGGTGCGCCGGCCGCGGGAGGTGCTCGGCGCGCTGCGGATGGTGCTCTTCGCCCCCGAGGACCTCGAGCTGGTCCGGGGCGATCCGTCCGAGCGGCGGCGTTACCTCGACGATCTCCTGGTGGCCCGCCAGCCGCGGTTCGCCGGGGTGCGCGCCGACTACGACCGGGTGGTGAAGCAGCGCAACGCCCTCCTGCGTACGGCGTATCTGACCCGCAAGGTCGGCGGCTCGCGAGGGCAGGACCTGTCGACGCTCGCCGTGTGGGACCAGCACCTGGCGCACCACGGTGCCGAGCTGCTGGCCGGCCGCATCGAGCTCGCCGGCGCCCTCGGCCCGCACCTGACCAAAGCCTATGACGCCGTCGCCGCGGGACGGGCCTCGGCTGCCATCACGTACGCGTCGCGGCTCGGCGACGCGCTGGTGGCTGACCGGCCCGCGCTGGAGGCGGCGCTGCTGGCGTCCCTGGAGGAGCGCCGGACCGCCGAGATCGAGCGCGGTGTCACCCTGGTCGGCCCGCACCGTGACGACCTGTCGCTGATTCTCGGCGACCTGCCCGTCAAGGGGTACGCGAGCCACGGTGAGTCCTGGTCGTTCGCGCTGGCGCTGCGGCTGGCCGCCTATGACCTGCTGCGCTCGGACGGCATCGAGCCGGTGCTGGTCCTCGACGACGTCTTCGCCGAACTCGACTCGGGCCGGCGGGATCGGCTCGCCGCCCTGGTGTCCGACGCCGCCCAGCTGCTGGTGACCTGTGCGGTTCCCGAGGATGTGCCCGCGGCGCTGCGCGGCGTCCGCTACGACGTGACCACGGGGGCGATCGAGCGTGTCTGAGGAACGTAAGCGGTCCGGATCCGGCCGGGGTCGATCATCCGAGGGCTCTCAGCGCCCCGTCAGCGCCTCAGGAGATCCGCAGCTGGGTTCAGGGGTGGGTCCGGGCAGTTCCGGCGCTGCGGCGGCCTCTCAGGGTGAAACCGGTGGTCCCTCTCCGGGGGCAGCCGGTGATCCCTCTCCGGGAGGAGCCGGTAATCCCTCTTCAGGCGCAGCCGGTAATCCACAGGGTGGGGACAACCTGGCCGGGCCGGAGCTCGCCCGCGCCGTTCTGGACGCCGCTCTGGCCCGGCGCCGGGAGGCGGCGCGCAATCCGCGGCGCCGCACCGGGAGCGGCAGCGGTGAGAAGCGCCTCCGTGGTTACTCCGGCCCCGGGCCGGACCCGCGCGATCCCCAGCTCTTCGGCACGATGCTGGACCGCCTGATGAAGGCCCGCGGCTGGGAGAAGCCGAAGGCCGAGGCCACCGTCTTCGGCTCGTGGGAGAAGGTGGTCGGGCCGGACATCGCCGCGCACAGCCGCCCGGTGAAGCTCGACGGCGGGGTCCTGACCGTCGAGGCCGAGTCCACCGCCTGGGCCACCCAGCTGCGCCTGCTGGCCGCCACCCTGTTGAGGAAGATCGCGGCGGAGGTGGGCCACAACGTGGTCACCCGCCTCAACATCCACGGGCCGGCCGCACCGTCCTGGAGCCGCGGGCCCCGGCGGGTGCAGGGCCGGGGACCTCGCGATACCTACGGCTGAAACCAAAATCGTTTCCGCGACGTCTTACCAGCATGATCGTCCGGCGCTTTCTGATTCTGTTGCTGTTCGTGCTGGCCCCGTTACCGGTGGCTGCCAGTCCCGCGTGGGCCTGTTCCTGCGCGGCGAACACCGGCCTTGATGAGGCGGAGCTCGCCTTCGTCGGCGTCGCCGAAGCGGTGCGGGAGTCGAAAGGCGTGAACCGTGTGGTCTTCGGCGTCGAGTCCGTGATCAAGGGCGACGCGTCCACCGAAGTGTCGCTGACCACATCGGACAATGAGGCGTCCTGTGGATATCGCTTCGACGAGGGCGGCCGGTACCGGGTGTACGCGGTGGCCGGCGAGACCTCCCTGTGCAGCGGCAACGAACTGCTGACACCGACACCGGCCTCCACGGCACGTGCCGAGCGCGTCTCCACCGAACGCACCACGATCTTCTGGACCGGTTCCGGCATCGTGCTGCTCATGGTGGTCGCCGGCCTCACCTGGCTCTTCCGGCAACCCCGGCAACACTGACCCCCGGCAGGTCGCCGACCTGCGCGATGTTCGACCTGGTCACAGCATCGACCCGGTAAGGCCGACCCGGCTCATGAGCCGGCGGCCGCCTGCGGTCTTGCGTGGCAGGTGGCCGCCGGGCGACCCTCGAGAGCTCTGCGTCGGTCGTACGAAAAAAGGGTTGAGGCTGTGGATAACGGCCGTGAGAGGCGCTCGGGGTGGTCTAGTAGTCGGCGAAGATGGCGAAGCCGCGTTCGGCGCAGCGGCGGTAGAAGCCGGCCAGGACGGCGAGTTCGGTGCGCGCGAAGCTCCAGTGCGGTGCGTTGCCGGCGTCGTCGCGGAGGGCGGCGAGACGGTGGTCGAGCCAGCGAAGTTGCTGGTCAGCGAGGCGGCCACCGGCGATTGCCGAGCGCATGACCTCGGCGACGGTCTCGAAGGTGACCAGGTCGCCGAAATTGTCGTGGCCCTCGACGAAGCGTTCCAGGCCGCCGGCGATCCACGCGCAGCCGTCCGGGTCGATCACCGGATCCTCGTCCTCGGCGGCCGCGTCGGTGGCGTAGAGGACACCCTCCAGACCCAGCAGGAGATCGACCAGTTCGGTGTACGCGGTCGCGCGCACAGTGCCAGTCTTGGCAATGTGCAGCGCCAACGCCCCGGTCGGTGCGGCGATCTCGGGGCGGTCGGCGATCGCTCCGAAGTCGACGAACTCGGCAGGTGCCACCGGGTCGTAGTACTGATTCGTCCGCGGCCAGTGCACCGCCACGTTGTCCAGGCCCTTGTCGTGCGCCATCGGGGCCACCCCTTCTCGACCTGCCTCACAGGCCTCATCCGTGGCGGTAACGATGCGACTCCGCCACATGACTTCCGGCCAACACCGGCCCGCGCGCGAGGTTACGACACCGGTGCGGGCGGTTGTCGAGCAGTGTCGCAGTGTGTGCCGGTCCGGCCCGGCAGGCGCGCCCGGCCGTCGAAACAGCCGCATCACTTGTTGTTGCGGTGAGGGTTGGTTCCGTGTAGGGGAACACGTGGGTAGCGGCTCAAATCGCGCTACGGGACTCTCAGGCACCCGGAAGGGGTGCCGGACCCTCGCCAACTCGCCTCGGCGGAGTAGAATCGACAGCGACCGGGAAAACTGTGCCTGGCGGTGGCGGGCAGCCACCATCGTCACGCTATGCGGTTTTTCCAGCCGATCACGATCCGCGGGCTGTCCGCGGCGACCGGCGCGCACGGTTCCACCGGTGGTCCGCCTCCTTTCCGCGGCGTCATCTCTGGTCCCTGACGCGTGCCCGGGCGCTGTCTGTTGCCCGCCAACCCCGCCGCGGGGCCTTCCCGGCCCGGCGCGAGAAAGTGGCCGAGGGTGTCAGAGAACAAGCAGGAGTACGGTGCCGAGTCCATCACCGTGCTCGAAGGCCTCGAGGCGGTCCGCAAGCGTCCCGGTATGTACATCGGTTCCACCGGTGAGCGCGGTCTGCACCACCTGGTCTGGGAGGTTGTGGACAACGCGGTCGACGAGGCTCTGGCCGGCTACTGCGACACCATCGACGTGATCCTGCTGGCCGACGGCGGGGTCTCGGTCACCGACAACGGCCGTGGTTTCCCGGTCGACCTGCACCCCACGCTGCAGAAGCCGGGCGTCGAGGTGGCGCTGACCGTGCTGCACGCGGGCGGCAAGTTCGACGGCCAGGCCTACAAGGTCTCCGGCGGTCTGCACGGCGTCGGCGTCTCGGTGGTCAACGCGCTCTCCAGCCGGATGTTCGTGGAGATCCACAAGTCCGGCAACGTGTGGCGGCAGAAGTACAACCTCGCCAAGCCCGAAGAACTGATCAAGGGCGAGGCCACCGACAAGACCGGCTCGACGGTGCAGTTCTGGCCGGACCCGACGATCTTCGAGACGGTCGAGTTCGACTTCCAGACCATCTACCGCCGGCTTCAGGAGATGGCCTTCCTGAACCGCGGTCTCACGATCAACTTCACCGACGACCGGCCCGATCAGCTGGATGAGAACGGCGAGACCCGCAAGATCAGCTTCATGTACGCGGGCGGCATCGCGGACTTCGTGCGGCACCTCAACGCCACCAAGAGCGCGATCCACAAGACGGTGATCGAGTTCGGTGCCGACGCGCACGACGAGGGCATGGCCGTCGAGATCGCGATGCAGTGGAACGAGTCGTACGGTGAATCGGTCTACACCTTCGCGAACCGCATCAACACGCACGAGGGCGGTACCCACGAGGAGGGCTTCCGTGCCGCGCTGACGACGATCGTCAACAAGTACGGCGTCGAGAAGAAGTTCCTCAAGGCCGACCAGAAGCTGTCCGGTGAGGACATTCGTGAGGGCCTCGCCGCGATCATCTCGGTGACCCTGGCAAACCCGCAGTTCGAGGGCCAGACCAAGACGAAGCTCGGCAACACGGACATGAAGAGCTTCGTGCAGAAGGTCTGCAACGAGCAGCTCGCCGACTGGTTCGACCGCAACCCGACCGACGCGAAGCTCATCATCACGAAGGCGGACCAGGCCGCCCGCGCCCGGATCGCCGCGCAACAGGCGCGCAAGCTGGCCCGGCGCAAGTCGCTGCTGGAGTCCGGCTCGATGCCGGGCAAGCTGGCCGACTGCCAGTCCACCGACCCGCGCGAGACCGAGCTGTTCATCGTCGAGGGCGACTCGGCCGGCGGTTCGGCCAAGTCCGGCCGGGAGAGCCGGATCCAGGCGATCCTGCCGATCCGCGGCAAGATCCTCAACGTGGAGAAGGCCCGGATCGACCGGGTGCTGAAGAACAACGAGGTCCAGGCGCTGATCACGGCGATGGGCACCGGCATCCACGACGAGTTCGACCTCTCCAAGCTGCGCTACCACAAGATCATCCTGATGGCCGACGCCGACGTCGACGGCCAGCACATCCAGACGCTGCTTCTCACCCTGCTGTTCCGCTTCGTGCGGCCGCTGGTCGAGCACGGTCACGTCTATCTGGCCTCGCCGCCGCTCTACAAGATCAAGTGGAACAAGCGCGGCGACGACGCCCAGTACGCGTACTCCGACCGCGAGCGGGACGGCCTGATCGCGCTGCGGCAGCAGAAGAAGGCGAACGCCAAGCCGGACGACATCCAGCGGTTCAAGGGCCTCGGCGAGATGAACTTCCAGGAGCTCTGGGACACCACGATGAACCCGGACACCCGGACGCTGCGCCAGGTGACGCTCGACGACGCCGCGGTCGCCGACGAGCTGTTCAGCGTGCTGATGGGTGAGGACGTGGAGGCGCGGCGGTCGTTCATCCAGCGCAACGCCAAAGACGTCCGCTTCTTGGACATCTGAATTTCGGGTTACGCCGTATCCACAGCGTGCCCCTGCTTTCCACAACGTTATCCACAGCGATACACGAGCTTTGGCCGTACTTGTCTGGTTTCACCTTGAGTAAGGGTTAAAAGTGACTGACACTCCCGAGCCCCCGGACGGCGACGAGACCCCGGCTGATGCCGGCGGCGGTGTGACCCAGCGCGTCGAGCCGGTCGGCCTCGAGGTCGAGATGCAGCGGTCGTACCTCGACTATGCGATGAGCGTCATCGTGGGGCGCGCGCTGCCCGACGTCCGTGACGGCCTCAAGCCCGTGCACCGCAAGATCCTCTACGCGATGTACGACGCCGGGTTCCGCCCGGACCGCGGCTACGTCAAGTGCGCCCGCGTCGTCGGCGACGTGATGGGCAACTACCACCCGCACGGCGACTCGTCGATCTACGACGCCCTGGTGCGGATGGGTCAGCCCTGGTCCCTGCGGTACCGGCTGATCGACGGCAACGGCAACTTCGGATCACCGGGCAACGACCCGGCGGCCGCCATGCGGTACACCGAGGCGAAGCTGTCCCCGCTCGCGATGGAGATGCTGCGGGACATCGACGAGGACACCGTCGACATGCAGGACAACTACGACGGCCGGACCAAGGAGCCGACGATCCTGCCGGCCCGGTTCCCGAACCTGCTGGTCAACGGGTCCGAAGGCATCGCGGTCGGCATGGCGACCAAGATTCCGCCGCACAACCTGCGCGAAGTCGCCGCGGCCGTGCAGTGGTGCCTGGACAACCCCGGAGTCGACGAGGCCACCACGCTCGAGGCGCTGCTCGAGTTCGTCAAGGGACCGGACTTCCCGACCAGGGGCCTGATCGTCGGACAGCAGGCGATCCAGGACGCGTACCGGACCGGGCGTGGCTCGATCCGGATGCGCGCGGTGGTCGAGGTCGAAGAGGACTCCCGGGGCCGGCCGTGTCTCGTGGTGACCGAGCTGCCGTACCAGGTGAACCCGGACAACCTCGCCGAGCGGGTCGCCGAGCTGGTCAAGGAAGGCAAGCTCACCGGCATCGCGGACATCCGGGACGAGTCGTCCGGTCGTACCGGAATGCGGTTGATCCTGGTCCTGAAGCGCGACGCGGTCGCCAAGGTGGTGTTGAACAACCTCTACAAGCACACCCAGCTGCAGGAGACGTTCGGCGCCAACATGCTGGCCCTGGTCGACGGTGTGCCGCGCACGCTGAACCTGGCCCAGTTCATCCGGTACTACGTCGAGCACCAGATCGAGGTCATCCGCCGGCGGACCGCGTTCCGCCTGCGCAAGGCCGAGGAGCGGGCGCACATCCTGCGCGGTCTCGGCAAGGCGCTGGACATGCTCGACGAGGTCATCGCCCTGATCCGGCGCTCGCCGACGGTGGAGGACTCGCGTCAGGGCCTGATGCAGCTGCTCGACGTCGACGAGGTTCAGGCGACCGCCATCCTCGACATGCAGCTGCGCCGCCTGGCCGCCCTGGAGCGGCAGCGGATCGTTGACGAGCTCGTCAGGATCGAGGTGGAGATCGCCGATCTCAAGGACATCCTCGCGAAGCCGGAGCGGCAGCGGGCGATCGTCTCGGAGGAGCTCGGCGAGATCGTCCAGAAGTTCGGCGACGACCGGCGCACCCAGATCATCCCATTTGATGGTGAAGTGTCCATGGAGGACCTCATCGCTCGGGAAGACGTTGTGGTGACCATCACACGTACCGGTTATGCCAAGCGCACGAAGACCGATATGTACCGGTCGCAGAGGCGCGGCGGCAAGGGCGTGAGCGGGGCGACACTGCGCCAGGACGACATCGTGTCGCACTTCTTCGTCATCTCCACCCACGACTGGGTCCTGTTCTTCACGAACAAGGGGCGGGTCTACCGGGCCAAGGCGTACGAGTTCCCGGAGGCGAGCCGGATCGCCAAGGGCCAGCACGTCGCCAACCTGCTCGCCTTCCAGCCGGACGAGCACATCGCGCAGGTCATCCAGATCCCGAATTACCAGGTCGCGCCCCACCTTGTGCTCGCAACCAAGAATGGGCTCGTGAAGAAGACGCGCCTGGAGGAATTTGACTCCAACCGCAGCGGTGGCATCATCGCCATCAACCTGCGGGAGGATGACGAGTTGGTGGGCGCGGCGCTGGTGGCTCCTGAGGACGACCTCTTGCTGGTGTCCAAGAAAGCCCAGGCCATCCGGTTCAACGCAACGGACGACGCGTTGCGTCCGATGGGGCGTGCCACCTCCGGCGTCATCGGCATGCGCTTCGGCGACAACGACGAGCTCCTGGCGATGGAAGTGGTCCGCGAGGGCCTCGATGTGTTGGTCGCCACCAACGGTGGGTATGCGAAGCGCACGCCGATCGAGGAGTATCCGGTGCAGGGCCGGGGTGGCAAGGGGGTACTGACCGCCAAGATCACTGAACGTCGTGGTGGACTTGTCGGCGCTCTGGTGATCAGCCCGGAGGATGAACTGTTTGCCATCACCAGCAATGGTGGTGTCATCCGGACTCCCGTGAAGCCTGTACGGCGCACACGGGATCGGAACACAATGGGGGTCAAGCTGATGGACCTCCCAGAAGGTGTAACCATCGTGGCGCTTGCTCGCAATGCCGACGAGCCTGACGAACAGGACTAGTTGATGCCGGAGACACAGGCGAAGTCGGGGGGCCCGGGGACCTCAGCGACTCCGGACGATGCGGCCAAGAAAGATGGCGCCGCATCGACCGGACGCGAATCCTCAGGGCGCGCCGCTGTCCCCGCCGATGCCCCGTCCCCGCCGAAGTTCACCCGCGCACCGGGCATGCCTGCCCCGCCGAGTGAGCCGGCCGCCGGCACCGACGGTGCGGCCGAGGCGAAGCGTCCGGGCGGGCCATCGGTGGTGAAGGGCTCGGCCTCCGTGCCCGTGGTCACCAAGGGCAAGGGCGCCGCACCCGGAACGCAGGGTGCACGGCCCGGGACGGGAACACCCCCCGCGACCCCGAGCACGCCACCGCGCCCCGCGCCGGCCTCGGCGACCGCGACATCACCCGCGGCCAAGCAGCGGACCCCCGGCTCGACGACGGCCAGCGGCGCGGCCGCGGTCGGCGCCGCACGGGTGTCCGAAGCGGTCCGGTCGGCCCGCTCGACGGTCACCTCGGCCGCCGCGCGCGGCCCCCGCCGGGCCCGGCTCAACCTCAAGCGGATCGACCCCTGGTCGGTGATGAAGTTCTCGTTCGCCGTGTCGATCGTGCTCTTCATCGTGGTCGTCGTGGCCACCTCCGTGCTCTACCTGGCCCTCGACACGATGGGCGTCTGGAGCTCGGTCAACACCAGCCTCAAGGACCTGGTGACCGCCAGCGGCGGGCCCGAGACCGGCTCCAGCACCCCGTTCCAGGTGACGGCCTGGGGCGTGATCGGCACGTCGATGCTGATCGGTGCGGTCAACGTGGTGCTCTTCACCGCATTGGCCACTCTCGGTGCGTTCATCTACAACGTTTGCGCCGACCTGGTCGGTGGCATCGAGCTCACGCTCGCCGAGCGCGACTGACGCGAAGCATCGGGTTGCGAGCCCACCCCGAATTGGAGGCTCGCAGCCCGATGCGGTAACGTTCTCTTCGCAGTTGAGGGGGCTATAGCTCAGTCGGTTAGAGCGCAGAGCTGATAACTCTGAGGTCGCTGGTTCGATTCCAGCTAGCCCCACGAGCTGGCGACTACCTTGTCCGCGGAAAGCGCGGACCTGGGCGCTCGTCATGCTGACTCCGGGGGCCGAGCCCCCGGAAACCCCGCGATCTATGGGTTGCGCTTGGGCGAGTCGGTCGCGCTTCGGTCGGTTGGTTGCGCTGGGCGTGTTGGTTGCGGCTTGGGTCGGCTGGCTCCGGTTGGCTGGCTCGCTTGTTTCGCTTGCCCTGCCCTTCGGTGTTGGTTTGGGGATTCGATGTTCAAGAAGCTTCTGATTGTTGCGGCTGTTGTGGGCACTGCTGCCCTGGTCGTGAAGAGGGTCAAGGCGTCGAGCGACGAGCGCGCGCTGTGGCACGAGGCGACGACTGCTCCCGACCTTCGCTGAGGTTGGTCGAGGGGCCCTAGCTCAACTGGCAGAGCACCGCCTTTGCAAGGCGGGGGTTAGGGGTTCAAGTCCCCTGGGCTCCACAATTCTCAAGCCCCCGGTCTCGGGGGCTTTTTTGTATTCGCGTGGCCTTTGATCTACTGGCCTGGTGAAACGCCGCTCCGCCCTTGTGCTCGTGCTGGCCGGTCTGGCCGGGTGCGCCTCGCCCCGGGGCGACGTGCCTGTGCCTGTGCCCGCGCCGAGTACCGCGCCGTCGCCGGGGGACCTGCTCTGGCCGGTGCGGGAGGCCGCGCTCGGTGCCGGCTTCTGCTTCACCCTGGTTCAGGGGCTGATCCCGAGCGAGGTGGCCGGGCGGCTCGGCGGCGAAGAGCTGGAACGGGTCGAGTGGCTGCGGCTGGTGGCCGGCGGTGACGGCGAGCGGGGCGGACCCGGGCGGTACTTCATCGGTGTGGCGCGGATCGGCGGTTGGTCGTTGATCGTCGAGGACAACGGGTCGCTCGGGGTCACTCAGAAGGCCGTCAGTCCACTTTCCGAGGGTGGGGTGGTGCTGGCGTACCGGGGAGAGGCTGAGGGCGGTGGGCGGCTGCTGGTGGTCCGCGACGGTGATCTCGACCTGGACTACGACTTCCGGCAGCCGGATCGGTGGGGCGGCCTGCGACCGGGGGACTACCTGCCGGAGATGCGGGCGGCGGGTGTGATCGGCGGTACGGCAGTGACGCAACCCACTGGACCGGCGCTGGCCTTCCTGGCGGCGCGATCCGGTGTCGCACTGACCCGGGAACTGGTCACCGGACGGACGTATTTGCTGGTCACCGTTCCGAAGGTGTAGGGACGTATATGCCCGTTCTTCAGTGTCGGATGTCATCCACAAAGGAATGACTGCACCACGCACATCACAGGTGTGGCGGTTAGCCTGCGACTCGTGAGCGAACGAAGACGGGCCGCCGCCGTGATCGTGCGGGACGGCCGTGTGCTGATGGTGCACGAGCGCAGCCGGCGATTCGGTGGCGGCGAGTGGTGGACTCTGCCGGGTGGCGGGCTACGGCCCGGCGAGACGGCCGAGGAAGCGGTGCGGCGTGAGGTTTTCGAGGAGACCGGGCTGGTGGTCAGCGACGCTCGCCACGTGCTGGAGATGCCGTACCCGACAGGGATGACATCGGTCTTCGCGGTGTCGGTGGCCGACGGGGAGCCGCGGGCCGGGCGTGACGACGGGTTCGGGCCGGAGCCGCTGGGGGTGGACTGGCTGCCCGTTCCGGAGCTGCCGATCGAGACCAGCGGGGTGCCGGTGCCGCCGCTGATGGTGGTTCTGCCCACCCTCGCCGACGGTGAGGGCGCCTCGCACGTGGGGCACCACTCGCATCCGCAGCCGCCTCGTTCGCAGCCGCCTTCTTCGCCTCAGGTGGCGGAGGCGGAGTCCGGGACCACGGGCCGGGGTGTCGGCGATTCGGCCGGTGGTGACGGTGCCGGCAGCACCGGGGCCGAGACGGCGCGGCGGCGCTCCACGACGAAGTAGGCGCAGGCGGCGGCGTAACCGACGGCCAGCAACAGGCCGAGGAGCTGGACCGGGCGTGAGGCGAAAGGCACCAGGGCCGTGGCACCCAGCGACCAGCTGGACAGCAGCACCGTGTTGACGGTGTCGTGCCGGACCCAGACGACCTGGGACCGGCGGCGGGCCTGGCGCTGGATCTCGATGACGAGAGCGTGCGCCATGACCGCCGCGAGCAACCCGAGCAGCAGGGTTGCGAAAACCGAATGGTGACCGCCGCCGACGGCGACCAGCGCCGTGGCACCGGTCAGCAGGGCGAGACCGCTGACGGTCCCGATGCGCGCTCTCCGACGATCCTCCACAGACTCTTACGGTCGGCATGATCGCGGCCGACCTGAGAATTTAGCGTTGTGGATCAGGTCAGCTGGTTGATCCGGACCATGTTCCCGGCCGGGTCGCGGAAGGCGCAGTCACGCACACCGTACGGCTGGTCGGCGGGCTCCTGGACCACCTCCGCGCCGCTGGCCTGCAGCTGCTCGAACGTCTCCGCGAGGTTCGAGCTGCCGAGAACGATCGACGCGTAACTGCCCTTCGCCATCAGCTCGGCGATCGTCCGGCGCTCGGCGTCGGTGATGCCGGGGTCGGCGGCCGGCGGATGGAGCACGAGGGAGGTCTGCGGCTGGCCCACCGGCCCGACGGTGATCCAGCGCATGGTCCCGTAACCCACATCGGCCCGGACCTCGAAACCCAAAGCGTCCCGGTAGAAAGCGAGCGATTTCTCCGGGTCGTCGGCGGGCAGGAATGTCGAGTGAATCGTGACGGTCATGACGACGATGCTAAATCCGGCGGGACGGGGTCACTTCTCGATTCCTGATCGGTCGCATGACCTGTTTGACGACGCACCCGGGCAGGCCCTGCGCCTCGTCGGCGGCCAGTCGCCGGTAGGCGCTCGGTGAGATGCCGACCAGCTCGGAGAATCGGGTGCTGAAGGTGCCCAGCGACGAGCACCCGACGGCGAAGCAGACCTCGGTCACCGACAGGTCGCCGCGGCGCAGCAGGGTCATCGCCCGCTCGATGCGGCGGGTCATCAGATAGCTGTACGGCGATTCGCCGAACGCGGCCCGGAACTTACGGCTGAGGTGACCGGCCGAGAGATGGACGCTGCGCGCGAGCGCCTCGACGTCGAGCGGCTGCGCGTAGTCACGGTCGATCCGGTCGCGGACCCGTCGCAGCAGGACGAGCTCGCGCAGGTACGGATCGGTGGCACCGCTCACCCGCCCAGCGTAACCGGGTGCCCCGGTGTGCCGTGATCCACGGATTGGGCGAGGATGACGGACATGATGGGAAGCCTCGAGACCGAATCCGCCCAGTCCCGCCTGGATCTGCTCGCTCCGCCTGTCGCCAAGGCCCTGGCGGTCTGGCCGGCCGAGGCGCCGATCGATGCCGACCAGGTGCTGGTGGCGCCGATCGATCCGGGGCTGGCCGACACCGCGGCTTTCTGTGAGGCGTACGGGGTGCGCCTCGCCGAGTCGGCGAACTGTGTGATCGTGGCCGGCCGCCGCGGTGATGTCACCAAGTACGCGGCCTGCGTCGTGCTGGCCACGACGCGTGCCGATGTCAACGGTCTGGTGCGGCGTCACCTGGACGTGCGCAAGGCGAGCTTCGCGCCGATGGACGAGGCGGTGGCGCTGACCGAGATGGAGTACGGCGGAATCACCCCGATCGGTCTCCCGCCATCGTGGCCGATCCTGGTGGACTCGCGGGTGGCCGCCACCCCGCACGTGATCATCGGATCCGGGGTTCGGCACAGCAAGATCGCTATTGCGGGGCCGGCGCTCGGTGCGCTGCCGGGGGCCGAGGTCATCGAAGGTCTTGCGCGCGAAGTGTCGTGATGGTCATCGATGTTGTTTCACGTGGAACGACATCGACAGGTTTCACATCCCGGCTCGAGGGCGGGTTTGCGGGCTCGCTTCTAACGGGCTCGCTTCGGCGGGCTTGTTCACCGGCTGGCTTCGGCGGGCTCGCTCACGGGCTGGCTTCGACTGCCTCGCGGCGGGCTATCTCCTCGAATGCGGTGCGCAGGGTGGCCGGCTCCTGGGCGCCCTGGATCGCGTATTTGCCGTCGACGACGAAGGTCGGCACGCTCGTGATCCCGAGTTCCCGGGCCTCGTTCACGTCGGTGTTGACGGCGCTGGTGCCCGCGTCGGATTCGAGATAGGCGAGCGCGACGGCCTCGTTCATCCCGATCGATCCCGCCACCGCCGCCAGGGCCGGCACTGAACCGATGTCCACGCCGCCGGCGAAGTGGGCTCGCTGGAGAGCGTCCAGCATGTCGGCCTGCCGCTCCTGGGTGGCGGCCCAGGTGATCAGGCGGTGTGCCGTGAAGGTGTTCGCGGCGATCGCACGATCGAAGTCCAGCGTCAGGCCGTCGGCTGCGGCGATCGCGGTCACCTGGGCGAACATCTGCTCGGCTCGCTCCGGTCCGCCGAACTTCGCGGCCATCACCTGCTTGATCGGCAGCGGTTCGGGGACCGGGGACGGGTCCAGCTGATAGGCCCGATAGGTGACGGTGGCGTCGAGCCCTTTCAGGGCCTTCTCCAGCCGGCGCTTGCCGAGGTAGCACCAGGGGCAGACGACATCGGACCAGGCCTGGATGTCCACGTCACTCCGCCTTGGACGACATCGACTGCTCCGCGACCTGGCGCTTCAACCGGCCCAGGATCGCCGTGCCGCCGCGCATCCGCAGCGGGCTGATCGCCTGCGCCAACCCCATTCGAGCATAAAGATCATCGGGTACGCCGAGAATCTGCTCCGCGCTCGCCTCGGACAGCCCTTCGGCGAGGATCCCGGCGAACGCCCGTGTGGTGGGCGCCTCCGGTGGGCAGTCGAAGTGGGTGACCACCGTGCGATCGGGCTGCACGACGGCCTTGAGGAAGAACTGGGTCTGGCACTCCGGAACCTGCTCCATACCCTCGTGGCCGGCCAGGTCGGCCGGGAGCGGCGGCACCGCGTCGGCGAACTCCAGCAGCATCTCGAGCACCAGCTCACGCGGCGCGGAGGCGAACTCGTCGACGATCTCGGCCAGCTTCGGCGGCATCTCACTCACGGCTCCGACCCTACGTCGCCACCCCGACCGTCAAGCCCCCGCCATCCGTCCGCCGCCTGTGCGTCAAGCCAGCGTGGGTAGCTGCACACGTTGAGGTTGCGTGTGCGCTGGTGGTGCCCCCGGCGTGGGTCAACGCGCACACAACCTCAACGTCTGCAGCTACGGTGCCTGTTTTGGACAATGCGCTGAGCGGGCTGGCCCTGAGCGGGCTGCCCTGAGCGGCTGGCCCTGAGCGGCTGGCCCTGAGCGGCTGGCCCTGAGCGGCTGGCCCTGAGCGGCTGGCCCTGAGCGGGCTGACGCTGAGCGGCCGCTGGCGTTGAGTGGCGCTGGGGTTCGAGCGCGCTGATCGTGAGCAGCCTGGCCGTGCGCGGGCGCGGGGGCCGGCTGGCTGGGGCGCGAGCGGGTGGGTCAGGCGGCGGCGGAGTGGGGGAGCAGTGCGAGGTCGCTGAGGCTGATGATGCCGACCACCTTGCGATCGGCGTCGCAGACCAGGAGACGGCGGACGCCGCGGTCGCGCATGGCGTTGACCGACTCGCTGACGGTTGCGCTCTGCTCGATCATGATGAGTTCGCGGCTGGCGATCGCGCCCAGAGTGGTCGTGGCCGGTGGCAGGCCCTCGGCGAGCGCGCGGACCACGATGTCGCGGTCGGTCACCAGCCCGGCCATGGTCGGGCCCCGTGTCACCACCACGTCGCCGATGCCCTGGTCACGCATGACCTGGGCCGCCTCGTCGAGCGGTGTGTCCTCCGGCAGGTAGATCACCCGACGGGTCATCGCGTCCGCGACCAGCCTCACCATGCCATTGCTGCCTCTCCGCCGGCGTGACGACATGATTACCCTAGCTCCGCCCTGATTACACCCGCGATGTCCACAAGGGGCACTTCCTCCCGGCTTCCCGTGCGGCGGTCGCGCAGTTCGGCGTACCCCTCGGACAGACGGCGGCCGACCACCACGGACCGTGGGATGCCGATCAGCTCGGCATCGGTGAATTTGACCCCGGCCGAGACGTTCGGCCGGTCGTCGACGAGGACCCGCACCCCGGCCCGGGAGAGGACCGCGCCCAGGGTGAGTGCTGCCTCGACCTGGCCGTCGCGGCCGGCCGCGACGATGTGCACGTCCGCCGGCGCGACCGAATTCGGCCAGATCAGCCCGCGGTCGTCGTGATGCTGCTCGGCGATCGCCGCGACGGCCCGTGAGACTCCGATGCCGTAGCTGCCCATCGTCGGCCGCAACGGTTTGCCGTCGGCGCCGAGGACATCAACCGCGAAGGCGTTCGTATAGCGGCGGCCGAGCTGGAAGATGTGTCCGATCTCGATACCCCGGCGGATGGTCAGGGACCCGGAGCCGCAGGTCGGGCAGGGGTCACCGGCGCGCACCTCGGCGGCCTCGATCGGCCCGTCGGGGGTGAAATCGCGCCCGGCAACGACGTTCGTGGCGTGCCGGCCCGGTTCGTTGGCGCCGGTCAGCCACGCGGTGCCGGGGGCCACCCGGGGGTCGGCGAGATAGCGGACCTTGATGCCCTGCGGGCCGATGTAGCCCTTGACCAGGTCGGGCCGGGACGCGAAGTCGTCGAAGAGGGTGGCGGTGGCCGGGGCCAGACCCGCGTTCAGGCGCTTGAGGTCGACCTCGCGGTCGCCGGGCACACCGATGGCGAGCACCTCGTCAGTGCCGCCGGGGTGGTGCACGGTCACCACGACGTTCTTCAGCGTGTCCGCTGCTGACCAGTCAGTACGCCCGCCGAGCGCCCGATCGTTGGCGAGCTCCACCAGGGAGGCGATGGTCGGCGTGCCGGGGGTGTCGTGCACCTCCAGAGCGGGCGCGTCCACCGGCCGGTCCTCCGGTGCGGGCGTGACGACGGCCTCGGTGTTGGCCGCGTAGTCGCAGGCGGTGCAGCCGACGAAAGTGTCCTCACCCACCTCGGCGGCGGCCAGGAACTCCTCGGAGGCGGAGCCGCCCATGGCACCCGACACCGCGGACACGATCGTGTGCTCCAGGCCCAGCCGCTCGAAGACTCGCTGATAGGCGGTGCGCATTAGCCCGTACGCCCGAATTTGATCGGTCTCGGAAAGATCGAAGGAGTAAGCGTCCTTCATCAGGAACTCGCGGCCGCGCAGCAGGCCGCCACGCACCCGGGCCTCGTCGCGGAACTTCGTCTGGATCTGGAACAGCAGCAGCGGAAAGTCTCGATAGGAAGCGGTCATGTCCTGCACGAGCAGGGTGAACATCTCCTCGTGCGTCGGCGCCAGCAGATGGTCGGCGCCCCGCCGGTCCTGGAGCGTGAAGATGTCCTCCCCATACTCCGTCCAGCGGCCGGTGACGTCGTAGGGCTCGCGCGGCAGGAGCGAGGGGAAGGAGATCTCCTGACCGCCGGCGGACACCATCTCCTGCCGGATCACATCGGTGACCCGGTCGAGCACCAGTTTCCCGAGCGGCAGCCAGGTGTAACCACCCGGCGCGGCGCGGCGGACGAAGCCGGCGCGCAGAAGGAGCCGGTGACTCGGCACCTCAGCGTCCGCCGGCTCCTCGCGAAGTGTCTTGAGCAGCAAGCTGGACATTCGAAGCAGCACGTCCACGAGCCTAGGGACCGGGTACGACGAAAGCATCCGCTTAATCCCGTGCCGGAAAGAGCTAGCGTGACAGGCATGTCCGTTCCGAACGATCCGGCGCAGGCGCTTCAGGCGTATGCGCACCCTGACAAACTGGTCACCACCGAGTGGCTCGCCGCGAACCTGGACACGCCAGGCCTGGTCGTGGTCGAGTCGGACGAGGACGTGCTGCTCTACGACACCGGCCACATCCCTGGTGCGGTCAAGGTCGACTGGCACCTCGAGCTCAACGACCAGACGACCCGTGACTATCTGGACCCGGCCGATTTCGCGGCACTGTGTGCGGCCAAGGGCATCGGCCGTGACGACACGATCGTGTTCTACGGCGACAACTTCAACTGGTGGGCGGCGTACGCGCTCTGGGTCTTCAGCCTTTTCGGTCACCATGACGTGCGGCTGCTCGACGGTGGCCGGCAGAAGTGGGCGGCCGAGGGGCGTCCGCTGACCAGGGAGAAGACTGCGCGACCGGCCGCTGACTATCCGGTGCCGGTGCGCAACGACGCCGAGATCCGGGCCTTCCGTGACCAGGTGATGGGGCACATCGCCAGCGGGCGGCCGCTGGTGGACGTCCGGTCGCCGCAGGAGTACACGGGTGAGTTGACGCACATGGAGGCGTACCCGCAGGAGGGCGCGCTGCGTGGCGGTCACATCCCGGGTGCGGCCAGCAAGCCGTGGAAGTCGGCGGCCAACGAGGACGGCACGTTCAAGCCACACGATGATCTCGTCAAGATCTATCAGGACGAGCTGGGGCTGGAGTCGGCGGACGACATCATCGCCTACTGCCGGATCGGTGAGCGGTCCAGCCACACCTGGTTCGTGCTGCGTCACCTGCTGGGATATCCGCAGGTCCGCAACTATGACGGGTCGTGGACGGAGTGGGGCAACCTGGTGCGGGCTCCGATCGTCAAGGGCACCGAGCGCGGCGGTCTCAGCTGACCTCCCGCCACATCGAGAACGGCGCTGCCTCCGGGCGGCGCCGTTTTTCGTGAACCGAATCCGGGCCCGTCGGCGATAGTCCAGATGTGCGACGGAGAATTCAGCCGCCGGTGATCCCGGTCAGCGAGCAGAGCAGCGACATCCAGCTGCTGCACGCTGTCGCCGCCGGGGACACCGCGGCACTGCGCCTGCTGCACCACCGCCACGCGGCCTGGCTGCGCGCCAGGCTGCGTCGGCGCTGTGCCGACCCCGACGTGGTCGATGCCGCGATCCAGGACACGTTCGTCGCGGTCTGGCGGGATGCCATTTCGTACGGTGAGACGGCCGCCGATCCCGCGGCCTGGATCTGGACCATTGCCGTCCGCCGGCTCGTCTCGGCGCTGCGAGGCCCGGCCCACCGCTGGCTGAGCGGCTCCGCCGACGAGATCCCCGACATCGCCACCACACCGTCCGCCGAGGAGCTCGTGCTGCTCGGTGTGGAGCACGGCGCCCTGGGCCCGGCTCTCGACCGGCTCTCCCCCGAGCTGCGCAGTCTGATCGAGGCGACCGCACTCGACGGCCTGACCGTGCGTGAGGCCGCCAAACTCTTCGGCATTCCGGAGGGCACCGCCAAGACCCGCCTGATGCGGGCGCGGATCAGGTTGAGGGAGCTGCTGGCATGACCGACTGGCACATCGACTCCACGCTCGTCGAGCAATATGAGCGGGGCGACCTCGCACCCAGCCGGTTGCTGGCAGTCGAGGCGCACATGCTGGCCTGCGGTTCGTGCCGCTCACTGGTGCCGATCGACATCACCTGGGTGACCGGCAACTGGGAGGTCGTGTTCGACACGATCCACGCTCCCCGGCTCACCCTCGTCCAGCGGGTCCTGACCCGGGTCGGCCTGCCCGAGCACCGGATCCGGATCCTCACCGCCACCCCGGCCCTGCGCTGGTCGTGGCTGGTCGCGACAGCCGCCGTGCTGGGCCTGGCAGTCGCCGCCGCCTGGCTCGGCCGGACCGGTGCCGGCGTGGTGAGCGCGTCGTTCCTGGTGCTGGCCCCGATCCTCCCGGTGGTCGCCGTCTCCGGGGCCTATGGGCCGCCCGCCGACCCGATGCATGAGATCACCGGCACCACTCCGGCCGCCGGCCCGTCGCTGGTGCTGTGGCGGGCGGTCTCGGTGATCGGGATCGCGACGGCGATGGCGGCGATCGCGGGCGTGCTGCTGCCCGGGCCGGGGTGGTTCGCTGCGGCCTGGCTGCTACCCGCCCTTCTGCTCTGCACCGGGACCCTGGCCCTGGCCACGGTTCTGTCGTTGCCGGCCGCCGCCGGAGTCCTCGGCGGCCTGTGGCTGACCGGTGTGCTCGGCGTCGCGCTGAGCCGCCAGGAGGCGTTCGTGCCGGTCCTGTTCGGCCCGGGGGCACAACTGGCCTATCTGATGGCGGCGCTGGCAGCCGCCGCCGTTCTGATCCTGCGGCGTCGCCGCTTCGACCTGGGGGAGAGTCGATGACCACGGTCACCGTTCGCGGGCTGGCAAAACGGTATGGAGCGACGACCGCGCTCGACTCCGTGGACCTGGAGATCGGAGCCGGTGTGACAGGTCTGCTCGGGCCCAACGGCGCGGGGAAAAGCACGCTGCTGCGGTGCCTTGCCACCGCTCTCGCGCCGGACACCGGATCGATCCGGGTCGGCGGGCTCGATCCGGCGGTGCCGGAGCAGCGGACCGACATGCGCCGGCGGATCGGCTACCTACCGCAGAACCCCGGGCTGTACCCGAACTTCACGGCGTATGACCTGCTCGACTACGTCGCGGTTCTGAAGGAGCAGACCGACTCCCGGCTGCGACGGGCCGAGGTGCGCCGGGTGCTCGAGGAGGTCGACCTCGCTGATCGGGCGAAGACGAAGGTGCGCAAGCTCTCCGGCGGGATGCGCCAGCGGCTGGGGCTCGCGCAGGCGCTGCTCGGAGACCCCGCCCTGGTGATTCTCGACGAACCGACGGTCGGTCTTGATCCGGAGCAACGGATGGTGTTCCGGGCTCTGACCTCACGGCTCGGAGAGCGTAAGACAGTGCTGCTCTCCACCCATCAGACCGAGGACGTCGGCGCACTCTGTGAACGGGTCGTGGTGATGAACGGCGGCCGGGTGATCTTCGAGGGTGCCCCGCGTGCGCTTGCCGGAGTCGCGGACGGGCAGGTGTGGCTCTCCGAGAGCGCACCGGTGGGCAACTCGGCGTACTGGCGGAACGCGGACGGGCTCTACCGGACGGTCGGCCGGCAACCGGAGGGCGCCGAGGCGGCGAAGCCGTCCATCGAGGACGGTTATCTGCTGCTGCTCGGCAACGCGGTGGTCGGATCCGGTTCGGCGAACGAGGCGGTCCGATGACTGCCGTTCTTGATCGGGTGGAGCGGCCGGAGCCGCCCGCCCCAGCCGCTACCAGGGCACTTGCCTGGGCGGAGGCCCGGCGGTTGTGGCACAGCCCGTTCTACTGGGGCGGCACGGTGCTGGCGATCGCCCTCGGGGTGGTCTGGGCCTGGACCCGGATGCCGACCTGGGACACCTTCCATCAGAACGCCGGAATGAGTTCGCTGGTGCTGGGTGCCGCGATGCTGATGGCGACCCATCTGGCCGCAGGCCGCGATCATCGAGCGGGCGCTGAGGAGTGCACCAGCACCATGCCGGCCGGTTCCGGGCGGCGCGGGCTCGCCCTGCTCGTCGCGGTGCCCGTCTCCGGGGTGACCGGTGCGGCGGCCTACCTTCTTGAGCTGCTGCTCCTGATGCCGGCCTGGCCGGTGGGACGATTCGATCCCTGGGCGGCCGGGGCCGTCGTGGTGATCCCGGCGATCGGGGCGGCCATCGGCGTGGCGGTGGGGCGCGTTCTGCCCGGTGCGGCGGCCGGACCGCTCACTGTGGTCGCCCTCGCCGCGATGCTGCTCTCCCTGCTCGCGCTCCCGTCGTATCCGAAGGACTTCCCGGATGCGTTGTGGCCGGTGCCGGACGTGCCGTGGGAGGTGGGTGCCGACCGGCCGACGGGTTGGCATCTCGCCTACCTGTGCGGCGTGCTCCTGGCGATCATCGCTGTGATCGTTTGGCGGAGTCGGCCGTTGTTCGCGCTGCTCGTGGTGGTGCCGGCAGTGATGTTGTCAGGGGCTGCGGTGCAGCAGCAGGTGCAGCGGACGGTAGTGACCGTTCACCCGGAGGATGAGGCGGCTCTCACCGGCGTCGCCGTTCTGGACTGCCGGACGTATCGGGAAGTTCGGTACTGCGCGCTGCCCCACTACGCCGGATGGACAGGTCTGTGGCGGAAGGCGGTGGAGCCGGTGGCGACGCGGCTGCCGGCGGATGCGACCCGGCCGGCGGTGCGGCAGCTCGGGAGCATGGACGACATGGTGCCGATGGTGCCCGGCCAGCCGGAGATCATCACTTCGACTGTCTGGGGACGGACCGGTGCTTGGGCGGAGAGTTCCCGGTTGCAGATGACCAGCGCCTACGCGGCGGCCGCGGTGGGGCTCACCCGGCGTGATGCATTTCTGGTCGGCAGCTGCGACGGCGCGGGCCAGCATCGCACGGTGGTGGCGTTGTGGCTGATCGGCCAGGCCGGGCCGGAAAGTGCGCGGCGGCGTCTGGAGAGCGGTGACCTGCGACTGCCGATGGTCCGGTACGGGCCGGACGAGGTGCGGGCGGCTCGTGATCTGCTGGGGCGTCCTCGGGAGGAAGTCGCCGGCTACCTCGCTATGCACTGGGATGAGCTGCTTGATCCGTCGGGCACCGCACTGGCCGGCCTCGGCGTGACGATCACCCCGCCGCCGATTCCCACAACGCCGGACGTCGCCGGGCCGGACGTCGCTGGGCCGGATGCCCCCGGGCTGCGGGATGCCGGTGTCTGCCGATGAGCTGGCTGCTGGTTCCGCATCTGGTGCGGGCGGTTCCTTGGTGGCCGCTTGTCGGCGCGGTATCGCTCGCGATCCTGGCGCAGCTTCCGTTGCTTGCGGAGGAGCCTTCGGGGCGGGCCGTTCTGACGGGATTGTGGCTGGCCGCGGGGGTGCTGGGGGCGGCGGCGGCGTTCGCGCTTCCGGACGGTATGGCGTCCACAGTGATCACGCCGGTGCCGCGGTGGGTTCGGCAGTGGCTTCGCACCGGGCTGGTTGTGCTGCCGGCCGGGGTCGTCTGGGCACTGCTCTACATGGCGGCGCGGCACATTGCGGGACCGGAGGCGGTCGGGGATGGGCTGGTCGCGGGAGCGGGAATAGGGGCGGGGGCGGTCGGGGGCGCCGGGTTCGTGGTTCTGCAGGCGGCGGTGTGTGGGCTGCTTCCGGTGGCTGTGGCGGCGATTGGTGCGCGTTATCGGGATACCGCTTCGGGGGCGCTGTTCGGACCGGTGGCGCAGGGGATGGTGCTGGTTGGCAGCCTGTTCTTCAGTGACCGAGCCTCGCCCTGGTCGGTGCCGGGGGCGGGCGAGTGGACGACCGCGCATCGGGTGTGGCCGGTGGCGCTCGTTCTGGTTCTCGGGACGCTTCTCTGGGGGAACCGGGAACCGACCTGATTTTGTCGGTGGTTACCGGTACCGTGCCGCACCGTGAGCAACACGTTTCAGGTCGACCTGCGGGGCATCGTCGATCTGCTGAGCCACCACCTTTACGCGAGCCCCCGCGTCTACGTTCGTGAGCTTCTGCAGAACGCAGTCGATGCGATCACCGCGGTGGGCCCGGGACACGTCGGGCGGGTGGAGATCGTCACTGGGGAGACGTTGCGGATCAGCGACAACGGGATCGGTCTCACCGAGGCTCAGGTGCACGAGTTGCTGGCGACCATCGGCCGCAGCTCCAAGCGGGACGAGCTCGGGTTCGCGCGGCACGAGTTTCTCGGTCAGTTCGGCATCGGGTTGCTCTCCTGCTTCATGGTGGCCGACGAGATTCGGGTGCACACCCGGCGGGGCGACGCACCGGCCGTTGTCTGGACCGGTTCCTCCGACGGCCGCTATGAGGTGACCGCGGGCCCCGAGCGGGAGCCCGGCACGACCGTCACCCTGATGCCGCGTCGCGGTGCCGAGCACTTCCTGACCGGTTCGGTGGTGACCGACCTGGCCAGTCAATATGGTTCGCTGCTCCCGGTCGAGGTGTCGGTCGACGGCCGTGTGGTCACCGGCGGTGGGCTGCCGTGGGAGTTGCCGCATTCCGCTCGGCTGGCCTATGCGGAGGAGACCCTGGGTTTCCGGCCGTTCGACGTGATCGAGCTGAACGTGCCCGCGGCCGGGCTCACCGGTGCTGCTTTCGTGCTGCCCACCCCGGTGAATCCGGCCAGCCGGGGCGGGCACCGGGTCTATCTCAAGCGGATGCTGCTCGCCGAGAGTGTCGAGGGACTGCTCCCGGAGTGGGCGTTCTTCGCCCGGTGCGTGGTCGACAGCGCGGAGCTGCGGCCGACAGCGAGCCGGGAGTCGCTCTACGACGACGGCCAGCTCGCCGAGACGCGGGAGGCGATCGCCGATCAGATCCGCGGTTGGCTGGTGCGGCTCGCCGCGACCGATCCGCGCCGGCTCGGTGAGTTCCTGCGCGTGCACCACCTCGGCGTGAAGGCTCTGGCCCTGCACGACGACGAGATGTTGCGCCTGGTCGAGCAGTGGTATCCGATGCAGACCAACATGGGCGAGATCACCCTGGCCGAGTTCCGCGAGCGGTATGGCGTCCTTCGTTATGCCGCCACCGCCGACGAGTTCCGCCAGCTCGCCGCCGTCGCCGCCGCCCAGGACGTCGGGCTGATCAACGGTGGGTATGTGTATGACGCCGAGCTGATCGAGCGGCTGGCCGCGCGTGACTCCGAGGTTCGTGCGGAGCGGCTCGACCCGACCGATCTGACCACCCGTTTCCTCCCGCTGGAGGCCGGCACCGAGTTGGGCCTGCGCCCGTTCCTCGCGGCCGCCCAGCGGCGACTCGACCGGCTCGGCTGCGAGGTCGTGGTGCGCGCGTTCGACCCGGTCACCCTGCCCGCGCTCTACCTGGTGAGCCGTGCCGCCGCGTTCCACGACGAGTTCACCGCGAGCCGCGACCAGGCGGACGACCTGTGGGGCGGTGTCCTCGACGCCCTTTCGCAGACCGTGCCGACCGACCGTCCGCAGCTCGTCCTGAACCACCGGAACCCGCTGGTCCGCCGGGTTGCCGCGCTCGCCGACGTGGAGTTGGCCGGTCTCGCCGTCGAGTCGCTATACGGCCAGGCCCTGCTGCTCGGCCACCACCCGATCCGGCCGTCCGACGCGGCGCTGCTCACCACATCGTTCCTCGGTCTGCTCGACCGTGCCGTCCCCGCGGAGGAATCCTGATGAAGCTCGACCGTGCCGTCCCCGCGGAGGAGTCCTGATGAAGACCGCCGACGAACTCTGGGGCCTGCTTCGCGAGGCCAACCAGTTGCCGTTCGGTGCGGCGCAGATCGCCCTCGTCGAGCAGGTCCTGCGGCACGTGGACGCGACCGGCGATCCGGCGCTGGCCTTCCACACCAGGCTGACCGCGACGAATGCATATGTCTACGGCGGCGAGCCGGTGAAAGCGTTCCCCACCTTCTCCTGGTGTGTCGCCGACTTCGACCGTAATCCCTCTCCGTACCACCAGCGCCAGATGCACAGCCTGCTCTGGCTGTTCAAGACCATGGTCAGCTCGCTGACCGATTTCCACGAGGTCCCGCTCGCCCGGACCAACGCCGTGCTCGACGACATGGAGCGGCGGTACCGGGAGAGCGGCCACAGCCTGCAGGCCGTCTACAAGCACCGCTATCTCGTCGCCCGGCACGTCGGTCATCTCGAGGAGGCTGACGCCTGGTTCGAGAAGTGGCAGGCGACGCCTCGAGACTCGCTCTCCGACTGTGCCGGTTGTGACCCCACCAGCCTGGTCCGCCATCTGAACAGCCAGGGGCGGTATGCCGAGGCCGTCGAGCGGGGCGTGGCGACGCTCGCCAAGGATCTCGACTGTGCCGAGCAGCCGCAGGGCATCCTCAGCGAGCTGATGGAGGCCTACGTGAAGATGGGCCGGCTCGACGAGGCGGCCGACGCGCACCGCCGGGCGTACCTGATCGAGCGGAACAATCTGGCTGACCTGTGGGGGATCGCCGATCACATCCGGTTCTGCACGCGCACCGGCAACGAGCATCGCGGCCTGGAGATCCTTCAGCGGCACATCGACTGGCTGGAACGCGCCCCGTCGCCGGCGGCCGCGATGCAGTTCGCGGCGGCGGGTGCCGCGCTGCTGCGCCGGATCACCGAGTTGGGCCACGGTGACTCCCCGATTCGCCGCAGTGGGCGCGACGATGTGACGGCCGCGGTGCTGGCGGAGGAATTGGCGACGGTCGCCACCGACCTGGCTGCTCGCTTCGACGCGCGTAACGGCACCGACCGGCAGAGTTCCCTGGTCAACGAGGTGCTCAACGACAAGTCCTACGGTGTCGACCTGAACCTGTCGGCGACAGCCCGGCGCGTCTCGCCAGCGGTGAGGACGACCGCGCAGCCGGTGGCAGAGGCGAAAGTGGAGCCGATCCCGGAAGTGTCCGCCGCCGAGCTGCTCGACCTGGCGGAGAAGCACTGGGAAGAGGACCGCCTGGAAGCGTTCGGTGCCGTCCTGGACGCCATCGATGCGCGCTCGCCGGAATCGGACCGGCCGAGCACCTACGACGCCCGCCTCTGGCGAGCGCGCGGGCAGCGGGTCCGCGAGTCCGACCCGGCCACCGCCGTCAAACACTGGGAACTCGCGGCAGAGCTCTACGACCAGGCCGGTGAGGCCGGCCCGGCGGTCAAGCTCCGCTCTCAGATCGCCCTGGAGCGCGCCTTCATCGGCGAGCCGGAGAACGGCCTGGCCGCCGTCGAGGCCGAGGTTGCCCACCAGGACGAGCACGGGGAACCGCGGGACCGCGCCGCGGCGTACCTGCGACTGTCCAGGATCTACCTCCTGCTCGAGCGGCTCGACGAGGCGAACGACGCCATCGACCGGGCCGACCAGTACGCGGGGGAGGTGGCCGACCCGCGCCGGCTCGCCCATCACTCGATGGTGCGTGCCCAGATCAGGGGCGCCGCCCACCGCCACGACGAGGCGCTGGAAGCCGCCCGGGCCGGCTGGATGTTCTTCCGGACCCACGGCCCGGCCCGGATGAGCGCCTTCGCCGCTGTCGTGGTCGGTCAGATCACCCACGACCCGGCCGAGGCCGTGGCCGCGCTGGACGAGACGCTGGCCACCGGCGTGCCCGGTGCGGAACTCACCGCGCGGATCGCCCGGGGGCGCGCGTTGCTCCAGCTCGACCGGGCTGCGGCGGCCGTCGACGACCTGGTCGAGGCGGTGGCTCTCTGCGCCGAGCAGGGCCTCGACGAGGGCGGGGTGTTCGCACGTCAGGAGCTGGCCCGGGCGTACCAGGTGGCCGATCGGATGGCGGAGGCCGTCGAGGTCGCCGAGGAGGCGCTGATCGGCTTCGAGCGTCTCGGTCTCGACGAGCCCGCCAATGACACGCGCTTCCTGCTTGCCGGTCTTTACCGTGATCTCGGTGACACCAGCCGGGCGCTGGCGATCTATCGCGACCTGATCGAGCGGCTGGCGGACAACCCGGCCGGGCGGGGGCAGATCGGCGAGCAGGCGGGTGGGCTCCTGTACGACCTGGACCGCGACAGCGAGGCGGCCCTGACCTTCCGGGCCGCCGGCGAGGCCCTGCGCGAGTCGGGTGATTTCATCGGCGAGATGCGGCTGCTGCGCCGCCGGCTGATGGCGCACAACTACGCCGACGAGATGCCGGAGGCGGAGGAGGTCATCCGTCTGGCCGCCGAGCGTTATGCCGACATTCCTGCTGAGCTGGCCGAAGAGCGGGCAGTGCGCTGGGGGCAGTCCATCTTCGCCTTCGAGGCCGGTGGTCTCCTGATGCGCCGTAGCCGGTTCGCTGACGCGGTGCGGCTCCTCCGTGGTGCCCCGGAGCGGCTTCGTGAGATCGAGGCCGAGGAGGACGCCGAAAGGGTGTCGGTCATGCTCGCCGACGCGTTGCTCCGATCGGGTTCCGTGGGCGAGGCGCGCGAGTTGCTCGGCGCCGTCATGGTGAGCCCGGCGGCTGACCCTGAGGTGCGGGCCCAGGCCGCCGAGTTGTACGAAGAGGCCGGCGACACCGAAATTTAGGCTGAACGACCGTTAAGTCGGGGCTTGACATCGGGTTACAGTTGCCGGGTGACGACGGTTGAACAGCGGCACCGGACCACCCCGCCGGCGCCTCGGCGGCGGTCACGCCGCGACGAGATCCTGGAGATCGCGGTGGGACTCTTCGCGTCCCGCGGCTATCACGGCGTGTCGATGGACGACATCGGTTCCGCCGCCGGCGTCACCGGCCCAGCCCTCTATCACCACTTCGCCGGCAAAGAGGCGATGCTGGTGGCCGCGCTGATTCCGGTGAGCGAGAGCCTGCTGGAGGGCGGTCAGGAGCGGGTCGCCCGGCACTCCGACGAGGCCGAGTCGGCGCTCGCCGACCTGATCGACTTCCACGTCGAGTTCGCGCTGGCCAACCCGGCGGTGATCGCTCTGCACCTGCACGAGCTCGATCGCCTGCCGGAGGAGCCGCGCCGGCAGATCCGCCGGCTGCAGCGTCTCTACGTCGAGGAGTGGGTCGGCGTCCTGTCGCGCGTGCGGCCCGAGCTGGCCGCCGCCGAGGCGCGGGTGCTGGCGCACGCCGCGTTCGGCCTGATGAACTCGACGCCGTTCCTGGGCGGCGAGGTGGAGCGACGCCGGCGGGCCGACCTGCTGCGCGACGCCGCGATGCACGCGCTGACGGGCCACTGAGAACCGGGCAAACACCGAAGCGCACTGAAAACCCCATGTCGAAGCACGCCACAAGCGAGCATGACGATGGGTACGGGACAGCGCCCACGAGGCGGACGAACCGACAGAAAGAGCGCCATGATCGAGTCGCTGCTCATCGCCAACCGGGGTGAGATCGCCCGCCGGATCATCCGGACCGCGAAACGGCTGGGGATCCGGACGATCGCGGTTCACTCCGAGACCGATGCGGAGATGCCGTTCGTCGCCGAGGCGGACGAGGCCGTCTGTGTCGGACCGGCGAACCCCGCACAGAGCTACCGCAACACCGAGGCGATCCTGGCGGCCGCCAAGTCGACGGGCGCCCAGGCCATTCACCCCGGATACGGCTTCCTCAGTGAGAATGCCGACTTCGCCCGTACGGTCGAGGCCAACGGCCTGATCTGGGTCGGACCCGGCGCCGACGCGATCACCGCGATGGGCGACAAGATCAATGCGCGGAACCTGATGGCCGCGGCAGGCGTCCCGGTCGCCCCGGGTACGCGGGATCCGGCAGCAACAGTCGACGCAGCTCTCGAAGCAGCCGGGACGATCGGCTTCCCCGTCATGGTCAAGGCCGCCGCCGGCGGTGGCGGTATGGGCATGGCGGTCGCGAACGACGAGGCCGGCCTGCGTACGGAGTTCGAGAAGGTGCGCGCCTTCGCCGAGCGGATGTTCGGTGACGGCTCCGTGCTGATCGAGCGGTATTTTCCCCGGGTGCGCCACGTCGAGGTGCAGATCCTCGGTCTTGCTGACGGCCGCGTGATCGCCCTCTCCGAGCGGGAGTGCTCGGTGCAGCGCCGCAACCAGAAGCTCGTCGAGGAGGCGCCGTCCCCGGCAGTCGGCCCTGAGCTGCGCGAACGCTTCCTCGCCGCAGCGGTCAAAGCGGGTGAAGCGGTCAACTATCGCAATGCGGGCACGGTGGAGTGTCTGCTCGACCCGGCCACCGGCGAGTTCTTCTTCCTGGAGATGAACACCCGGCTACAGGTCGAGCACCCGATCACCGAGCTGGTGCACGGCATCGACCTGGTCGAGCAGCAGCTGCGGATCGCCTCCGGGCTGGAGCCCAATGTGGATCTCGGGACGACCGCGGGCCACGCCATCGAGCTGCGGATCAACGCCGAGGACCCGAAGCGGTTCTTCCCCGGCCCCGGCAAGATCACGACGTGGGTGGAGCCGTCCGGAGAGGGTGTCCGGGTCGACTCCGGTTACACGGAGGGCACCACGGTCTCGCAGAACTACGACTCGCTGATGGCGAAGCTGATCGTTTTCGGTACCGACCGCGAGGAGGCGATCGCCCGGGCGCGCACCGCGGTGTCCGGCTTCCAGATCGCCGGCCCGAAGAACAACCTGCCGTTCTTCGCCGAGCTGCTGGAGAACGACGAGTTCCTCTCCGGCGACTACGACACCGGCATCGTCTCCCGGATGAGGTGAGCGGCGACATGAGCGAAATCTCCATTCGTGAGGTGGCTCCGCGGGACGGGCTCCAGAACGAGGACCCGGTACCGACCGACGCGAAGGTGCGGCTGATCGACGCTCTCAGCCGGACCGGTGTGCGCCGGATCGAGGCGGTCTCCTTCGTGCACCCGAAAGCGATCCCGCAGATGGCGGACGCCGACGAGGTGTGGTCGCGGGCCTGGCACAACCCCGATGTGCGCTATTCGGCGCTGATCCCGAACTCCCGCGGCGCGCAGCGTGCGATCGCCGCCGGCTTCCGGGAGATAGAGGTGGTGGTGTCCGCGAGTGACACCCACAACCGGCGCAACCTCAACCGGTCCACCGAGGAGTCGCTCGACGACATCTCGCAGCTGATCCCCCTGGTGCACGACGACGGCGCGACGCTCGAGGTGATCGTCGCGACGAGCTTCGGCTGTCCGTTCGAGGGCGACATCGATCCGGACCGGGTGGCTGCCATCGTGGACCGGGTTCGCGCCGACGGCGCGGACCGCATCGCCTTCGGCGACACCACGGGCATGGGGACTCCGCGCCGGGTGCGTGATCTGCTGTCGGCCGTTCGCCCGGACCTGCTGCACTTCCACAACACCAGGGGTACGGGTCTCGCGAACATCCTGACCGCATTGGAGCTCGGGGTGACCGAGTTCGACGCCAGCGCGGGCGGCCTCGGCGGCTGTCCGTACGCGCCGGGCGCCTCGGGGAACGTGGCCACCGAAGAGGTCGTGCACATGCTCCACGACATGGGCATCAGCACCGGAATCGACCTTGATCGTCTGATCGAGGCGGCTGAACTGGCCGAAGAGCTGGTGGGCCGTTCATTACCGTCCGGCGTTCTGCGCGCCGGCCCGCGTACTCGTACCGTGTGATTCTCGCCCCTTTTTCCTGCGATCATTTTTCCGATTTGTCGGCGTGACTTCCGGCTCGCCCCCGTCGTTACCAATACCGAGTGGCCAATATCGCCTGTTCCTGACTCATCCGAGTCGAAGAGGGCGTATAAGCGCCGGTCGGCGTCAACGACGAGGGGTGGATCATGGCGAGCTGGGGGGTCGAGCGCGAAGAGCGCACGGCATGCCGCTCGTTGATCGCCCACGGCGACTCCGCGCTCATGCCGTCCCAAAGCCAGGGGGCGGAGCGGCGGACGGAGCGCCGCGCGGGACGTTGGGTCCTGCGTGCACTCGTCGTCGGTGGCCTGGCCGGGGCAGCCTGGCTGCTCACCGGCACCGCCGCGCAAGCGGCCGACCAGGAGTCCGAGCCGTCCGGCTCGTTGCTCGGGTCCGCGCTGCGCAGTGTCGCGACGGTGTCCGGAGAAGATGCTGCGGTCGGCGAGCTCCTCAAGGCGGCCGTCCAGCCGCTGGAGTCCGCACCGAAGTCCCACCGGCGTCATGCCGTGACGTCGATCCTCACGGCACCGGAACGGGTGCTGTCCGGGCCGGTGGAAACGCTCGACGAGGTCGTGCACGACGGAACCGCGATCGACGCGGAACCCGCCGGCGCGGTCCTGCGTACGGTGACCGCCCCACTGCGTACCAGCGGTGGACCGGCGGGCCATCGGACGGGGACCGAACCCGCGGAGCCCGCCGCGGAGCCCGTGACCGAGCCTGAGCCGGCGGAGATCACGCCGGCGGAGGCACCGGTGGATGTCGCACCGGTGACCGCCACCGACGGCGCGAAGGACCGGAACGGCGCTGCTCGCGCCCGGCCCCTGCCACCGTCGGAACCGCTCGCCGCGACGAGCGACAGCACCAGAGTCTCGCGTACCCCGGCCGCTGCGAAGCGAATCCGGTACGCCGAGGCCGACTCCAGGTCCCACGTTGAACGGCATGTCCCGGCCGCCCGGCCGGCCGCGCCGGAGACGATCCGCGAGGACCAGCCCGGCGACGGGCCGGAACCGGTGCGGATGAACCTGGGGGCAGTCAGCGGTATCCCGGCCGGTGGGCCGGGAGCGTCTCCGGAGGTCGGCTCGGCAGCCCTCCTCCCGGCCCGGGTCGTGAACGGTGCGGTGGACCACCATCTGCGCCGGCCCGCGCCCGAAGTCGAGGTCCGGCGTCACGACGCCGAGGCTCCGACCGTCTCACCTGACTAGCGAACCTTCCGGCGTGGCCGGGCCGGCGACAGCCGGGCTCGAGGCCGGGTCGAGAAGGTTCGGGGTGAGGGACACCGATGGCCGACATCCTCCCGGCCGTCGCTTCCCACCGGCGCTTCGTCAAGCGCCCGGGCCACCCGATTCCCCCACCGTTCGCGTACGAGCGGCGAATCGCGGAAGCCCAGAAATCACCTCACCGCTGTTCGAAAGCGCTGGTAATGGGCGCGTGTCGACAAGCGGAGTCAGGGCCGGAGAAAACGCGCCAGGGCACCGCTGCGCCCTAAAAAGGTTCCGGAACAAATTCAATTGAATATGCGGAAATCATTTTGCTGACCATTTGTGAAAGGCATCTCTTTCTCATGAAGAAGACCTGGGTTCGTAAGACTCTGAGCGTCGGTATCCTGGCTGCCGGTGCCCTGCTGTTCGCACCGGCCGCCGCGCAGGCTGACGAGATCGACCAGCTCTCCGCCGGCAACAGCGGGATCGGCACGGGCAACCAGATCTCCCTCCCGATCACGGTGCCGGTCAACCTCGTCGGCAACTCCGCCGCTGTCGCCGGGTTCTCCCAGGCTCAGGGTGTCGGCAACAACGTCCTGCTGGAGAACGGCCGCAACGGCCGTAACGGCGGGGGCACCAAGGTCGGCCAGCTCGCCGCCGGCAACTCCGGGTTCCTGACCGGGAACCAGATCTCGGTTCCGATCACCGTTCCGGTGAACGTCGCGGGCAACTCCGCCGCGGTGCTCGGCAAGTCGACGGGTGTCGGTGTCGCCAACAACGTCATCGCCGAGGAGAGCGCCCGGACCGAGGGCTTCCGTGACGACCGTCGCGGTGGCGACGTCGACAGCGTCGGCCAGCTCAGCGCCGGCAACTCCGGCTTCCTGACCGGCAACCAGGTCTCGGTGCCGATCACGGTTCCGATCAACGCCTGCGGCAACTCGCTCGCGCTCCTCGGTGCCAGCCAGGGCGTCGGCGTCTGCAACAACGTCATCGGCGTGCCGAACGACCGCAGGTCCTGGAACCAGGAGAGCAAGACCGCCCGGCACGCCGAGAGCGGCTGCTGCGACAACGACGGCGACCGTGGCGGTCGTGGCACCCGGGTCGGCCAGCTCAGCGCCGGCAACCGTGGGTTCGTGACCGGCAACCAGATCTCCGCGCCGATCACCGTCCCGATCAACGCCTGCGGCAACTCGCTGGGCGCGCTGCTCGGCCACTCCACCGCGGTCGGCTCGTGTAACAACGTCATCACCAGCGCCGACGACAACGGCCGCCGGCAGGTCCGGTGGATCAAGCCGGGTCAGAACAAGCCGATCTGGGGCCTCGACGACGACGTCTTCGGTGACGGCGGCGTCCGTCCCGGCCACGGCCACGGCCACGGGGACCACCCGGGTGGCGTCCGTGACAACGACGACGACGACCGTGGCTACGGCGACAAGGACGACGACGGCGACGTCCGCGGCGACAACGGCTACAAGGGCAACAAGGACGACCGCGGCAACAAGGGTGACGGCTACGGCAAGCCCGGTTCGGACCTGGCCGACGACGGCTACGGCAAGCCGGGTGCGGACAACGCCGGCTACGGCGACGAGAAGCCGGCCAAGTACGGCGACAAGAAGACCGGTGGCCGGATGACCGAGAAGTCCCCGGTTCCGGACCTGAGCGAGAACCTCGGCGGCATCGGCAGCGCCGGCCTCGGTGGTCTCGACCTGCTCCAGGCAGTGCGCTGACCTGAGGTTTCAGACCGGGTCGCGCCGGTCCCGGGCGTGATCCGCGCCGGCGCGAGCCGCCGGTGACGACCGGTGCCACTCCACGGCACCGGTAACGAGTAAGTGGACGGGAGTCCCCGCATCAAGCGGGGGCTCCCGTTCGTCGTTGCCGCCCGGCTTCCGGTGAGCTAGCCTAACGACCGTTAAGCATTAACGAGCGTTAAGGCCGGGTCGGACCCGAGCCGGGGAGCGGGGCGGCGATGGACGGCGACGCGCTGGCGGGAGTGCGCAAGCGTGTGCTGGCCGGCGGTGCGGAGCGGTACCACGCCGCGAACGCCGCCAAGGGCAAGCTCTTCGCCCGGGAACGGGTCGCGCTGCTTGTCGACGAGGGTTCCTTCGTCGAGGACGGGCTCTATGCCAACAGTCTGGCCGACGGACTGCCCGCCGATGGTGTGATCACCGGAGTCGCCCGGATCGACGGCCGCGATGTCTGCGTGATGGCGAACGACTCCACGGTCAAGGCCGGCTCCTGGGGTGCGCGCACGGTCGAGAAGATCATCAGGATCATCGAGCGGGCGTACCGGCAGGGTGTGCCCATGGTCTACCTCGTCGACTCGGCCGGTGCCCGGATCACCGACCAGGTCGATCTCTTCCCCGGGCCGCGCGGTGCCGGCCGGATCTTCCACAACCAGGTCCGTGCCTCCGGTGCGATTCCGCAGGTCTGTGCCCTGTTCGGGCCGTCCGCCGCCGGCGGGGCGTACATTCCCGCCTTCTGCGACGTGGTCGCCATGGTCGAGGGCAACGCCAGTATGTATCTCGGCTCCGACCGGATGGTCGAGATGGTGACCGGGGAGAAGACCACGCTCGAGGCGATGGGTGGTGCCCGCGTGCACTGCGCGGAGTCCGGCGTCGGGCACTTTCTCTGCAAGACCGAGCGTGACGCGCTCGACGTGGTCCGCACCTACCTGTCGTACCTGCCGGCCAACTGGACCGAGCGCCCGCCCGCGGCGGCGAGCGCCGAGGCTGCCGATGTTGATCTCACCGCGCTGGTTCCGGTGAGTGAGCGGCAGGCTTTCGACATGCGGAGGTACGTGAAGGGCCTCGTCGACGAGGGATCGTTCTTCGAGATCCACGCGCTCTGGGCCCGCGAGCTGACTGTCGGATTCGCCCGCCTCGACGGCGAGGTGGTCGGCATCGTCGGCAACAACTCGATGTTCAAGGGCGGGGTGCTCTTCGTCGACTCAGCCGACAAGGCCACCCGCTTCGTCCAACTCTGTGATGCTTTCAATGTGCCGTTGCTCTTCCTGACCGACGTGCCCGGCTTCATGGTCGGTACGGCTGTGGAGAAGCAGGGCATCATCCGGCACGGCGCCAAGATGATCACCGCGATCTCCGAGGCCACCGTGCCGAAGATCTGTGTCGTCGTCCGCAAGGCGTATGGCGCCGGCCTCTACGCGATGGCGGGTCCCGGCTTCGAGCCGGACGCCACCATCGCCCTGCCGACCGCGAAGATCGCCGTGATGGGTGCCGAGGCGGCAGTCAACGCGGTCTATGCCAACAAGATCGCGGCGATCGAGGACCCGGAGGAACGGGCCGCCTTCGTCGCGGAACGCCGCGCCGAGTACGAGCGCGACATCGACATCATGCGCCTCGCCAGCGAACTCGTCGTGGACGCCGTCGTGGAGCCGGGTGACCTGCGGGCCGAGTTGGTCCGCCGGTTCGCCGCGGCACGCAACAAGGACCGGTCGTTCTCCCGGCGCAGGCACGGCGTCACTCCTGTTTAGAAGGGATCGTCATGGTCGACTTCCGGCTCGGCGACGAGTACGAGGAGTTGCGTACGAGCGTGCAGGCGTTCGCCCGGGAGCAGGTCGCCCCGGTCATCGCCGAGCACTACGAGAACAAGACCTTCCCGTACGAGATCGTGCGGCAGATGGGCAAGATGGGGCTCTTCGGGCTGCCGTTCCCGGAGGAGTACGGCGGTATGGGCGGCGATTACTTCGCGCTCTGCCTCGCCCTGGAGGAACTGGCCAGAGTGGACAGCTCGGTGGCGGTCACCCTGGAGGCAGCGGTCTCGCTGGGTGCCATGCCGATCTACCGCTACGGTACGCCTGAGCAGCGCAACACCTGGCTACCGAGGCTGACCAGCGGTGACGCCCTCGCCGGGTTCGGACTGACCGAACCGGGTACGGGTTCGGACGCCGGTGGCACCACCACCCGGGCCGTGCTCGACGAGTCGACCGGCGAGTGGGTGATCAACGGGACCAAGGCGTTCATCACGAACTCCGGTACCGACATCACGTGCCTGGTCACCGTCATGGCGGTGACCGGGACGAACCCGGACGGCACCAAGGAACTCTCCACGATCATCGTGCCCTCCGGTACGCCCGGATTCACCGTGGCACCGCAGTACTCGAAGGTCGGCTGGTGCGCCTCGGACACCCACGAGCTGTCTTTCGACGACGTCCGCGTACCGGCCGCCAACCTGCTCGGCGAGCGTGGCCGGGGTCTGGCGCAGTTCCTGCGGATCCTGGACGAGGGCCGGATCGCGATCGCGGCCCTGTCGGTCGGGCTGGCACAGGGTTGTGTCGACGAGTCCCTCACGTACGCGAAACAGCGCACCGCCTTCGGCCGCGAGATCGGCGGCTTCCAGGCCGTCCAGTTCCTGATCGCGGACATGGACCTGCGCGCGCACACGGCACGGCTCGGTTACTACGACGCCGCGGCCCGGATGCTGGCCGGCGACGACTTCAAACGGTACGCGGCGATCGCCAAGCTGAACGCCAGCAACGCCGCGATGGAGAACAGCCGGTACGCCACCCAGGTGCACGGCGGGTACGGCTTCATGAACGAGTCCGCGGTGGGCCGCTTCTACCGGGACGCGAAGATCCTCGAGGTCGGCGAGGGCACCTCCGAGGTGCAGCGCATGCTGATCGCCCGGGGGCTCGGGCTCTGACCGGAGCGGGGCGGGCGTGTGCTCAGCTCGTACCCCTGAGTGGTTCTTGGAATGAAACGGCCCGGCGGCCGAGCGCGATGCTCAGGCCGGCAGGGCCGTTTCTGATTCTGTGCTGCCGGCCACCGCGCACGGATTGACCGTGTCGCGGATCGTGCGCAATGAGCGCAGCAGCTGCTCCAGTTGGTCCTCGGTGAGCAATCCCACATACCACCGCTGGACCAGCTCGAGGTGGCCCGGAAGCACCTCCGCGAGCCGCTGCTGGCCGGCGTCGGTGATCACCGCGTAGGAGCTGCGGCGGTCGCTTGCGCAGGCCTCTCGCCGGACCAGGCCGCTGCGCTCCATCCGGTCGACGACGCGGGTGACGCCACTGGTGGAAAGCGTTGTCTGGCCTGCCAAATCGGTCATCCGCAGTTGGTTGCCGGGCGAACGGGCCAGGCGCATCAGCACCTCGAACTCCACCCCGGAGAGGCGGTGCTCCTCGAACTGCGCGGCGAGCCGGTTCATCAATCCCGTGTGTGCCTCCGCGAGCAGCCCGATGGCGGTGAGGCGTGGGTCGTCCAGGTCCGTGTTCACGTGGCCACACTAGCAGGCACTTGACAGGGGGAATATTGCGCAGCATATAGTTGCTCCGTCAGACAAGCATCCCCACAAGCGTTCGAGAGAAGGCAGTGTCATGACCGTCAGCACCCGTGAGTTCGAAGGTCTTCAGATCCCCGCCGCCGGCACCTACGAGCTGGACGCGGCGCACAAGCGGGTCGGATTCGTGGTCAAGCACCTCATGGTCAGCAAGGTCCGCGGCCAGTTCGCCGAGGCGAGCGCGACGATCGTCGTCGCCGACAACCCGCTCGACTCCTCGGTGACCGCGTCGATCAAGACCGCGAGCGTCGAGACCGGTCAGGTCGACCGCGACAACCACCTGCGCACCGGCGACTTCTTCGAGGCGGAGAAGTACCCGACCATGGAGTTCCGCAGCACCCGCGTGAAGTCGCACGCCGGCGCGGAGTTCGTGCTCGAGGGTGAGCTCACGATCAAGGACGTGACCCGTCCGGTCGAGCTGGTCGTCGAGTTCGAGGGCGCCACCACCAGTCCGTACGGGCAGCACCTCTTCGGTTTCAGCGCGCACACCGAGATCGACCGTGAGGACTGGGGCCTGACCTACAACATGGCCCTGGAGACCGGTGGCGTGATGATCGGCAAGAAGGTCAAGATCGAGATCGAGGGCGAAGCGATCCTTCAGCAGGGCTGATCGCCGTCGCATCAAGTCCACAGTCGAGGCGCGTCCGGTTCCCGGGCGCGCCTCGGTTTATGCGGTGGGCGCGCCTCCGTTCGCCTGGCGGACGCTCCGCAGGGGTGGCAATGTGAACCGAGCGCAAGCGTTCGTTCACAGAGCGGTGATCGACGTCCGCTTCATCCCTGGCTTTCCGGGAGGGTTCGTGGGCAAGGATCTGGGGACCGCCGCCTTCTCGCCGCAGGATCGGGTTCGCTTCCGACACAAGGTGCGGCACTGTCTGGACGTGCTGGGCCGGATGCTCGACGCGGACGCGTTCGACCCCGGGGCCGGCACGACCGGGCTGGAGATCGAGATCAACCTGGTCGGCGGGGACGCCGATCCGATCATGCGCAACGCCGAGATCCTGGCCGACCTGGGTGATCCGCGTTTCCAGCCGGAGCTCGGCAAGTTCAACATCGAGTTCAACGTGCCGCCGCGGCAGATCGCCGGCGACGGGCTCGGTGACTACGAACACGACATCCTGGACGGCCTGCGGGATGCCGCCGACTGCGCACGCAAGGGTGAGAGCCGGCTGGCGCTGATCGGCATGCTGCCCACCCTCTCGTCCGAGCACCTGATACCGGCGAACCTCTCGGCCGGTGCCCGGTACAGCGCCCTGAACAGCGAGATCGTCGGCGCCCGCGGTGACGACTTCCGCATCGACATCCGCGGTGTCGAGCGATACACGGGAAGCAGCGACTCGATCGCGCTTGAGGCGGCCTGCACCAGCGTGCAGTTCCACCTCCAGGTCGGCCCGTCCGATTTCGCGCGGTACTGGAACGCCTCCCAGGCCCTCGCCGGCGTGCAGGTCGCGCTCGGCGCCAACTCGCCCTTCCTGCACGGCCGGCGGCTCTGGGCGGAGACCCGGATCGTCTTCTTCGAGCAGGCCACCGACGCGCGGCCGGACGAGTTCAAGGAACAGGGCGTACGGCCGAGGGTGTGGTTCGGCGAGCGGTGGATCGACTCGGTCTTCGACCTGTACGAGGAGAACGTCCGCTTCTTCCCCCCGCTGCTCCCCGAGCTCTTCGAGGAGCAGCCCGACGAGGTCTGGGACGCCGGCGGCATTCCCCACCTGTACGAGCTACGCCTGCACAACGGCACCGTCTACCGTTGGAACCGCCCGGTCTACGACGTGACCGGCGGCCGGCCACACCTGCGCGTGGAGAACCGGGTGCTGCCCTCCGGTCCCACAGTGGTGGACCTGATCGCCAACGCCGCGTTCTACTTCGGCCTGGTCGCCGCGCTCGCCGAGGAGGAGTCGCCGATCTGGTCCCGGCTGGAGTTCTCGGCCGCCGCCGACAACTTCCGCAACGGCGCCCGGGACGGTATCGACGCCACGATGCACTGGCCGGAAGTGGGGCGGGTGCCGGTCACCGAGCTCGTCCTCGACACGCTGCTGCCGAAGGCGTACGCCGGACTGGACCGCTTCGGTGTCCATCCGGCGCAGCGGGACCGGCTGCTCGGGATCATCGAGGGCCGGTGCCGGACCCGCCGCAACGGCGCGACCTGGCAGACCGAGGCCGTGCGCGCGGCCGAGCACTGCCGGGGCGCGGACCGGCTCACTGCCGTACGCGACATGACCCAGCGCTACCTGGACCTGCAGCGGCTGAACGAACCGGTGCACACCTGGCCGGTCGACTGACTACTTCGCGTCCGGGTTGATCCGGGCCACGGTCGGGTTCGCCGGTGGCGGGGTGATCGTGTTGGTGTTCTTGCGGGGGGCGGGACGCTTCGCCGGCGGGCGGGACGGCCGGGCCGCCGAGGCGATCTCCGGATCGCCGACGTTCTCGCGGTCCCCCGGCCTTGCGGGGTCACTTCCCTTTCCGGGATCACCGAGGCCCAGGAGCGTTTCGCCGGGTTTGGGCGGCGCCGGGGCCCGGCCGGTCGCCTTGGCCGGCGCGGGCTTGCCGAGGTTGAGTTCGGCGGTGTCGAGTTCGCCCGCCTTTAGGTCGCCCATGCCCTGAGGCGCGCGGGCCGGCTTGACCGGGGTGGCGGCCGGCGCGGTCGTGGCCCGGGGTGCGGGGATCACCGCGGTGTCCGGCTCGGCGCTCGGCAGCTCACCCGCCGGCACGCGGCCGGCCCGGTCCTGCCGATTGCGCCGGCCCTGTTCCAGCGTGACCGTCAGCGCCGACCCGCCCAGTCCGGCGAGCACGGCATAGGGAGCGATCAGATAGGCGGACTGCAACGGTCCCATCGCCTCGGTGAGCTGAGGTGCCAGCAGCAGGAAGGAGAAGGCCACGAGCAGCGGCCCGACCGCACCGGAGATCGCGGTGCCCAGCCCGAGCGCACCCCGGCGGGCGGCCGGCCAGGCTGCGACGAGCCCGATGACGAACGCCGCGACCAGGGTCAGCAGGGCGCTCGGCCAGTAGATCCCGCCGTACCGCAGGGGGCTCACCGACTCGGCGAACTGCCAGCTTGTCAGGTAGGTGGCGAACTCGCGGTTGCTGGCCAGCTCGGCGACGACACCGGCGATCGCCAGCGCCCAGAGCCAGACCGCGGTGCCGATCAGGTTGGCCGCGACCGGAACCGACGACACCGCCCAGAACGCGACGATCACGCCCGCGAGCAGGCCGGCCAGGGCGTAGCCGCCGGCGACCATCTGGGGGGAGAGCGTGTCCGCCCGTACCGCTGAGCGGGCGGGGAGCGCGACCAGCACGACCGACACGAGTGCGCCCAGCGCTGACGACGCCGCCAGCAGGAACCGCCAGAGCCCGAGCCACCGCCCGGGTTCGTCCGGGCGGAGCCGGCCGGCGATCACCGCGCCGAGCACCGTCGCGCTCGCGGTGATCCAGGTGGCCCAGCCGAGGCTGCCCAGCCAGACGCTTTCCGCCTCGGCGGCGGTGACCGGCCAGGCGATCACGCCGAGTCCGTAGCCGAGGCCCAGTTGTGCGGCTCCCGCGCCGGCGGCGATACCTGCTGCGGCGCCGGCCTGTGTTGTCAAGCCCTTCTCGGCCATGCGGGGCACTGTACTGGCCGGTGCCGATGTCTGCGAATTGCCGGTGATCGGCTTTCCGCTGCTGGATAACCCCACATGGCCCCAAGATTCGATACGTTGACCGGGCGAGGAGCCAGGGACATGGGGAAGGCGGAAGGGACCGGCGATGTCTGAGGAGCGCCCGCCCAGCCGGGACGACAGTGCGCCGCGGCCGGACGAGACGCGTCCGATGTCACCCTCCGACGCCACCGAACTTCAGCGGAATCAGCCTTCCGAGACCTCTCGATCTTCCGAGGATCCTCGATCGGGTGACGGCGGGAAGCGCTCGGACGACCGGGACAAGTCGGTGTGGACCGGCCGTGCCGAGGTCCGGCCGCCACGCCGCGGCGAGACTGAGCAGTACGTGTCCGAGCAGTACGACGCCGACTGGGCCGACTTCGGACCGGCCGACCAGCAGCAGCGACGATGGTGGACGCCGATCGCGGTCGGCACCGCCGCGCTGGTGCTGCTGGGCCTGCTCGGCTTCGGTATCGCCGTGATCGTCCAGAACTCCGGCGGGGACACCGAGTCACCGGGACCGGCGGCCACCACGCGCCAGACGACGCCACCGGACACGACCGCGCCGGCGACGGTCCCGACCACCGCTGCCTCGACACCTCCGACGACCGAGCCGGTCGACAAGGAGGTGAACGTGCCGGCGCTGCGCGGGATGCCGCTGGCCGACGCGAAGGCGGCACTGGACCGGACCGGACTGACGTACCGGGTGATCAGGCGGCCGAGCGACGCCGAACCGGACACGGTGATCGACAGCGATCCGCCGGAGGGCCGGCTGGTGCCGTCGGACACCCGGGTCACCCTGGTGGTCGCGGAGCCGAGCACGGAGGAACCAGCTCCGCTGTCGTCAGCGACAACAACGGCGCCGGCCGGAAACTGACGTCAGCGACAACAACGGCGCCCGCCGGAAACTGACGTCAGCGACAAACGATCGCGCCTCGGTGGAATCGACGTCAGCCACGACGGCGCGGCTGAAAGGGCTGACGTCAGCGGTTGACGCGGACTGTTCGCGCGGGAATCACGCCCGGTCGTGTGGCCGGCTGGCGGCCGTTACGGGCCCGGGGGTCCGGCGCTTTGCCGACCGGCCGCAAGCCGTTGACCTGGACGAAGATGGATCGGCGCTCGACCGCGTCACCGGCCGGGTTCAACTCGTAGCCATCGAGCCAGACCCAGCCCTCATATGTCGGCCAGTCGTGGACCCGGATGACCCGGAAGAGCATCGGTGATGCGAATTGGACGCTGGCCGCTTTCGTCACGTGAATGACATCACCGGACCGAGGAAGAACCACGTCATCTCCTGCCCTGAGACTCGTGTGGGTGATAGTAGCTTTGTGACACAGATGCACCAGTCTGCCCGGCTGATGCAGCTTTGCAAGCCTCCGAAGGTGCCAACCATCGAAGAAGATTGCGGAACGTCACCATCGCCGATCACGCCACCCAAATCGCGGGCGGCAGTCCATCTCGGACTGCAAGTGTCTCGGCGCCCCGTATAGGACGTCGTTTTGATGTGTTGTGTCGGACTTGCGTTGGTTGCTCAAGATCTTTAGATGCTTGCTCAAGAACACTAGGTGCCTGCTCAAGAACATTAAGTGATGCAAGGCCTACGGAAAGATTGCACCACCAGTGTCGTCGATGCAAGTTGCATGTCAGCCTTCCGTGATCCTCCGTGATCATCCACAGTGCTTGAACGATCAAGAACTCGCCGGGGAGACTGATCGAGTGAATCAGCGCCGCAGTCCCACCGTCCGTCGTCGCCGCCTCGGAGTGGAGCTGCGCAGGTATCGCGAGGCGGCCGGCGTGACCATCGACATGGTGGCCGAGCGCCTCGGCTGCTCGACCTCCAAAATATCCCGCATTGAAACAGGACATACCGGTGCAACACCGGGCGACGTACAGGACATGTTGGACATTTATCGCGTGGATGCGAGGGTTGTCGACGAGCTTGTCCAAATTGCACGGGATGCCCGGCAAAAAGGGTGGTGGCACCCGTTTTCCACGGTGCTGAGCAGCGCATACGTCGGGCTGGAGGCCGAGGCGAGATCAGTTCGGGCGTATGAGCAACAGGTCATTCCGGGCTTGTTGCAGAGCGAAGACTATGCAATGGCACTCATCAGGTCTGCCCGATGGGATGACACCGATCAGAGGAACGCCCAACGCATCCGCGTCCGCATGGAACGGCAGTCGTTGTTGATTCAGGACGATCCAATCGATCTCTGGGTGGTGCTTGATGAATCGGTGGTGAGCCGGCCCGTCGGCGGCGACGCGGTCATGCGCGACCAACTGCGACAGCTGGTCGACACCGCGCGGCTGCCGAACGTGACTCTCCAGATCCTGCCGTTCGCGGTCGGCGCACACGCGGGCATGGACGGCGCGTTCGCCATTCTCGACTTCCCCTCGGCTGGTGACCCCGCCGTGGTGTTCGCCGAGAACGCGACGGGCGGGCTCTTCCTGGAGAAGGACGACGAACTCCGTAAGTACGTCACCGTCTTCGACACCATCCGGGCCTCGGCCCTTGATCCGGGGGAGTCCATCGACATGATCGAAATGCTGATTGAGGAGCCGTTGTGGAAATCAAGACGAAGGGTTTCCGGGTCGACCTGAGCCGCGCACAGTGGTTCAAGAGCACTCGTAGCGGCCCGAACTGTGACAACTGCGTCGAGGTCGCGTTCGTCGACCAGGCGATCGTGGTCCGCGACTCCAAGAACCCGGCCGGACCCGCATTGATCTTCACGGCTGCGGAGTGGGACGCGTTCGTGGGTGGCGCCAAGGACGGCGAGTTCGATCTCTGACTGACCCGGCACGGCCGGCTCGGCGCTCCTGGCGCCCGGGCCGGCCGTTGCTATTTGCCCCATTTTCCGTCGCTACGGCGGCGTCGCCTCGTTGAAGCCTCTAAGCGCGGACCGGCCCGGACCGAGCCGGCGGCCGGGAACCATCACTGAACGAGGCAAGGCAGAGATATGACGATTGGCTCCGAGAACCTCAGCAACGGCTCGTCGACGGCGCAGGACCGATTCAGCGGTGGCGTCAGCGCGTACCGGCAGAACCGGCGGGACGGCGGGCTGGGCAGCGAGAGTGACGGTGAACTGGTGTCCCGCAGCAGCTCGGGCCTGCCGACCCGGTCGCCCGGACGGTCGCACAGCATCGAGCCGACGAGTGCGCTGGACCGGGCGGCCAAGCTGCCCTCGCTCGACCTTCCGGGCCTGAGCGAGCCGGTCTTCAACTCCACCTGGTCGGAGAGCGGCTCGACGAGCGAGTCGATGGCGGATCACCCGCTGCTGCGCGGGCTCCTGCTCGAACTGCCGGCCCGGGGCACGCTGCCGACCTCGGACTGGCTCGACCGGTGGTTCGAGGCGGCACGCTCCATTCTGGAGCTTCTCTACGTCCAGGAAGCCAAGAAGCAGTAGTCAGGAAGCAGTAGTCCGGATCACCGCGCGTCGGCCGGGATCCGGGTGCGCCCGCGGCCGAGCGGTGCCATCACCAGCGGGGCGAGCCGGCTATGACGCAGCGCCGCCCGGACGCCGATGGCCAGGACCGCGATCGCGACCACCGTGACGGCGATGCCGGCCATGCCCGGCGCACCGTTGCCGGGGAGCTCGACCAGGCCCGCGGCGATCGGTAGCCCCACCAGGGCGGCCAGCCCGGTCACCTGCAGCGGTGCCGCCACCAGCGGGTGCGCGGCGGCGGCGCGCAGAGCCGGCGGCACGGGCGCCAGAGGTGCGGTCGCGAACGCGCCCGCACCGCGCCGCACCCAGGCCAGCCGGCGAACCGTGGCGCTGAGAACGATCAGGGCCGGCACGGCCGGAAGCAGTGCCGCCGCGGGCGCCGACGAGAGCCCCGGCACCAGGCCGGTGATCAGCGGAACGGCGACGAACACCGCCGCACCCGCGCCCACGAGTGCGGTGAGCAGCCCGGCCCGCCGGCGCAGCGCGCGAGCGGTGCCGGCGGTGGGCAGGCCGTCCACGAGCAGTCCGGCGGTGAGCCAGACGGCGGCGAGGGCGGCGATCAGGATGACGTCCACAGCGGTGTTCACATCGACAGCGTTCACCGATTCGGGCGTACGCGAAACCGGGATTTGCCCCCAGCGGGCACCCGTAAGGGTTCTTGGATCGCGGGAACGGGGTCCCTAGACCGCGAAAGCGTGGACCGGCTCGGTGGCCGGCGCCGGGGGAGCCGCCTTCCACAGGCCGGCCTTCTGCGCGGCGAGGCGGCTCAGGTAGGCCGGGTTGAGCAGCACATACCGCTTCCAGAGCCGCTTCGGCTCGAGGCCGAGGCGCCAGAGCCACTCCAGCGCGTACTTCTGCATCCACGCGGGCGGGTTCTTCAGCAGGCCGGCGTGGTAGTCGAAGGCGGCGCCGACGGCGAGCAGCGGCATGTCCAGCAGCGGGCGCATCGCGTAGGTGAAGACCTCCTGCCGGGGGCAGCCGAGGCCGACCAGCACGATGCGCGCACCGGAAGCCTTGATCCGCTCGGCGATCTCCAGCTCCTCGCCGGGCAGCGCGGCCCGGAACTTCGACGCCTCCACGCCGGCGATCTTCAGCGCCGGGAACATCGACTGGAGGGCCGGGACCAGCCGGTCCAGCGTGGGCTGGGTGGAGCCGTACAGGTAGACGGGCAGCCCCTCGGCGGCGGCCTGCTCGACGACCTTGAGTGTCAGCGTCGGCCCGTAGACCCGATCGGTCAGGCCGGCGCCGTGCAGCAGGTTGAGCGCCCACCGCACCGGTTGCCCGTCGGGGGTGACGAGGTCGAACGAGTTCAGGCGGGCGTTGTGCGCCGGGTCCTGGACGCCGGTCATCACCCCGTGCACCGCGAGCGCGGTGACCGCGAACGGCCGCTGCTCCCGGGCCGCCTCGATGATCCGGGCTGTCGCCGACGCGTAGTCGGTGGCGTCGACGAGCACGCCCAGCACGTTGCGCTTACCTTGAGCGGTTCCGGTGACGGACACGGACGACTCTCCAGCGTTGGGCGAACAGTAAAGGGGCGAGCATAGCGCCACCTACCTCATAACCGGCCGACACCCGTGTGCGCAACCACACAAGATCGTCTACCCGACCGAGTGACGGCTATTTCTTCCACCCTGAGGCGATCAAAAACACCACCGAAGAGGAGGGCACTTCGACCGTACGATCAAAGGGCCTTGATCTCACTGAGAGTGACGAGGCGGGTGCCGTGCCGGAAATGATGAGGCGCTCCCTGCTCGGAGTTTCGCGAGCTGAGAGCGCCTGAGCACCTCGTGGGGATGGGGGGAGTTGAACCCCCACGTCCTTTCGGACACACGGACCTGAACCGTGCGCGTCTGCCATTCCGCCACATCCCCATGTGACTTTTTTCCGATCAGTCTCCGAGATCATATCGTTGACCTCTTTGACCGAAGCAGCCGGTCGAGCCTGCTTCTTGTTACTGGCTGCGACAGACTACGCTGTCGCACGTCACTAAGCGAGTTGATACCGCCCGCGACGCAGAGAAGATTAGCACGGCGTCGAAGGCGGTCATACGAGGGTCAGAAGTGCCGGCTGCTCTTGGGCTACAGATGCGCAAGCGGTCGCCGGATACCATCATGTCCTCGGAACCCGAGGAGGAGCCGGTGAGCGTGCTGCAGCGCTTTGAGAAGCGGTTGGAAGGCCTGGTCGAAGGGGCCTTCGCGAAGGTGTTCAAGGGTGTCGTACACCCTGTGGAGATTCTGAATGCCATGCAGCGGGAGGCCGAGGCACACAAGGCCATCCTTGCCGGTGGCCGCACTCTCGTGCCCAACCGTTACGTGATCGACCTGTCGCCATACGACCACAGTCGTTTGGCGCCCTACGCGGCTGCGCTGGCGCAGGAGCTGGCTCAGTCGCAGGCCGAGTTCATCGGTGAACAGGCCTGGACCGTCTACGGCGACGTGATCGTCGAGATCGAGCGGGGCGACGGCCTGGACACGGGCATGTTCCGTGTCACCGCGGAGGTGTACACCGGTGGTGAGGTCGCCCCGGTGCAACAGCCCGCGTATGACGCCGGCCCGCAGTACTCGCCGTATGACCAGCAGGGCGGCTACCCGCCGCACGGTGGTGGCCACGGCGGCCCGCGCAGTGTCGGCCTGGTCTCCGGTGATGGCCGGACCTACCCGCTGCAAATGGGCTCGACCGTGATCGGCCGTGGCGACCAGGCGAACCTGCGCCTGCCGGACGTCGGCATCTCGCGCCGGCACGCCCGGCTCGACTACGACGGCAACCAGGTCGTGCTGACCGATCTCGGATCGACGAACGGCACCATGGTCAACGGCCAGCGGGTGTCCGCCGTCGCGCTCAACCCGGGCGACATGATCCAGCTCGGTACCACCACGCTCACCTTCCGAGTGGACGGCTAGCGACCTTGCCCGAATTCGTCCTCACCGTCGCCCGCTTCGGATTCCTGATCCTGCTGTGGATATTCGTGTTCACAGTGGTCGGGGTGATCCGGCGGGATCTCTTCTCCGGGGTCCGGTCCAAGAGCATCGTCGCCAGCCCTCGGGGGGTGGGTGGCGCGGTGCTTCCGGGCCGGCCGGCGAAGGCGAAGCGCGGTAAGGCGGCACGGCAACTCGTCGTGACCGCCGGCAATCTGGCCGGCACTCGCATCACGCTCGGTGAAGCTCCGATCACGATCGGGCGGGCCGAGGATTCGACGCTCGTCATCACCGACGACTTCGCCTCCGCCAGGCACGCCCGCCTGATGCCGCGGGACGGGCAGTGGTTCGTGGAGGACCTCGGCTCGACCAACGGCACCTATCTTGATCGCGGTAAGGTCTCCGGACCCACTCCCGTCCCCCTTGGCGTTCCGATCCGGATCGGGCGCACTTCTCTCGAGTTACGGCCATGACCCTGACCCTGCGCTATGCCGCTCAGAGCGACCGCGGTCTGATCCGAGACCTGAACCAGGACTCCGTCTACGCCGGGCCGCGGCTTCTTGCTGTCGCGGACGGCATGGGCGGCATGGCTGCTGGTGACGTCGCGTCCAACATTGTCATCGCCGCCATGGCGCCGCTCGACGACGACGTTCCGGGTGATGCCCTGGTCGACGCCCTGCGGCACGCCGTCGGGACGGCCAATCAGCAGTTGCGCGACACCGTCGACGCGAACCCACAGCTTGAAGGCATGGGCACCACGCTGACCGCGGTGCTCTTCTCGGGCAGCAAGTTCGGCATGGTGCACATCGGCGACTCCCGGGCGTACCTGTTGCGCAACGGCGACTTCTCGCAGATCACCAAGGACGACACCTATGTCCAGATGCTCGTCGACGAGGGCCGGGTAAGCCCGGAGGAGGCGAGCAGCCATCCGCAGCGCTCCCTGCTCACCCGGGCGCTCGACGGCCGAGACATCGACCCTGAATATTCAGTGCGCCAGGTGCTCAAGGGCGACCGCTATCTGATCTGCAGCGACGGCCTGTCCGGCGTGGTCAGTGCCGACACGATCGGTCAGACCATGCGGGAGCTCACCGACCCGAAGGCGTGCGTCGAGCGGCTCGTGCAGCTCGCGCTGCGCGGCGGCGGCCCGGACAACATCACCGTCGTCATCGCGGACGCGATCGACGGGATCGTGGAGCAGTCGCCGATCGTCGGTGGCGCGGCCTCCCTCGACCGGGGCAACACGACGGTGGCGGACAGCTCGACGCCCGCCGCACGGGCGTCGGCGCTGAAGCCTCCGCCGCGTCCGGCCCAGCCGGAACCGGTGAACGGTTACGAACCGGAACCCTCGGGTCATCCGATCCGCACCGCACTGATGGTGCTGCTCCTGCTCGGTGTGCTCGGCGGTGGCCTCTGGGCCGGCTGGCAGTACACACAGGACCAGTACTACGTCGGTGCCGACGAGGCCGGCCAGCTCGCCATCTTCCGCGGTGTTCCGGGGCAGATCGCCGGGCTCGACCTCTCGACCGTGAGCGAGACCAGCGCGGTCCAGCTCGACGACCTGACCACCGTGGCCCAGGAGCGCGTCAAAGAGGGCATCCAGGCCGACGGTCAGGCGGACGCGAAGAACATGCTCGCCGACCTGACCAGCGACGAGCCCTCGAACCCGAACCTGAAGCCGATCTGCGCCCCGGTCGGCACCACGCCGTCCGCGGCCCCGACGACGCCCGCTGCGGGACAGCCGTCCAGCGGGACGGCAAGCGTCGCTCCCACCACCCAACCGTCCGCAAATGCTCCGGCCGCCGGCGACCCGGTCGCGTGCCGGACCGTCAACTGAGCACGGCCAACACGTCTGGGGATCATTCTTTGACCGCGCCCGCCGTACCGGCTCCGACGCCCGCCTCCACGGGCGAGATGTCGCGTATCCCGACGGGATGGAAGACACGCCGCAACGCCGAACTCGGCCTGCTCGGGTTCGCGATGCTGATCGTGCTCACGTTCAGCGCCACCGTCGAGGCGAACCAGTTCGACTCGCTCCAGCCCAACTTCTGGATCCCGGCCGCGCTGCTCAGCCTCCTCTTCCTCGGCCTGCACGTGGTCGTCCGGTTCACCGCGCCGTTCGCCGACCCGGTGCTGCTGCCCGCGGTCGCTCTGATCAACGGGATCGGCGTGGGTTTCCTGCGCCGTCTCGACCTGGCCCGGGCGATCGCCACGGACAAGCCGATGCCCGGCATCTTCGCCGACACCGGCGGTCGCCAGCTGGCCTGGACGCTGCTCTCGCTGATCCTGGCCGCCGTGCTGCTCGTGGTGGTCCGGGACCACAAGATTGTCTCGCGCTACGCCTACACGCTCGGCCTGGCCGGCATCGTGCTGATGATGATCCCGGCGGTCCTGCCGGCCAGCATCTCCGAGGTGAACGGCGCCAAGCTGTGGATCCGGCTCGGCGGGGTCTCCATCCAGCCCGGTGAGTTCGCCAAGCTCGCGCTGGTCTCGTTCTTCGCGTACTACCTGGTGCGCAAGCGCGAGGTGCTCTCGCTGGCCAGCCACCGTTTCCTGGGCATCGACTTCCCGCGCGGCCGCGACCTCGGGCCGGTGGTGACGGTGTGGCTGTTCAGCCTGCTCATCCTCGTCTTCGAGAAGGACCTGGGTACCGCACTGCTGTACTTCGGCCTGTTCATCGTCACCCTCTACGTCGCCACCGAGCGGGCCAGCTGGCTGATCATCGGTCTGCTGCTCTTCTTCGGCGGCGTCTACGTGGCGTACCTGCTGGGTGCCTCGGTGGGCGGGCCGTTCGCGAACTTCTACGACCGCGCCGAGGTCTGGCTCAACCCGTTCGACGACGAGAACTACAACCGGATCGGCGGCAGCTATCAGCTGGTCCAGGGGTTGCTGGGGCTCGGCACGGGCGGGCTGTTCGGCAGCGGGCCCGGTGCCGGATCGCCGGGTGAGGTGCCCGAGGTCCGTACCGACTTCATCTTCGCCGGGCTCGGTGAGGAGATCGGCCTGTTCGGCCTCTCCGCCCTGCTCGTCACGTACCTGCTGATCGTGGAGCGCGGCCTGCGTGCGGCCCTGGCGGTTCGCGACTCGTTCGGCAAGCTGGTCGCCGGCGGTCTCGCGTTCACCCTCGGCCTGCAGGTCTTCGTCATCCTCGGCGGTATCACCGGCCTGATCCCGCTGACCGGTCAGACCACCCCGTTCCTCTCCGCCGGTGGCTCCTCGCTGATGGCGAACTGGTTGCTGATCGCGATGCTCCTGCGGATCTCGGATGCCGCCCGGCGCCCCGCCACCAGCGGCGGCAGCCCGGAACGCCCGGGACCGAAGAAGGCACCCACCCAACTGCACGGCGCCATGACGGAGGTGATCAAGCCGTGAACGCACCACTCCGACGATCCGGCGTGGTCATCCTCGTCCTGTTCGGCCTGATCTTCGCGAACCTCAACTGGATCCAGGCGTACAAGGCCGACGAGTACCGCACCAACTACCGCAACGACCGCGTCATGATCGCCGAGTACGAGCGCCCGCGCGGCGTGATCGAGGCCGGCGGTCAGGCGCTCGCCGAGAACAAGGAGACCGCCGACAACCTGAAGTACCTGCGCGTCTATCCCAAGGATGAGATCTACGCCCCGGTAATCGGGTACAAGCCCGTCGGTCTCGGCGCCGTCGGCATCGAGGCGAGCGAGAACGACTTCCTCTCCGGCCAGAGCGACAAGCTGCTCGCCGACCGGATCAGCAACATGTTCACCGGTGAGGACACCAGCGGCGGGAACGTCCTGCTCTCCCTGAACACCAAGGCGCAAGAGACCGCCTGGAAGCAGATGACCAACAACGAGCGCGGGGTGAAGAAGGGCGCGGCGGTGGCGATCGATCCGCGTACCGGAGCGATCCAGGCGATGGTCTCGATGCCGAGCTTCGACCCGAACCCGCTGGTCAGCCACGATCAGGCGGCGGCCAAGAAGGCGTACGACAAGCTCAACGGCGACGACGACCAGCCGCTGCTGAACCGCGCGGTGGCCTCGACCCTGCCGCCCGGCTCGGTCTTCAAGGTGATCGTCTCGGCGGCCGCCCTGCAGAGCAACTACGACCTCGACACCGAGATCGAGGCGGGCGCCGTCTACCGCGAGGGCGGCGCGACGATCCGCAACTCCGAGGACGAGGTCTGCCCGGGCAGCCAGATCACCCTGAAGGACGCCCTGCGGACCAGCTGCAACACCGGCTTCTCCCGGCTCGGCGTGAAGCTCGGGGCGGACAAGATCAAGGGAACCGCGAAGGCGTTCGGCTTCGAGGACGAGGCGCTGCGGATCGGTGATCTGGAGAGCGTCGACAACGGTCTGGCCGTCGCCGCCAGCCGTACGGGTAACATCACGAACCCTGATGGCAGCACCGACACCGCCGCACTGGCCCAGTCCTCGCTCGGTCAGCGTGACGTCCGGATGACGCCGCTCCAGGGCGCCCTGATGGCCGCCACGGTGGCCAACGGCGGCGACCAGAAGCGGCCCTACCTGGTGCAGAAGTTGCTCGGCCCGGACCGGCGGACGATCTACACCGCCGAGCCGAAGACGCTGCGCGAGCCGATCAACGCGGACGTCGCCGGGAAGCTCAAGGAGATGATGGTCAGCGTCGTCGAGGGCGGTACCGGTAAGAACGCACAGATCGACAACTACACCGTCGGCGGCAAGACCGGAACGGCCCAGAACGCCGAGGGTGCGAACCCGCACGGCTGGTTCATCGGCTTCGCCTTCAACTCCAAGGGCGAAGCGGTCTCCGCGGCCTGCGTCATGCTGGAGAACGTGCCCGGTGGCCACGCCAGCGCCGAGGCCGCCCGGATCGCCGGGCGCATCATGAAGGCCGCGGCGGGCCAGGGAGGGGACTGACATGATCCGCCCGGGGGTCACGCTCGGTGGGCGGTACCGCTTGGAGGAGCGGATCGCCGGCGGGGGTATGGGCGACGTCTGGCGCGGCACCGACGAGGTGCTGGGCCGCATCGTCGCTGTCAAGATCCTGCTGCCCGCGCTCCTCGACGAGCCGGGCTTCGCCGAGCGGTTCCGCGGTGAGGCGCGGACCATGGCCACCATCAATCACCCGGGCGTCGTGGATGTCTACGACTACGGCAGCGATCAGCAGATCGCTTTCCTGGTGATGGAGTATGTCGAGGGCGACGCCCTCTCCCGGACGCTGAGCCGGGTGGGGCGGCTGACGCCGGCGCGCACGATGGCGCTGGTTGCGCAGGCCGCCGACGCACTCCAGGCCGCACACGCCAACGGCATCGTGCATCGTGACGTCAAACCGGGAAACCTTCTGGTACGGCCGAACGGCACCCTCGTTCTGACCGACTTCGGCATCGCCCGCTCGGCGATGGTGGGTCAGCTCACCGTCGCGGGCGCGGTGCTGGGCACTGCCTCCTACATCTCACCGGAGCAGGCCGCCGGCGACGTCGCCACGGCCGCCTCCGATGTGTACGCGCTGGGTGTCGTCGCCTACCAGTGCCTCTCCGGGCACCGGCCGTTCGACGGGTCGACCCCGATCGAGATCGCCATGAAGCACGTCCGGGAGAACCCGCGCCCGCTTCCCGGCGACATCCCGCCCGCGGTCCGCGCCATTGTGGACCGGGCGATGTCCAAGGACCCGTCGGCCCGCTGGCCGAGCGCCTCGGCGATGGCGACGGTGGCCCGTCAGGCCGCGTCCTCGCTGACCACGGCCGTGCAGCAGCCGGTGCAGCACCAGCAGCACCAGCAGCAGCAGGCCCGCAACTCGCGTCCGGTCAGCCCGGCGCCGGCCCGGCCGCAGTCCGGGCCGCCGGCGAGGCCCCAGTCCGGTGCCGCGGCCCGGGCCTCGGTGCCGCGACCGGTCTCCGGTGCCCGCGGTGCCGCCTCGGTGCCCACCTCGCCGTCACCGCAGATGCCGCCGCCGTACCGGCCACAGTCGGCGCCGCCGGTCAACGCCTACTCACCACCCGTCTCGCCGGCAGCCAAACCGGAGAGTCCCTTCGGCCGTCAGGTCCTGGTGGTGCTGGCCGTGGTGCTGGCACTTCTGGTCCTGCTCTGCGCCGGGGTCATCTCTTTCCTGTTACGACATGGCAACGGCAATACCGCCGCGAGCAACACGCTGGGCTATCACAGCAGCTCTGCGGCTATCCTCCGCTCGGGCGTGGTCGCTGACCCAGTGTTGGTGGCGTCGTACCGTCTTACTAAGGCCGATGCCCAGCTCGGCTGGATCCGACCGAACGAAGGACGACAGACGTTATGACGGCGCAGGCCCGCCTGCTCGGTGGCAGGTACCAGGTCGGCGAGCTGCTCGGCTATGGCGGTATGGCTGAGGTGCACAAGGGACGTGACCTGCGCCTCGGCCGCGACGTGGCGATCAAGATGCTCCGCACCGATCTGGCCCGCGACGCAACGTTCCAGGAGCGGTTCCGTCGCGAGGCGCAGAACTCCGCCGCGCTGAACCACCCCGCGATCGTCGCCGTCTACGACACCGGCGAAGAGATCTCCGCGACCGGCGAGAAGCTCCCGTTCATCGTGATGGAGTTCGTCAACGGACGGACCCTCAAGGAGGTGCTCGCCCAGGAGCAGCGTCTCCAGCCACGTCGTGCGCTCGAGATGATCGCCGACATCTGTGCCGCCCTGGAGTTCAGCCACCGGCACGGGATCATCCACCGCGACATCAAGCCCGGCAATGTGATGGTCACCCAGAACGGCCAGGTCAAGGTGATGGACTTCGGCATCGCCCGGGCCCTGGCCAGCGGTGCCACCACGATGACACAGACCAGTGCGGTGATCGGTACGGCTCAGTACCTCTCACCCGAGCAGGCCCGCGGCGAGTCCGTCGACGCCCGCTCCGATGTGTACGCGGCCGGCTGTGTCCTCTTCGAGCTGGTCGTCGGCCACCCGCCGTTCGTCGGCGACAGCCCGGTCAGCGTCGCGTACCAGCACGTTCGCGAAGACCCGAAGCCGCCGAGCTCGATCGTCCGCGACCTCCCGCCGGACATCGACGCGATAGTGCTGAAGGCGCTCGCCAAGAACCCGCTGAACCGCTATCAGAGCGCACAGGAGATGCGGGCCGACGCTCTGCGCGCGGTCTCCGGTCGTCCCGTGATGGCCACGCCGGTGATGAGCCAGGCGGAGACCGTGGCGATGACCAACGACCCGCGGCAGTGGCAGCCGCAGGCCGCCACCACCATGCAGCGGACGGTTCCGGCCGGTGTGGCGCCGCCGCGCAAGCCGGAGAACAAGTCGTCCTGGGTGATGGCCGTGCTGGCCGGGCTCAGTTTCCTGGTGGTGGTCGTTCTCGGCGTCGCCCTCGCGTTGAGCAACCAGGACGACAAGGACAACGGCGACAACACCGCCGCGCCGACGACGATCCAGATGCCGAAACTGATCGGGCTGACCCCCGACGAGGTGCAGGCCGAGGTCGCCAACGCGAAACTGACGAACGTGCAGGCCGAGAAGCCGACGGTCGACAAGGACTGCGACGGCACGGTCAAGAAGCAGACGCCGGAAACCGGTACTTCGGTCGAGCTCAACGCGGCCGTCTCCTATCAGATCTGCAACGCACCTGAGCAGGTCACGGTTCCCAAGGGCCTGGTCGGCGGCAACCAGAGTTCCGCCGAGGCGACCCTGCGGGGCGTCGGCCTCGAGCCGGTGATCCGGACGAGCGACTCGGAGAAGCCCAAGGGCGAGGTCCTCTCCGTCGAGAGTGCCGGCGAGAAGGTCGACCCCGGCACGTCGATCACGGTGCGGGTCTCCAACAACAGCCAGGTCATCGTGCAGAACGTGGTCGGCAAGTCCCAGGAGGTCGCGCAGGCGCTGCTCGAACAGGACGGGCTGAACGTCGAGGTCCGGTTCGTGGCCAGCGGCGGGGATCCCAACTCGGTGATCAGCCAGGACCCCAAGGGTGGCAAGAAGGTCGAGAAGAGCGCCACAGTGACCATCACGGTGGTCCAGCCGGGTGGCGGAGAGCCTGATCCGAGTAGTTCAACACCGACGGACGGCGAGACCGGCAACGGCGGTGGTGACGGCCAGGAGTAATCCTCCTGCTGAGAACGGCGGAAGGCCGGTAGCCCTCTCGGGTTACCGGCCTTCTTCGTTCTGTCAGCCTTGAACGCCTGCTCAGACCGTGGCGAATGCGGAGCGGCGGCGGGCTTCGACCTCGGCGGCCAGCGGCGGGGCCTTCTCCAGCGCCGACGGCAGGCCGCACGACGCCAGCCAGTTCGCCAGCATGGTGTGACCGCCCTCGGTCAGCACCGACTCCGGGTGGAACTGCACACCCTCGATCGGAAGGTCGCGGTGGCGCATCGCCATGACCACACCCGATTCGGTACGGCCGGTCACCTCGATCTCGGCCGGCAGCGTCTCCGGGAGCACAGCCAGTGAGTGGTACCGGGTCGCCGTGAACGGCTCGGGCAGCCCGGCCAGCACACCCGCACCCTGGTGATGCACCTCGGACGTCTTGCCGTGCAGCAGCTCCGGAGCCCGGGTCACGGTCGCGCCGAAAGCCGCGCCGATCGCCTGGTGACCGAGGCAGACGCCGAACATCGGGATCTTCCCGGCGTACTCCTTGATCACGTCCATCATGATCCCGGCGCGGGTCGGCTCGCCCGGACCGGGGGAGAGCAGGATGCCGGCCGCACCGAAGCCGCCCACGTCGGCGACCGAGATCTCGTCGTTGCGCCGCACCTCGCACCGCGCGCCGAGCTGCTCCAGGTACTGCACGAGGTTGAAGACGAACGAGTCGTAGTTGTCGATCACGAGAATGCGCACGTCATCACCTGCTGGGACTGGGCTCGGGATGGTTGGAGGTCACGCTGTAGGGGATCTCGTCGGGGGCGCCGGCGTCCGGGTCGTCGCCCGGGATGCCCGCGTCGCCGGGGATGCCGGAGTCCGAGTCGACCTGCTCGGTGCCCGCCTCGACCTGGACGTCGTCGAACGGCAGCAGGGGTGTCGCCCACGGGAAGACGACATACCAGAGGAGTGCGCCGATCGCCGTGACCAGCACCAGGGACGTGGTGACCTTGTGCCAGAGGGCACCCGGGAGCTTGCGCCAGATCCACCCGTACATCGGCTACGCCTTCATCTCCGCCGGCATGCCGGCGTCGGCCAGCGTCGGGTCGCGCGGCACCGTCTGAACCAGTTCCGCGTGCACGATCAGCCGCTCGTAGTTGTTGAACTTCGGGTTGCACGTGGTGAGCGTGAGCAGCGCCTTCGTCGGTTTCGCCCGGGGCTTGCCGGGAACCGGGGCGACCACCTCGACCTGGTTCGGCTTCACCACCTCCGACTTGTAGACGTGGTAGACGTACCAGCTGTCGCGGGTCTCCACGCCGATCACGTCACCGGTCGTGAGCTCGTCGAGCCGCCAGAAGATCTTCTTGATCCGGTGGCCGGCGACCGAGAAGTTGCCGATGTCGCCGGGCTTCGCGGAGTCCGGGTAGTGGCCGGGGGCGTACCGGATGTCGTCGGGCTGCACGCCGTCGACGACCACCCACTTCTTGTCGAACTTCGGGATGTAGAGGCGCCCGACCAGCCCGTCCTTCGGTGCCGCCGGAGCCTTGACGTTGTTGCTGGGTGTCGGCGCCACGGTCGGGTCGTTCCAGGCCTGATCCAGCTCCTGGTCGAGGTTGTCCTGCTCGGACTGCACCTTGGCCGAGTTCCCGAAGACCTGGTAGCCCGCGAAGAGAAGCACCACCAGACCGAAAGTGATCATCACTTCGCCCGAGGTGCGGATGCCGGTCCGCAGCCGCGAGGCGATCGTCGGGCGGGTCAGCTCCGAGTAGACGCTCTTGTAGCCCTCGTCGGTCTGCTCCGGGCGGAGCTTGACCACCCGCTCACCCCGCTTCGGCTCGACGGGCTCCGCGGGCTCGGCCGCGGCGTCGTCGTCAGAGCCGCCGGGCCGGGCCGCGGGCGCAGGGGAGACCGAGGCCGCGCCCAGTGCGGCCTCGGGGCCGGCTGCGTCGCGGGCGGCCTGGGCGGCCCCGCCGGGCGGTAGCGCGGTGAGCTTGCCGGGCAGGGGGGCGCCCTGCGGCAACGCGGGGAGCAAGCCGGTGGGAGCGTCGATGGTACGGATGACAGCAGTCGGACTGGGGTCATTCGTCGGCGCGGTGACGGGCGGCTGCTGCCCGTAGCCGGGGGTGAGTGCCGGGCTGCCGCCGTTCGCCGGGCTGACCGATGGTGCCCAGCCGTTCGGCGCGGGGTTCGCGGCCGGTGCCGGTGCCAGACCCGGGTGGAGTGCCGCACTGTGGGGCGCTGCCGGGTTGTGAGGCGCTGCCGGGGTCGCGGGCGGGCGGGTCGGGCTCGCGGTCGGCAGCCAGGCTGTGGTGCTGCTGTCCGTGGGCGGCGCCACCGTGGGGTGCCAGCCGTTCGTCTCGGCGCCGGGGCGTGGCACCGAAGCCGTTCCGTTCGCTCGTTGAGGTGCGTTCGCGTCCCAGCCGCGGGGCATCGGCGGCGTAGCGGCGCTGCCGTGCCGGCCGGTCGGCTCTGCTGCGGCGGGTGCCCCTGAGGCCCAGCCGGACCCGCCGGCCGGTGCGCTCGCGCGGGAGGCCGGGGGCCAGGCGGGAGCGGGCGGCTCCTCGGGCGCGCGCCGGTCCGGCGCTGACGGCCATCCCGAGGTGGCCTGAGGCGCGCCGATCTGGGCGGTGACCGATGGATCCGTCGACGAACTTCCCTGCCAGCCGCCCCCACTGTGCGGCGCGACCGGCTCGGAGTGGGCTGCCGCTCCGCGTGCCGGTTGCGGGTTCGGCGGCGGCTGAGTGGCCACGAAGGGCTGAGGAGCCACGAGCGGCTGAGCGGCCGTGAAGGGCTGAGCGGCCGCGAGCGGCTGCGGGGTGACCGGACTGCCATTACCGCGGTTTTCGCCCGCGAACGGCGCTCCTGTGCCGCTGCCCGAGGCTGCGTGAGGCGCCGCGGAGAAACGATCAGGCTGAGGCGTCATCGGCAGGCCGGCAGCCGGTGCCGCCGGCTGGCTCACCTGCGGCGCGATCGGCTGGCCGGTGGGTGGCGCGATCGGCAGGCCGGCGGGCGGCGCCATCGGCTGGCTCACCTGCGGCGCGATCGGCTGGCCGGCGGGCGGTGCCATCGGCTGGCTCGCGGGCGGTGCCGCGGCGGGCCGGGGTGGGCGTGGGTCGACGTTGCCGCCGAGGCCGACCGGGGGTGCCAGTGGGCCGCCGGGGACACCGTCGGGTGAGGTGTCGGTGATCCGGGGGATGAAGGCGGTCTGCGCGTCGCCGTCGGGAGCGCGGTGGCGGCCCTTGCCGGGCGGGCTGGCGGGGTGCTCGGGGGGAACCATCACTGGGCAGCCTGCGCCGATCGGAGGTCGGTCGATCCGTCGTACGCCCGCACTGTCACGTTCTTCTCCACCTTTTCCGTGTAACCGAGCCCGAAGTCGGCGACGGCCTCGCGGAACTGCCTGACTCCCTCTGACGACCCCAACGCTTGACGCATGGTTGTGGGTTCGCCGATCGCGGTGATCTTGAAGGGGGGTGAGAAGACCTGGCCGTGAAGGAGCAGCGTGTTGCCGACACAGCGTACCGCGCTCGTGGAGATCACGCGGACATCCATGATCGTCATAGCCTCCGCTCCACCAGCCCAGAGTCCGTTGACGACCGCCTGGACGTCACCCTGATGCACCACGAGATCGTCATTGTCCGGTGCGTTCTCGCCGAAGTCGGTTCCCCGTCGCGGCGAGTCGTTGAGTGTCACCGTGAGGCCAGGCCCGTGCAGTGCCGTGAAGCCGGCGGGCTCGCGCAGGGCGTCCGCGTGCTGCCGCGCGCTCATTACCGGCTGGTCCACCTCGGCCAGCCGGGCGGTCTCGTCGTCCACGTCGTCCAGAAGCTCGGCAGCCCGCTTTTCACTGGCGGTGAGGCGTTCCCGCTTCTCAGTGATCAATTGGGTCAGTTGCGGACGGCGGTCATCGCGCAGTGCCGTACCGTCTGCGGTTGTCGCGGAGGTGGTGAAGAGCAGACCCGCCGCCAAAGCGATCAGCGGAACCCCCGCTGACCAGATTGTTATGTGCTGGTTTCGGCGTGGCCGAAGGCCGCGTGCGGCACGGCGCAGCACCATCCGCCAGGAGGCCCCACCGGCGCCGTCGTCCACGTCGCCTCCCCCTCGAAAGACCACCGAGCCCCCTCAACACCCGACGCGGGAGTATTTTCCTGCCCCGGCGGGTGCCTGTCTCCGCATCGACTTGACTACGCTAGCTGTCGAACAGTATTCGCCACGGGCAGCATTCGGGGATCCCGGAGCCGCTCAGCGGTGGGTTGTTCACCACTTGTTGCCCTCAGGAGAGCACCGTGCCGAAGTCTCAGGTTCGCAAGAAGAAGGTCTACACCCCGCCGTCGGACATCAGCCCGGCGGTGAGTGCGGCTGCGTCGAAGAAGCCGAGTCCGATCTGGCTGCCAGTCACCGCGGTGAGCCTGATCGTCATCGGCATCGGGTGGCTGGTCGTCTATTACCTCTCGTCACAGCAGTGGCCGGTCGAGAGCTGGCGCTACTGGAACCTGGCTGTCGGGTTCGGTTGCATGGTCGCCTCGCTGGGTCTGCTGTCCCGCTGGCGCTGACGATCCGCTGGGCCCTCTGTCCCCGCTGGCGCTGACAACACGTATCCGCATCCCGCGGATACGTGAAAATCGTCGGAAGTGAGCGCACCCCCGTTCGGCGTGGGGTGCGCTTTGGCCTGGGGCGCATCCTTGACCTACGGCGCGCGCTCGTCTATTACTCGTGGGTAACATGGTCTGGCGCACCGCCGGACCGAGGAGGCACAACGCAGATGGGCATCGCGCAGATCGTCGCCACCGTCTTAGCCGGGGCGGTCACGGTGGTGGCCGTCTACCTCGCGGTCCGCGCCGTCCTCACGATCACGGCAGTGATCCGTCAGGGACAGCCGGACCCGGCACGCTTCACCGAGCCGAAGACCCGGACCAGAACCATGCTGGTGGAGACCGTGGGTCACACCAGGATGTTGAAGTGGAGCGCGATCGGCGCCGCCCACTGGTTCGTGATGGTCTCGTTCGTCATCCTGTCGCTGCTGGTGCTCGAGGCGTACTTCGAGGTCGTCGACCCCGAGGCCGGCCTCCCGATCATCGGGCACTGGACGATCTTCGGCCTGGTCACCGAGTGGATCGGGATCCTGGGCCTGATCGGCATCCTCTACCTGATCTACCGACGGCAGCGGGACAAGCCGGGCAGCACGAAGCGGAGCCGGTTCCTCGGCTCGACCATGTGGCAGGCGTACTTCGTCGAGGCCGTCATCGTCGGCGTGCTGATCTTCGGCTTCCTGATCCGCGGCTTCAAGGTCGCCACGGACCACTTCGAGTACCCGGTGTGGGCGACCCCGCTCAGCCACGCGATCGGCTCCGTGCTGCCGGCCTGGGAGGACGGTGGCACCTGGGCCGCCCTTATCAAGATCTTCATCTCGATGGCCTGGCTGATCACCATCTCGCTGAACCCGACGATGGGTGTGGCCTGGCACCGCTTCCTGGCCTTCTTCAACATCTACTTCAAGCGCAGCCCGGAGAAGCCGGCCGGTTCCGGCCTCGGCGCGCTGAAGCCGATGATGAGCGGGGGCAAGCCGCTCGACTTCGAGGAGGCCGACCCGGAGAAGGACCAGTTCGGCGTCGCCCAGGTCGAGCAGTTCACCTGGAAGGGACTGCTGGACTTCTCCACCTGTACGGAGTGCGGCCGGTGCCAGTCGCAGTGTCCGGCCTGGAACACCGCCAAGCCGCTCTCCCCGAAACTTCTCGTGCTGTCGCTGCGGGATCACGCGTACGCGAAAGCCCCTTATCTTCTGGCCGGCGGCGGCAAAGATCTGATGGGCGAGGAGAAGGGGACCGAGGCGCAGCTCGCCGGCGTCGACGTCCTCGCGATGGCCGAGTCCGAGCGCCCGCTGATCGGCGGCGTCGACGAGAACGGCATCATCGACCCGGACGTGCTCTGGTCCTGCACCACCTGCGGCGCCTGCGTCGAGCAGTGCCCGGTCGACATCGAGCACATCGACCACATCGTCGACATGCGCCGCTACCAGGTGCTCATCGAGTCGAGTTTCCCCTCCGAGGCCGGCGTCATGCTGCGCAACCTGGAGAACAAGGGCAACCCGTGGGGCGCGCCGCAGAACACCCGCGAGGACTGGACCAAGGGCCTGCCCTTCGAGGTGCCGCGGGTCGGCGAGGTCGAGGACTTCGACTACCTGTTCTGGGTCGGCTGCGCCGGCGCCTTCGAGGACCGGGCCAAGAAGACCACCCGCGCGGTGGCCACGCTGCTGAACGAGGCCGGCGTCAACTACGCCATCCTCGGTGAGGGCGAGACCTGCTCGGGTGACCCGGCCCGCCGGATCGGCAACGAGTTCATCTATCAGATGCTCGCTCAGCAGAATGTCGAGACGTTGCAGGAGGCCGGGGTCAAAAAGATCGTCGCGACCTGCCCGCACTGTTTCAACACGCTGGGCAACGAGTACGAGCAGCTCGGCCTCAAGGTCGAGGTGGTGCACCACACCCAGCTGCTGGCCCACCTGGTCGCCACCGGCAAGCTGACGCCGGTGCAGCCTGTCGACGGCGGCGTCACCTACCACGACCCCTGCTACCTGGGCCGGCACAACCGCGTCTTCGAGGCGCCGCGCGAGGTGCTCGGCTCGGCTCTTGGAGGCGCAGCCGGAAAGAGCCAGGACAGCACCGGGATCGAGTCCGGTGGCCGCGCCAGCGGCTTGATCGAGATGCCGCGCAACCAGGAGCGGTCGTTCTGCTGCGGTGCCGGCGGCGCCCGGATGTGGATGGAGGAGCGCATCGGCAAGCGGATCAACGTCGAGCGCACCGAGGAGGCCCTCGCGACCGGCGCGAAGACGATCGCCGTGGGCTGCCCGTTCTGCTACACGATGATCGGCGACGGGGTGACCGGCAAGGGCAAGCAGGAAGAGGTCGAGGTCGTCGACGTCGCGACCGTGCTGCTCAGATCACTCAAGCAGGAAGCCTGACGGATTTGAGGTGACGGCCGCGAGCGTGATGCTCGCGGCCGTCGCCGTTTCAGCGGCAAGTGTTGTCCTTGTCACGGGTGTGGTTGGTGCCGATCGGCCCGAATCCGGCACAATGATGGCCGAGGTGAAGCGATCATGGACGGCCTGTTCCTGACCGCGGTGCTCCCGCTGGTGGCCTTTGTGCTGCTCACGGCTGGCAACGCGTTCTTCGTGGCCGCCGAGTTCGGGCTGGTCACCGTCGATAGAGCGGAGATCGAGCAACGCGCGACAGCCGGTGACCGCAGAGCCCGGACCGTCCGTAACGCCCTGCACGGCCTGTCTTTCCAGCTCTCCGGTGCGCAGCTGGGCATCACGCTCACCGCGCTGCTCACCGGTTACCTGGCCGAGCCGGCCCTGTCCGAGCTCTTCATCCCCGTCGTGGAGCCACTCGCCGGGTCGCGTACCGAAACCGTCACCCACGTGTGCGCTCTGGTCGTGGCGACCCTGGTCTCGATGCTCTTCGGTGAGCTCGTGCCGAAGAACGCCGCGCTGGCCCGCCCGATGCGTGTGGCGCTGGCAACCGCCGCCCCGCTGCGCGGCTTCTCGATCCTCTTCAAATGGCTGATCGCCGCGCTCAACGGCACGGCGAACTGGCTGGTCCGCCGCCTCGGTATCGAACCGCAGGAGGAGCTGGCCAGCGCCCGCTCCCCGGAGGAACTCGGCCTGCTCGCGGCGATCAGCGCCCGGGCCGGCGCGCTGCCCAACGAGACCGCGACCCTGCTGCGCCGCACCATCCGGTTCGGCGAGAAACGCGCGGCCAAGGCGATGACCCCGCGCGTCGACGTGGTCGGCCTCAAGACCACCGCGAGCGCCGCGGACCTGATCACGGTGGCGCGGGAGACCGGCCACACCCGCTTTCCGGTGTACGAGGACACGCTCGACGTCGTGACCGGGGTGGTCGGGGTCAACGAGGCGCTGGGTGTCCCGCCCGAGCGCCGAGCCGCGACCCGGGTCTCCACGCTCGCCAAGGAACCGGTCTACGTTCCGGAGAGCCTCAGCCTCGACAAGGTGCTGGCCGCCCTGCGCGCCGCCGGCGCCGACCTGGCGATCGTGGTCGACGAGTACGGCGGAACCGACGGCGTCGTGACGGTCGAGGACCTGATCGAGGAGCTGGTCGGTGAGATCGCCGACGAGCACGACATCGACCTCGACGAGATCGGCAGCCAGGAGGTGACCGCGCCGGGCGGGGAGAAGACCTTCCTGACCGACGGCCTGCTGCGCGAGGACGAGGTGCTCGAGCAGACCGGATTCCAACTGCCCGAAGGCCCGTACGAGACTCTTGCCGGTTTTCTCCTCGCCCGCCTCGGCCACATCCCGGTGGTCGGCGAGTCGCTCGAGGAGCAGGGGTGGGAGTTCACCGTGATGGAGGTCGACCGGCACCGCATCGAGCAGGTGCGTGTGGTCGCGCCGCCGGAGCCCGCCGATGACTGAGCTGCTGTTCGTCGCCGTACTCCTGATCGGCAACGGCCTCTTCGTCGGCGGCGAGTTCGCTCTGATCGCGTCCCGGCGTACCGCGCTGGAACCGCTCGCCGAGACCTCCAAGGCGGCCCGCTGGGCGCTCTCCGCGATGAGCCAGATCCCGCTGATGATCGCCGGAGCGCAGCTCGGTATCACGATCTGCACGCTGGTCCTCGGCGCGATCGCCGAGCCCACGATCGCGCACCTGCTGGAGGACCCGTTCGCCGCGACCGGGCTGCCGGACAACGCGGTGCACCCGGTCGCCTTCGTCGTCGCGCTGATGATCGTGACCTTCCTGCACACCGTGATCGGCGAGATGGTCCCGAAGAACATCACGCTGGCCGGCCCGGAACGCTCGGCGCTCATCCTCGGCCCGTTCATGCTGGCGTTCTGCACCGCGACCAAGCCCCTGCTGACCGCGATGCGCTGGGCATCCGGCCTCATCCTCGGCCTCTGGAAGATCGAAACCACCGACGCGGTCAAGACCGTCTTCACCGCCGAGGAACTCGCCGGCATGGTCACCCAGGCGCGCAGCGAGGGTCTGCTCGGCTCCGAGCAGTACGCGCGCATCCACGCCGCGCTCGGCCTCAACAACCGCACCGCCGCCGACACGCTCCTGCCCTGGTCGCGGGTCACGACGGTGGCCGCCGACGTCTCGCCGGCGACCTTGGAATCGGTGGCGACCCGCAGCGGCCGGTCACGCTTTCCGGTGGTCCAGCGCGACACCCGGCGGGTGCTGGGCTTCGTGCACATCAAGGACGTTCTCGGGTACGGGGCAACGCAGCGCCGCCTTCCGATAACACCTGAGGTGATCCGCCCCCTGGCGGTGGTGTCGCCGGAGCGGAGCCTGGCCGATCTGCTGCTGACGATGCGCCGGGATCGGCTGCACATCGTGCTGGTCAGCGATGGGCGGCGGCCGCTCGGGGTGATCACGCTGGATGACGTGCTGCATGCGGTGGTGGGGGAGTCGGCCGGGGCGGCGGAGGCGGTGGTCCGGGCGCGCTGATCGCCCGGTTCGGCATCTTGCGTTCGCCGGTTCGGCTGTCTCGGGTTCGCTTCCCTGTTCGGCTTCTGCGGTTCCGCTTCCCTGTTCGGCCTCGGCGGTTCCGCTTCCCCGGTTCGGCGTCGGCGGTTCGGCCGAACGCGTTCGGGTGCATTTGGTGTTGACCGGTGTTTCATTTGGGTAGTCAAGTGGTAATCCGGACAATATCCCCATGCTTCACTCTCGGCGGCGCGTCGTATCGGTAGGCGCCCTGTCAGCAACCCTCGTTCTGGGCAGTGCCCTCCTCTTCGCCGGTCACGCCCCCGCCGCTCCGGCCGGCCCGCGCGCCTCGGGTGGTGTCCGGACGCCGCCCGTTGCCGGTGTCCTCGACAACCTCGGCGACTCCTCCCGGCCCGCTTCCTCCCTGCCTGCCCCTTCTCGGACCTCGGCGGGTAGAGCCGTCTCCCGGCCCGTGCCGCCGGGGGCCGTCCCCCGGCCTGTGTCGCCGGATCCGATCGGGGTGGCGGGTGGACCGGTGACCGTTCGGTACACGTTCGACGCCGGGGTGCGCCGCCCGATCGTGGACGTCGACGGGCGCCACCTCCTCCGGCCGCTCGGGCAGAATGGCGGCCGGCTGCGTCTCGTACCCCAGCGTGGTGGTCTGGCAGTTGCCTATCCCGACCGATGCGCCCTGCCGAGGGAGCGCGACTGCCCCCGCGCGATCCTCGAAGGCATCCGTGACGACAACCTCAACCCCGGCCGGCGCCCCCTGCGCTACGGCGCCTCCGTCCTGATGACCCACGGCGACCTGGCCGACGGCGCGAACGTGGTTCAGAAGGGGTACTCCGTCGGTGGGATGAGCCAGTTCAAGCTCCAGGTCGACCACCGGCAGGGCCATCCCAGCTGCGTCATCGCCGGTCAGCGGGCCCGCATCTACCGCGCCGAGCCCTGGATCGACGTGGCCGACGGCACCTGGCACGCGCTGGAGTGCTACCGCACCCCGAACCGCCTCTTCATGATCGTCGACGGTCGGCCACGCGCCTCGGTGCCGGTGCCTCCTGTGCTCGCGATCGCGAACACCGAGCCGCTGCGCATCGGCGGCAAGGGTCTGGCCCAGGGCAACGACCAGTTCGCCGGCGCCATCGACGACGTCTTCGTCAGGATCGGGGAAACTATTCCTTGACAGGAATATTCTTCTAGAAGAATGATTGCGGCATGGACGTACTCCTTGCCGCACTGGCCGATCCCGCTCGGTGGCGGCTCGTGGCACTACTGGCCGAGCGGCCCCGTTCCGTCGGGGTCCTCGCCCAGCTGGCGGAGGCGCGTCAGCCCCAGACGACCAAGCACCTACAGGCCCTGGAGCGGGCGGGCGTCGTCGTCTCGCATCGCACCGGGCAGCGCCGCATCTACGAGCTCCAGCCCACCGTCCTGCGTGATCTCGCCACCGAGCTGCTCCGGCTGGCCGACGGTGCGGACCAGGCGCAGGCCTTCCACCTCTACCGGGACAACCTCCACGCGGAGCGGTCGGCTGCGCACGAGCCGGGCTGGGCAGACGGCCGGTCGTTCACCTTCGTCAGGTCGGTGGGCGTGCCGCCCGAGCAGCTCTGGCCCCACCTGACCGACCCGGCCCTGCTCGCCCGCTGGTGGGCGCCCGACGACCTCCGCGTCTCCGAGTTCACCTTCGAGGCACGACCCGGCGGCCGCATCGTCCAGGAATACCGCGACGTCGACGACCTCGACGGCTCCGACACGATCGTCGGCCGTGCCGAGGGCGTCGTCGATGAAATCCGAGCCGCCGAGCACCTTGTTTACCGGTTGTCTCCGCTGCTCCCGGGCGGTGGTGCTGCCTTCACCGCTCACGTCGAGCTTGATCTCCGGCCGACCGCTACCGGGACAGACCTCGAAGTCCTCTACCGCGTTACCAACAGCACCGTCGACTCGGCCGACTTCATCGCGGGCATCGAGATCGGGTTCGGGCAGAGCCTCGACAAGCTCATTGCCACTCTTCCGGCTGGCGCTTCTCCGGCCGCTGCTCGTTCGGCCGCTGCTTTTCCGGCCGGCACTGTCCCGTCCGCTGCTTTTCCGTCCGCTGCTTTTCCGGCCGCCGCCGCTGACACCCTCGCGGCTCCCGCCGCTGACACCCTCGCGGCTCCCGCCGCTGACACCAGGAGTCCGAAGTGACAACGCAGACCGCCGCCCGCAGGATCGTCACCAACATGACCCTCTCCCTTGACGGGCGTTACGCCCGCCAGGAGAACCCGATCGACATGAGTTGGGTCATGCCCTACGCCGTCTCCGACGTGGCCCGCGACCACCTGACCAGCCTCTGGGAACCGGCCACCACCGCACTGCTCGGCCGGGTCAACGCCGAAGGTTTCCTCGGCTTCTGGCCCACCGTCATCGGTATGGAGGGCGCCGACCCCCGCGACGAGGCCTTCGCCAAGTGGCTGGTCGACGTCGACAAGACGGTCCTCTCCTCCACCCTCGACTCGGCGCCGTGGGAGCGGACGACCGTCCTGAACAAGCCTGCCCCCGAAGTCGCCGACGACCTCAAGTCCACGCCGGGTGGCGACATCCTCGTCCTCTCCAGCGCCAGCGTCATCAAGCCCCTGCTGGCCGCCGACAAGGTCGACCGCCTCTCCTTGATGGTTCTGCCGCTGTTCCTGGGCGCCGGGCCCCGCCTCTTCGACGACGGCCTGCCCGCTGCCAACTGGACCCTGACCAGGAAGGTTGTTGGTGACGGCGGCGAGCTCTCCCTCACCTACGACCGCGCCCGCTGACCGACTGTCGCTCGGCGCTTGCCGCAGCTTGCTGCTGCTTGCCGCTCGCCGCCGCTCGCCGCTCGCCGCCGCTCGCCGCCGCTTGCCGCTTGCCGCTGCTTGCCGCTTTTGCCGGGCCGCCGAGGGCGACGGCACCGGGTGCGCGGCGTTGCGGGTGGTGGTCTACCGGATGTTCGGCTCGTGGGGCGAGGCGGATCGACGAGTGGTGTACGTCAGCCGGCGGAGCAGTTGCTCGGCCGGCCCGCGCCATCCGGCCCGGCGCATCAGGTCGGCCAGCAGCACGGTTGTCAGCCAGGTGCCGAGCGCCAGCGCGGATGCTCCGGCGTCGCCGAGGCGCCCGCCCAGTCCGAGGGTGAACGGTGCGAAGAACGCTACGAAGATGACGGACTGGAGCAGATAGCAGGTGAGGGACCGCTGCCCACAGGCGGCCAGAGCTGTGGTGACCGGTCCGGCGGCCGGCGCTGTGCTCACCGGTCGGGCGGCCGGCGGGGTAATCACCGGTCGGGCGGCCAGCGGGGTGGTCACTCGTCCGGCGGCCGGCGGGGTGGTCACTCGTCCGGGCGTGTCGGCGGCGCGGTGTGCGAGAAGGTCGGCCATTGCGGCGTAGGCGAGCCCGCCGGCGATGCCGGTCACGCTGTGCACTGAATAAGCCAGCAGTGCGGCACCCGTCGTCCAATCCGTCCAAACCCCTGAGTCGATCAGGGCCAGCGGAGCACCGCCGAGGATCGTGATGGCGAGTCCGGCCGCCGCGACCCGCGCCAGCAGGGCCCGGTGACGGCCGGGCTCGTCGAGCAGCCGGCGCCGGGCCGCCCAGATGCCGAGCAGGAACGGGGTGACGATGTCCAGGGCCAGCATCGGTCCGAGCCCGGCCCAGACCGCCAACCGCTGGCCGACCGCCTCGACCGGTGACTCGACGCTGGTGGGCAGCGGCGGCGACCCCTCGGTGATGATGGCCCACGCCGGCAGCATGGCAAGCGCGGCGAACACCAGGATCCACAGGCCGGCGACCCAGAGCAGCACCCGGTCGCGGGCCCGCACCATGCCCACCAGGATCAGCGCCAGCAGCCCGTAGGTGACCAGGATGTCGCCGAAGAACAACAGCAGCGCGTGGGCGAAGCCGAATGCGATCAGCCAGAGGCTGCGGCGGCGCAACAGGCGGCGTACGTCCGGCCATCCGGCTCCGGCCGCGAGCTGCCTGTTGGCCAGCTGGACCAGTCCGTAGCCGAAGAGCGCGGCGAACATCGGCAGCGCGCGGGCGTCGACCAGGAGCACCTGAAGGCCGGCGACGACCCGGTCGATCGGGCCGCCGGTCAGGTCGTAGCCGCGAAAGCCGGTGGGGTGGCCGTACAGATACATGTGCGCGTGGGCCAACGCGATGAGCAGTAGCATCGCTCCGCGGGCAAGGTCGGGTGCGAGCGATCTGGCGGGCAGACCGACGGCGGCGCCGAGCGGACCGGCGGCGGGCTCGATGACAAGTCTGGGCACCTGACACCCCGTTTCTCGGAGTTGGACATTGATTGAGGCGCGGCAGAATGGCCGGAAGGCCGGCGGCGTACCCGGTCGTTTAGCTACGCAAGCGTATCTAACCTTGCGCATTTTAGATACGCAAGCGTTTCTTAGACTGGAGCCGTCTTGAGCGAAGAGCCGCAGGTCCCGACACCGCGACGCTCCCGGCGCCGGGGAGACGATCTGATCCAGGCCATCCACGCCGCGGTTCTCGCCGAGGTGGCCGAGGTGGGGGTCGGCGGGCTCACCATGGAGGGCATAGCCAAGCGCGCGGCGACCGCGAAATCGTCGCTGTACCGGCGCTGGCCGGCGCCCCGAGACCTGCTGTTGGACGCGCTCTACGAGGCGCATCCCCAGGAGCTGCCGTCGCCGGGCGCCGACGATCTGCGCGGCGACCTGATCCAAGCGCTGAGGCAGCTCATCGCCTGGATGATCGCACCAGCTGGGATCGCCGTCAGGGCTGTCATGGCCGAACGGCAACGCCATCCGGAACTGGTCGAGGCGCTGTACGACCGAGTCTTCGACGCCCGTGGCGGCACCTTCACCGACACGGTGCTGCGCCATTACGCCGCGCAGGGGCAGATCGACCCTGACCTGATAACGCCGGTGGTGCGTGACATCGGGGAGGCCCTGGTGTTCAAGCACGTCACGGACGCCAACGACCTGCCGGACGACGAGAAGCTCGCCGCGATCGTCGACCAGGCAATCCTGCCGGCGATCGGCATCCTCCCCGACCGCAAATAGCCGACAGAGCGGTGAAGGCCGCGCGGAGAGCCGCTCAACAGCAGTTCTCCGTCCGCGCCGGGCAGCCGGCGACCTGGCGAACGTATGCGGTCACCGCACTAATGGCCCATCCCTGTTTCAGCATGGCCTAGAACGACGGAAGCCCTGGCGGACCATCGGTCCTGACCAGGGCTTCCGTTCGTGGAGCGGGTGACGGGAATCGAACCCGCACTGTCAGCTTGGGAAGCTGATGTTCTGCCATTGAACTACACCCGCAAGCGGCCCCACTGTACCTGATTATCCAGCTCTGCGGCGGAACCGCCCCCCGCACTCAGCCAACGACTGCGAACGGCGGAACCGCCCACTCAGCCAACGACTGCGAACGGCGGAACCGCCCACTCAGCCGACGACCGCAGTCGGCGGAACCCAGCACTCAGCCGACAATTGCGAAGGGCGCAACCCCGCACGAAAGGGAAGGCCGGCCCCGCCCACTCAGCCGGCAACCGCGAGCCTCCGCCGTAAGTTGCTCGGAGCGCGCCACGTCTGGGCGAACGCGGGAACGAAAGGCGTCGCCGCCAGCGGCAGGGCTCCGGCCGGCCCGTGGTGGCGGAGCATCGCGGTCTCGACGGTCAGCTCGTAGAGGCGCCAGTCGACGTCGGGGGAGGCGTGGAGGGCGCCGGCCAGGTGGGTGATGGTCAGGGGGTCGTGGACGGGGAGGGCGTGGCCGGTGATGCAGGCCTCGTCGTCGTTGTCCTCGGGTGGGTAGGCGTGGAGGGCGTAGCGGCCGTCGCGGTCGAGGTCGCGGCGTTTCGGTGAGTCGACGATGAAGCAGTAGACGCCGTCGTCGGTGAAGACCGGGGAGACCGGGTGCACGCGGGGGCCGCCGCCTGCGCGAATGGTCGCCAGGTAGCCCATGCCGGGGCCGTACTGCTGGAGGAGCGCACGGATGCCGGCGGCGAGCATCGGCTCGGCGGCGGCGAAAACGGACCAGGAAGCCATGGGAGCATTCTATCGAACATACGTTCGACACATCCACCGAACACGCCGATTCGGACAGGTCGGTATGGTGTTGCGATGCTGCTCTCCGACCGTGACCTGGTCTCCGAGATCAAATCCGGGGACCTCTCGCTGGAGCCGTTCGAGCCGGCGCTCATGCAGCCGTCCAGCATCGACGTCCGGCTGGACCGCTTCTTCCGGGTCTTCAACAACCACCTGTACACGCACATCGACCCGGCCGAGCAGCAGGATGAGCTGACCGCTTCGCTGGAGGTCCAGGATGGTCAGCCGTTCGTGTTGCATCCGGGCGAGTTCGTGCTCGCGTCCACCCTTGAGGTGATCACACTCGGTCAGGCGCTGGCGGCGCGGCTCGAGGGCAAGAGCAGTCTCGGCCGCCTCGGACTGCTCACCCACTCCACGGCGGGCTTCATCGACCCGGGCTTCTCGGGTCACGTCACGCTGGAGCTCTCCAATGTGGCCAACCTGCCGATCAAGCTCTGGCCGGGAATGAAGATCGGCCAGCTGTGCATCTTCCGCCTGTCCAGCCCGGCCGAGCACCCGTATGGCTCCGCCGTCTACGGCTCCCGTTACCAGGGGCAACGCGGTCCGACGGCAAGCCGCTCGGCGCAGAACTTCCGGACCTGGCCGACCGCCTGAGGGTTGCCAGACGCCTAACGACGCCGCACCGGCAGGCCACCGGCCGCGGCCAGCACCAGCACCTGGTTGATCTCGGCGGCAGTCAACCCGGCCGTGGGGACCGGCAGAAGACGGGCTCCTCCGAGCCGGAAGACCAGCTGCCCTGAAAGCATCTCAACCGACCGAAAAGCCCGCCACGCGTACGAGTGCCGACTCTCCGCATCCGAACTGGCCAGCCCGTCGTCGCTGAACTCGAACGTGGTCACCTGACCAGCCCGGACACCTCTCCGGACGCCGTGATTGAGCAGCATCATCGGCACCAGGACGGCGAGCACCACCCCCAGCGTCAGCAGCGGCAGGCTCAACCCGCCGCCGGCGAGCTGCACCACGAAAGCCATGGCCAGCGTCGCCCACCCGGCCAGCCGGGCGAGAAGGAGGGGCTGTCGCAGGCCGTGGCGGGTGGCGGCCTCGATCAGAGCCGGGTCGGGGGCCGCGGTGATCTGGATCTGCACACCTGAAAAGTACCTTTTGCCCAGGCTGAACCGTCACCACCCGGACGGTCGGAACGGCGGCGGCAACGACGAGACTCCATCACCCGATCGGGCGGTCCGGCTCTACGATGGCCCCGTGTATCTGATGATTTCCACATACCTGAAGCCGCTCGCCGAGGTCGACGAGGCCCGTGAGGACCACCTCAGCTTCGTCGCCGAGCTGGAGAACCGTGGATTCTGTGTCACGGCCGGCCGGCAGGACCCCCCGAACGGCGGAATTCTGCTGCTGGATGTCGACACCGAGGCCGAGGCGCAGGCGCTGATCGCCGACGATCCCTATGTGCAGCGTGGCCTGGCTCACTACGCCGTGACCGGCTGGCACCCCACCCGTGGCGCCCTCGCGGGATATCGGCGGGTTCGCCCCGACTGAGTCGCAGGGCAACACCCAACGAATCAAGATCATCAGGCAGGCGTACGCCTGAAGCGCTCTAAGGATCGAGGTCCGCCCCCGCCAGCAGGCTCCTGATCCGCAGCTCCGCGGAGACGGCAGGCGGGCACTCGTCGACGATGACCGCCGTGCCCAGATACCGGCTGCCGAAGAGGTTCCGCAGGCCACGGGCCTGTGCACCGGTCGCGGCCCAGTCGTCGACGACGAGCACCCGGTCGTCGTCGCCGATCAGCCGGCTGCGTACGCCAAGGTGTTGCACGTCCCCCCGGTGATCGGCCGGCACCTCGGCCCAGATCATCGGTTCGGCGATGGGCCGGCGCGCCCCGGCCCGGTACGCCTCCACGAAACCCACCCCGAGCGCTCGGGCGACGAGCGGGCCGAGCAAAAATCCGGTTACTTCGGGTGCCACGACCACGGTCGGCTGTTCCGCGCGGAAAAAGTCACCCAGCGCAGTGCCCAGACCGTCGAGGATCCGCGGCTCGCGCCACCATCCGGAGCGGTCACTGACGAGATATTCGCTGTTCGGGCCGGGGTTGGTCCAGCGGAATTCGGAGCGCAGAAGATCACGGAGGTCGTCGGCCACGGGAACATCGTGTCACCACGCCGCCGTCCTTCGCGGACCGACCGACTGAGACCGGAACCACCCTGCGGTCAGACTCGGCTCAACCTAGGGGTCAAGTTGATGCCCGACATCCCGTCGATCGGGCATGCTGTCGGCGGAACAATGCCTACCTTCACGCCGGGCCGCCGCCCGATGAGTCCAGGGAACCGCGCCGGCCTCGGCGCGGCCCTTGTGCTGCTCGCAGTCGTGTCCGCCATGGAGCTCATGGACGGGCGCGCGGCCGGCTTCGTCGGCCTCCTGGCAACCGTGCCGTTCGTCGCCGCCGTCTTCGCCGTCTGGCAGGTGGTTCTCGGCATCGGCGTGGTGGCGACAGTCGTCGGTGCCGTCTTCGTCGGCCTCTCCGGCCAGAACCACACCGTCTACCTGATCAACCTGATCGGGATCATGCTCGCCACCGGGGTGGCGGCCGCCGGCGCCACGATCCGGCAGCGGCAGGCCGACCGGATCGGCGAGCTGCTGCGGCTGGCCGCGGTCGCTCAGCAGGCGGTGCTGCGCCCGATCGGACCGCAGGTGGGAGCGCTGGCGGTGGCCGGGCGATACATCTCGGCGACCGCCGCGGCGGACATCGGCGGGGACCTCTACGAGGCGCTGAACACGCCGTACGGGGTGCGGATCATCATCGGTGACGTCCGCGGGAAGGGCCTGGACGCAGTCCGGCTGGCGAGCATCGTGCTCGGGTCGTACCGGCACGTGGCCTATGAGCGGGCGGACATCAAGTCGATCGTGGCCGACCTGGACCGGGCGGTGGCGCGCAGCGTCGGCGACGAGGACTTCGTGACAGCGGCCCTGGTCGAGGAGCGCGGCGGCACGCTGACCATCGTCAACTGTGGACATCCCGCCCCGCTGCTGCTGCGGCGTGGTCAGGTCATCCCGCTGGAGCCGCCGGCCCCGGCGCCGCCGCTCGGCTTCATGCCCGAGGTGAAGGCGCGGGTCGAGCGCCTGGAACCGGGTGACCGGCTGCTGCTCTTCACCGACGGGCTGGGGGAGGCCCGCCGGGAGGGCGAATTCTTCCCGACCGCCGATCGCGCCTGGAGGCTGCTCGGCCACGGCACGGTCGGCGACGGTCTGGCGTCGCTCGAGACCGCACTGCACGACTGGGTGTACGGCCGTCTCGAGGACGACATCGCTCTGGTTCTGCTGGAGTACACCGGCACGGACGGCGGCACTGCCGTTCCGGTGCCGAGCTGGGAGGTCGGTGCCGCGGGCAGCTAGCGCAGGCGCTAGGTGCGGCCCGCGAGGCAGGGCCTAGGCCGCGGTCGTTTCCCCGGGTTCCGCGGGCGCCGGGGAGATCGGCGCCGGTGCCGGTGGAGCCGGGTCGGGCTGGCGGTGCCGCCCGACGTAATTGCGCGGCTGGTTGGCCTGGCGCGGCTCCGGAATCAGGCTTTTGATCGTGGCGAACATGGCGTCCCCCTGTTCGTGGCTGTCTATCCGGTGAAACGAGCCGCCCCGGCGGGCGATACGTGATCCGAGTGTCGAAGTCGGCAAATGGCCGAACGGTTGTCCCGCCGGCACCTGATCGGAGACGTTTCATCCACGATTCGACGGACAAGCGCCCCTTCCTGGTGGGTTCGGCGGAGAACCCTGCCCGGGTTGTCGTTGGCTACCGATCAGTAATACAGTGGGGTTACTGACGGGTAACTCGCGTCCGGGAGAGCGGGGCCAAGCACCATGACGCACTACAAGAGCAACCTTCGGGACCTCCAGTTCAACCTGTTCGAGGTCTTCGGAGCGGAGAAGGCGTTCGGCCAGGCTCCGTTCGACGGGATCGACGCGGAGACGGCCCGCGACGTGCTCGCCGAGGTGAACCGGCTGGCACGCGAGGACCTCGCCGCCAGCTACACCGACAGCGATCGCAACCCCCCGATCTTCGATCCGGCGACGCACACCGCGCCGCTGCCGGAGTCGTTCAAGAAGAGCTACGCCACCTTCATGGCGTCCGAGTTCTGGCGTCTCGACCTGCCCTCGGAGCTCGGCGGCACGTTCGCCCCGCGCACCCTGTGGTGGGCGATCGCCGAGCAGATCCTGGGTGCCAACGCGCCGATCTGGATGTATTCCTCCGGTCCCTCGTTCGCCCACGTGGCGCACACCGAGGGCAACGAGGAGCAGAAGCGGTGGGCGAAGCTCTTCGTCGAGAAGGAGTGGGGCTCGACGATGGTGCTCACCGAGCCGGACGCCGGCTCGGATGTTGGCGCCGGTCGCACCCGCGCCGTTCCGCAGCCGGACGGCTCGTGGCACATCGAGGGTGTCAAGCGCTTCATCACCTCGGGTGAGCACGACCTGACCGACAACATCATCCACTACGTGCTCGCACGCCCGGTGGGCGTCGAGGGCGAGGGTGGCCCGGGCACCAAGGGCCTGTCGCTCTTCATCGTGCCGAAATACCACTTCGACAGCGAGACCGGCGAGCTCGGTGAGCGCAACGGCGTCTACGCGACGAACGTCGAGCACAAGATGGGCATCAAGGTCTCGAACACCTGCGAGATGACCTTCGGCGAGCACGGCACCCCGGCCAAGGGCTGGCTGTTGGGCGACAAGCACGACGGCATCCGGCAGATGTTCATGATCATTGAGTACGCCCGGATGATGGTCGGCACCAAGGCGATCGCCACCCTCTCCACCGGTTACCTCAACGCGCTGGAGTATGCGAAGAACCGCGTACAGGGCGCCGACCTGGTGCAGAACACCGACAAGGCCGCGCCGCGGGTGACCATCACCCACCACCCCGACGTGCGCCGTTCGCTGCTGCTGCAGAAGGCGTACTCGGAGGCCCTGCGCGCCCTGGTGATCTACACGGCGTCCTGGCAGGACAAGGTCGCCATCGCCACCGCTGCCGGTGACGAGAAGGCCGCGAAGGCCGCGAGCCGGATCAACGACCTGCTGCTTCCGCTGGTCAAGGGCGTCGGCTCGGAGCGGGCGTACGAGCTGCTCGGTCACGAGTCGCTGCAGACCTTCGGCGGTTCCGGCTTCCTGCAGGACTACCCGCTGGAGCAGTACGTCCGGGATGCGAAGATCGACACCCTGTACGAGGGCACGACCGCGATCCAGAGCCTCGACCTGATCTTCCGCAAGATCGTCAAGGACAACGGCCGTGCGCTCGGCGCTGTCGCCTCCGAGATCCAGGGCTTCGCCGACAGTGAGGCCGGTAACGGCCAGCTCAAGGAGGAGCGGCTCGCGCTCGGCAAGGCGCTCGGCGAGATGCAGCAGATCCTCGGCACCACGCTCGGCTGGCTCCAGGCCGTGCAGGGCGGCGAGGCCCGCGAGCTCTACAAGATCGGCCTGAGCTCGCGCCGGGTCCTGCTGGCGCTCGGTGACGTCGTCCTCGCGTGGCTGCTGCTGCGCCAGGCTGAGGTGGCACTCAACGCGCTGAACACCGAGGTGTCGGAGGCGGACAAGGCCTTCTACACCGGCAAGATCGCGGCGGCCCGCTTCTTCGTACGCGAGATCCTTCCTCGCATCGGCTCCGACCGTCGCATCATCGAGAACACGAACCTGGACCTGATGGACCTCTCCGAGGACGCGTTCTGACCTGAGGCTTTTCCCACTCTCCTGAAAACGACGAGGGCCGGCGGACAATGACGTCCGCCGGCCCTCGTCGTTCTCCGAGGACCTGAGTGGACCACCCAGCGTGGGCCGGCGGCCGGTTCAGCCGCGGGCGGTGTGCTGCCTGGTCAGTCGCATCGACCCCGGCTCGGTCTGCGACCACGACCGGTCGCTGACGTGCACGGCGATCCCCGAGGTCTTCAGCTCGAGGGTGACGCCGGTGAACTGCTCGTCGGAGAGCAGCAGTGCGGACACTTCGGACATGGTCGGGTTGTGGCCGACGATCAGGACGGTGCGGACCTCGTCGGAGACCGCTCGCAGCAGGTCGAACACCTCGGTGCTCCCGCCGAAGTAGAGCCCGTCCTCGTAGTGCACCTCGGCCGACCGGGACGACCCGCCCTGTGCCAGCGCGACCGAGGCGGCAGCCCAGGTCTGCCGGGTGCGTTTCGCCGGTGAGCAGATCACCAGGTCGGGACGGAGCTTCTCGTCCGACAGCCAGGAACCGGCAGCGTCGGCATCGGATTCTCCCCGCTCGCTGAGCGCGCGGTCGTAGTCGGGGAAATCGCCGGGCGTCTCTGCTTTGGCGTGACGCAACAGGATGAGAGTCCGCGAGGTCATTGAGACAGCTTGCCTGATTGGAACTCGACACGTACGGGTAAACGGTCGATCGACGCATTCACCACGGTCGAGCGGGTCGCCCGGCCGAGCGGACACCAATCGAGGAGGGTCCGATGGGCATCGGCGCCAGCATTTTTCTGCTCGCTCTAGGTGCGATCCTGGCGTTCGCCGTGGAGGCCGACATCAGCGGTCTCGACATCGGCGTGATCGGCTGGATCCTGATGATCGCCGGTCTGGCCGGGCTGGTCATCACCCTGTGGTTCTGGAACAGCCGCCGCCGCACGGTGGTGACCCGGCAGACCCAGGCTCCGGTCGCCGGCACCGGCTACACGTCCGAGTACCGCGAGGTCCGTCGCGACGACGTTCCCCCGCCGCCCCCGCCGGCGTACTCCTGAATGGCCGGTGGCCCGGAGAGATTCTCTCCGGGCCACCGTTCTCAGATGCGAGCAGGTCAGGCGTACAGGGCGAAGTAAACAGCGATGTGGTGGCAGATCGCGGCCACCAGCGTGCAGGCGTGGAAGAACTCGTGGTGGCCGAATACGGTCGGCCACGGGTTCGGCCGCCGCAGAGCGTAGAAGACCGCCCCGACGGTGTAGATCAAGCCGCCCGCGATCAGCAGCACCAGGCAGGTGACGCCGCCGTGGAGGACGTCGGGCAGGATGGCGACCGCGGCCCAGCCGAGGGCCACATAGAGCGGCGCACCCGCCCAGCGGGGCAGATGCGGCCAGATCACCTTCAACGCGACGCCGCCGAGGGCGCCGCCCCAGACCAGGCTGAGCATCAGCGTGGCCTTTCCGGGGTCGAGCAGCAGCACACAGAACGGCGTGTACGTACCCGCGATGAAGATGAAGATCATCGAGTGGTCCATCCGGCGCATGATCTGGTAGCCGCGTTCGCTCCAGACCCGCCGATGGTAGAGGGCGCTCGTGCCGAACAGCCCGCACACCGTGACGCTGTAGATCAGGCAGCTCACGAACGGTGCGACGCCGGGTCGGCTGAACGCGATCGAACACAGCACGACGCCGCAGACGAGGGCAACGAAGAACGCGTACTGATGCAACCGGCCGCGCAGTCGCGGTTTACCGAGGTCGGCCGGCTTCATCCGGAACGGGGCTGAGGTTGTCACGCATCCCAGGTTACGGCACCGTAGGTTACTGGCAGGTAGTGATGCCGAATACGGTTGGCTGTCGCTGATGATTTCCTCATGAAGGTACGACGGGTGGGCGCCACCGCGTTGCTCATCGAATGTTCCGATTCCGACCACGTCGAAGACTGGCGTGCCGAGCTCTGGCGGCGCCGTCAGCGCGGGGAACTGCGGGTCACGGAGATTGTGCCGGGCGCGCGTACGGTCCTGCTCGACGGTGTGGAGCCGGGGACCGAGACCCTGCTGGCGGCTTGGGGACCGACTCCTGGTGAGGCCCGCGCGGCGGGGGATCTCGTGCGGATTCCGACAATCTTCGACGGTCAGGACCTGGACTCGGTGGCCGATCTCTGGCGGGTCACCACGGACGAGACGGTGCGCCGGCTGGTCGACACCCCGCTGATCGTGGCGTTCTGTGGCTTCGCGCCCGGTTTCGCCTATCTGCGCGGTTTTCCTGAGGCCTGGGCGGTGCCCCGGCTGGCTGCGCCGCGGCCTCGGGTGCCGGCCGGCGCGGTCGCGCTCGCCGGTGGCTACGCCGGCATCTACCCCACGGCCTCCCCGGGTGGGTGGCAGCTGGTCGGTCAGACCGACATAGATCTTTTTGACGTACGCAGGAAACAGCCCGCCCTTCTGTCACCGGGGACTCGCGTTCGGCTGGTGGCGGCGTGATCACCGTTCTGCGGGCGGGACCGCTCACGACCGTGCAGGACCTCGGCCGGCCGGGCTACGCGCACCTCGGAGTTCCGCGAGCCGGTGCGCTCGACGGCCCGGCGCTGCGCCGCGCGAACCGCCTGGTCGGCAACGTGCCGGAGGCGGCCGGACTCGAGACCACGCTCCTGGGTTGCAAGCTGCGCTTCGAGGAGGCGGCCACGGTTGCGATCACCGGAGCGGTGGTGACACTCAAGCTCGACCGGCAGCCGGTGGAGGGGCCTGTCGTACGGGTACCGGCGGGTGGCGTGCTGGAGGTCGGGCGTGCGGTGCGCGGAGTGCGGTCGTACCTGGCGGTGGCGGGTGGGATCGCCGTGGAGCCGGTGCTGGGCAGCCGATCCACGGACACCCTCGCCGGTCTGGGGCCCGAGCGGCTGACCGACGGGATGACCTTGCCGGTGGGGTCACAGCCGGACGGGTCCGAGCCGGGCGGGGACATCGCGGACCCTGCGTCACCGGACGTACCGGGCGGGGAACTCGTGCTCGGCATCCGGCTGGGGCCGCGCGACGATTGGTTCGAGGGTAGAGGGCTGTTTGTTTCCGCGTACGCCATCAGCCCTATGAGCAACCGGGTCGGTGCCCGGCTGGCCGGCACCGCCCTGACCCGCACCCGGGCCGGCGAACTTCTGTCCGAGGGTGTCGTGCTCGGCGCGGTGCAGGTGCCGGCGGACGGGCAGCCGATCATCTTCCTGGCCGACCACCCGACCACCGGCGGCTACCCGGTCATCGGTGTGGTGGATGACGTGACGCCGCTCGCGCAGGCCCGCCCGGGGACTACGGTTCGTTTTCGTGACCTCGATTGATCTCAACGCGGACCTCGGCGAAGGCTTCGGCGCCTGGAAACTCGGCGACGACGATGCCCTGCTCGACGTCGTGACCTCGGCGAACGTGGCCTGTGGCTTCCACGCCGGCGATCCGTCCACGATGTACCGGGTGTGCCGGTCGGCCGCGGAGCGAGGCGTCGCCGTCGGCGCTCAGGTCGGCTACCGCGATCTCGCCGGCTTCGGCAGGCGGCGGATCGACTACGCCCGGGACGAGCTGCGCGACGACATCCTCTACCAGATCGGCGCGCTGGAGGCGTTCTGCAAGGCCGCCGGCGATCGGGTCCGCTATGTGAAGCCGCACGGTGCGCTCTACAACACCGCGGCCGTGGACGAGGGCCAGGCTTCCGCGGTGGTCGCCGCGGTACTCGCCTACGACGCCTCGCTGCCGGTGCTCTGCCAGCCCGGATCGGTACTGGCCGGGCAGGCTGCCGCGGCGGGGCTGACCGTTGTCGGAGAGGGCTTCGCGGACCGCGGCTACCTGCCGGACGGCCGGCTGGTGCCACGGTCCGCCCCCGATGCGCTGGTCCACGAGGTGGGCGACGTCGTGGACCGGGCGGTACGCATGGCCGTCGGCGGCGAGGTGGTCGCCGCCGACGGCTCAGTGATCGCGTGCCCGGTTCGCTCCATCTGTGTGCACGGGGACACGCCCGGAGCGGTCGAGCTGGCACGTGCGGTACGGGACGGGCTGTCCGCCGCCCTGGACGTTCGCCCGTTCTAGCCGGCGCTCGGGTCGACACCCCGCAGGATCAGCGGCAGCCGGTCCGGCCCGGCCCGGTCGATCACGATCGGTACGCCCCAGTCCTGCCGGGTCAGGTGGCAGGCGCCGTACTCGGCGTCCACGTCACACGTCGCGGCCTGCGCCACCACCTGGAGGATGCCCTTCGGCACGTCGGGGTTGAGAACCAGCCGCCGGGACAGCTCGGTGGTGACGCCGTCGCCCTCCAGCAGCAGCTCCGCCGGGGAGGCCGAGACGGTGAGCCGCAGCGGGGAACCGAACTGGCTGTCCAGCTTCTGGCCCGGCGCCGGCGTGAAGATCACGTCGAGGGTGACCTCGCCGGGAGCCAGGTGCGACGGTGGGCGCTCCGTCCGGTGCCGCTCGCCGGTGACCGTCTTCACCACACCGGGAGCGAGACGGATCAGCCGGTGCGCGGCCGACTCCACCACGATCACCTCGTTGGTCGCCGTCACGAGCACATCGCTCGGCTCGGCCAGACCGGAGTCCACCGTGGAGACCTCGTTCGCCGCCGGGTCGAAGCGGCGGATGGCGCCGTTGTAGGTGTCGGCCACCAGGACCGAGCCGTCGGGCAGCGCGGCGACGCCGAGCGGGTGCTGGAACAGCGCCTCCGCGGCCGGGCCGTCCACGTGGCCGAAGTCGAAAAGGCCCTGGCCGACCGCTGTGTGCAGCACGTTCTCCTCGACGTAGCGCAGGGCCGAGGTCTCGCTGTCGGCGATCCAGAGGCGCTTGCCGTCGGCGCTGACCGAAAGGCCGGAGGGCTGAGCCATCCAGACGTCCGGCAGGGGACCATCACGCAGCGCCTCGACAGTGGTGCCGGCGTAGACGCCGACGGTCCGCTTGATCGGGTCGAACCACCACAGCTGGTGAATGCCCGCCATCGCGATGATGACCCTGTCGTCGTACCAGGCCAGGTCCCACGGCGAGGAGAGATCGGTGGCAAGCGCGTCGTGCGGGTGGTCGTCCACAGCGGAACGCCACGGCTTGCCGGAGCCGGCCACCAGGGTGATCTCGCCGGTGCTGGTGTCGAGCGCGCGCAGCTGGTGGTTGACCGTGTCGGCGATCACCACGTCGTAGCCGGCCATCGAGGCCACCTGCTCCGGCAGCACGACCAGGCCCTGCGGCTCGCTGAACGGCTCACCCCGCGTCTCGCCGCCGATCCGGCGGACCAGCGTCTCACCGTCGGGCGTGACCTCGACCAGGGAGTGCCGGGCCGAGTCGGAGACCAGCAGGTTGCCGTTCGGCAGCTCGATCGCCTTACCGGGGAAACGGAGCAGGCCGTCGGGGGTGGGCGGAGGAACATAAGGCCCGTCGCCGCGGTGCAGGGTGCCGTCCGCCTCGTGCTTGACGATCAGCTCGTCGATCAGGCGGGACAGGCCTTCGGCGTGGCCCTCACCGGCCATCGAGGCGACCAGGTAACCCGTCGGGTCGACCACGGCCAGGGTGGGCCAGGCCTTCGCGGCGTACTGCTGCCAGAGGTGCATGTCGCCGTCGTCGATCACCGGGTGGTGCACGCCGTACCGCTCGACGGCGGCGGCCAGGGCGGCCGGGTCGCGCTCGTGTTCGAACTTCGGCGAGTGCACGCCGATCACGACGAGGGCGTCGCCGTACTTCTCCTCCAGCGGCCGCAGCTCGTCCAGGACGTGCAGGCAGTTGATGCAGCAGAAGGTCCAGAAGTCCAGGACCAGGATCTTTCCCCGCAGATCGGCCAGGGTGAGGGCCTTACCGCCGGTGTTGAGCCAGCCGCGACCCTTGAGTTCGGGTGCACGCACGGATGAGTTCATCCGCCCATGGTGCCCTAACGCCGCGGTCCCGGATGATCGGGACCGCGGCGGGATTACCTGGGTCTCAGGGGTTCTTCCCCGAGGGCTTCGATCAGGGGTTCGGCTTCAGGCACAGGACCTGGGTGCCGTCACCCTTGGGCACGACGATGTACGGCTGGGTCGCGTCCGCGCACTGCTCCTTGGTGGCCGCGATCGACACCACCTGGTACGTGCCGGACTCGGAGCACGCGGCCACGACGGGAGTGTCGCCGTCACGCTTGACGCACTGGCCCTGAGCCACGTTGAACTCGTCGTCCCCGGAGATCAGGTAGACCAGGCCGAACACGAGGCCGAGCAGCAGCGTGGCGCCGATCACCACGGCCGCGGTGACCGGCAGCGTGCGCACGGTCGCCTTCGCCGGCGGGGGCGAGTCGGTCGTCTTGAACTGGTCGAACTTGCCCTGGTCGTCCGGGCCGGGCCAGCTGGTGGTGTCCTCCGGGCTGGGCGGGGTGACGGTGGCGTGTGCTGCCGGGCTGTTCGGGTAGACGCCGGAGGTGCCCATCCGCGGGTCCGGCTCGCCGGGCATCGGCGGAAGCGCGGGTGCCGGGACATACGGCGAGTTGCCGCGACCCGCGACGTCGGTGGTGTGCTCGTTGTACTGGTCGGGGGCGTTCGCCGGTCCCGCCGGAGCGCCGAACGGGTTGCCGTACTGCCCAGGGGGCTGCGGCTGGCCGAACGGGCTGCCGGGCTGAGCCGGTGACCCGGGAGGTCCGAACGGGCTGCCGGCCTGCGATCCCGGCGTGCCGAACGTGGTGCCGGGCTGGGGCTGGGATGCCGGTGTGCCGAACGTGGTGCCGGGCTGGGCCTGGGATGCCGGTGTGCCGAACGTGGTGCCGGGCTGCGCCGGGGAGCTTGGCGCGCCGAAGGTCGTGCCGGGCTGCGCCGGGGAGCCCGGGGGCGTGTACGGCGAGGGCGGAGTGAACGGGGCGCCGCTGCCCGGGGCGTCCGGCGGAGCGACTCGTGCGCTCGCCGAGGCGCGGGCGGTGGCCCGGGCCGGCGACTGCGGCGCGACACCGGGTGTCTCACCGCCGAGCGCTGCGGCTATCCCGCCGCTCGGCTCCTCGTCCGTGCGGGGACCGAACGGGTTGGCGCCGTCCGGTCGCGGGCCGAACGGGTTGTTCGCCTCGGGACGCTGGCCGAAGGGATTGTTCTCCTCGGGGCGCGCGCCGTAGGTGTCGCTCTCGTCCGGCCGTGCGCCGTAGGTGTTGTTCTCTTCGGGGCGGGCGCCGAACGGGCTGTTGTCGTCCGGGCGGGCGCCGAAGGGGTTGTTGTCGTCCGGGCGCGGCGGGAAGGGGTTGCCCTCCTCGGCGCGCGGGGCGAACGGGTTGGCCTCTTCCTCCCGCTGGGGGGAGGCTGCGGGCGCGCCGTAGGTCCCGGAGCCGGGACGCCGGCCGAGGTTGTGGCCGCCACTCGGCTCGTCGCCGGCCTGCGGGAACGGGCTGTCGTCGCCGCGGGCCGGGAACGCGCTGTCGTCGCCGCGGGCCGGGAACGGGTTGGCGCTGTCCTCGCTGCGAGGGAAGGGGCCCGCGCCGTTGTCATCCGGCTGCGGGAACGGGTTGGCGGTGCTCTCGCCACGCGGGAACGGGCTCGCACCGTCGCCGGGCTGCGAGAACGGGTCGCCGGGCTGCGAGAACGGGTCGCCGGGCTGGGCGAACGGGCCACCGGGCTGCGGGAACGGGGCGCCGGATTGCGGGAACGGGTCGCCGGGCGGCGGGAACGGGATCCTGGCGCGCTTGGGCTGCTCGTCGGCGGGCTGCGAGGAGACCGGGCTGTCGTCGGCGGGGTCGCTCACCGCGGGCGGGGCCGAAGCGGGGCGGCCGTAGACCCGGGCCTGCGGTGCGGCGGCCGGCGGCGGTGGCATCTCGGCGGCGTCGGCCGGGTTGACCCGGATGTTCGGCACCGAGGCGCTTGCGGTGACCGGGCGTGCCGAGCCGACCGCCGGAGGGCGCTCGTTCGGGTCGCGCGGCTGGGGCACTGAGCCGCCGGACGTCGGTGCCGGCGTGGGAAGGCTGCCACCGGTGCTGAGCGCGGCGCCGGGCACCCGCTGCGGGAAGCCGGAGCCGCCGGTCGGCGACTCGACGGCGGCCGCTGCCTCGGGCTCGGCGGGCTGGCCGGAAGACGGGTACGCCGAGGAGCCGAACGACTGCTGGCTGCGAACCGGCAGGTCCAGTCCGGGCGGGGTGCCGGCCGGGTCGGCGTCGGTGGGTGAGCCGGCCGGAGCGCGAAGCGGGAATCCACCGCTCTCACCGCGCCGGGCCGGGAACGTGTCGGTCGCCGGCCGGGGCGCCTCGGGAACCGCGGCCGCGGAACGGCCGGCCTCCTGCTGGAGCCAGCTGTTCTGAGCCGGTCCCGCGGTGAAGCCCGGTTGCGCGGTGAAGCCCGGACTCGCGGTGAAGCCCGGACCCGAAGGCCCGCTGAAGGCCGAGCCCTCGTTGGCGTCCGGGCCGGGCGGGAAGCCGCCGTCGGGCCGGTGGGGCGTGTCCGGCAGGTCGGAGAGTGCGGCGCCCGGTACACGCACCGGCTGGCCGCCGAAGGCGGAGAACGGTGTGCCCTGGCTGCCGCCGAAGTCGTCGGACGGGTTGGTGGCGCCGGGCGTCCTGGTGGGCAGGCCGTTCGAGCCGCCACCCGCGCCCATGCTCGGGTCGAGACCGGGAGCGGGCCGGGCGAACGGGCTGTCCGAGGCCGGTGCCTGCGCCGGCGGAGCGGACTGAGCAAAAGGAGCAGGCGCAGCAGGCTGATCAAAAGAAGCAGCGGGCTGATCAAAAGAAGCAGCGGGCTGAGCGAACGGCGCAGCGGGCTGAGCGAACGGCGCAGCGGGCTCACCGGACGACGAGGGTGCCCACGCGGACTGCGGCGTGTGGGGCGTCTGCGGCTGACCAGCGGCCGGGTCGGGCTCGAAGGGCGAGGCCGGCCGGAACGCGGCGGCCGGCTGAGTGCCGGGAGCCGAACCGTACGGCGAGGCGGAGCCGGAGGCCGCGGGTGCGCCGTAGGGCGAACCGGGCGCACCGGGCGCGGAGAATCCGGGCTGGCCCGCCTGGGCCGGAGGCGCGCCGGGCGCAGAAAACCCGGGCGGGGCCGGCGGCGCAGAAAACCCGGGCGGGGCCGGCGGCGCGGACAATCCGGGCTGGGCCGGAGGCGCACCGTTCCCATAGGGCGAGGCGGAACCCGCGCTGCCGGGGGAGACCGAACCGTACGGTGAGGCCTCCTCACCCTGCGGGGCGCGAGCCGCACCGTACGACGTGCCGCCGGGCGTCGGGCCGGAGCCAAACGTGGAGACGGCGGGGACGACGAATGGCGACCCACCGTTGGGGGTGCTCTGCGGAGGCGGCCCGTACGAGGTGGGTGAACCCTCGGTGCCGGGTGCGGGGGCCGACGCGCGGCCCGAGATTCGCTGACCATCGGGGTCGGGCGGGAAGTTGCCCGACGTGGGTCCGCCCGATGTGGCCTCGGCCGGGTTACCGGCGTGGTGCCCCTCGGACGTCATACGCGCCTCCTCATCGATGCGGCCGTGCCAGCTTTGCACGGACGCGACCCCACCGGCGACCTTCCGCCGAAGGGCCGTGCCAAGCTTTCCGGCCAGGCCGTGCCGGGGTCGGGCGAAATCGCCGCCCAGCCCCTGGTCACCCGCACCGGCCGGCCGCGCCGGATGGGGAACCGTGCCCAACCGTACCGGGCGCGCGCGGCAGCCGGAATCCCGGTGTACGCCCCTGAGGGACGAGCGCCCGATCTTCAGGAGTGGTATTTGACACGAAACGGCCCGCCCGGGTGATCCGGGCGGGCCGTCTGTGCAGGTGTGCCCCGAAGGCGTGTTTCGAAAGAAAGCCGGAGCGGGGCGAGGTCGCCCTAGAAGGGCATGCGACGCTGGGCGAAGATCGCGATCTCGTCGCGCATGGCCTGCGACGGGGCGGAGGTCCAGGCCTGGTTGATGGCCCTGGTCTCGCGGCTGACCATCCGACGCCGGCGGATGCGGTCCATCATGCTCATTGCACTGCTCTTTCCCCCGGCCTGTCACTGGGCCGGCTCTTGACGGGCGTCGCCGGCCCGCTTGTGGCGGTCACCGTCGGCGCACATCCCAGGTGATGATCCAAGTATGCGCCGCCGGTGACACCAGAGCCAAATTATTAAGGGGTGAGCTGGGTCATCTGCCTAACGATCGAAGGTCACCCGATCGTCGAGCCGCTTTTTCTTAAGTCCAGGAGAGAAGTGCCGCCTCCGGGTCCTCCAGGAACGTGCCGATGTCACGCAGGAACCGCGACCCCAGCTCGCCATCGATGATCCGATGGTCGAAGGAGAGCCCCAGCGTGGTCACCTGACGGATTTTGATCTTGTTTTTGTGCACCCACGGCGTCGGCCGGATCGCACCGAACGCCAGGATCGCCGACTCGCCCGGAGGCAGGATCGGGGTGCCGGTGTCGATACCGAAGACGCCCACGTTGGTGATCGACAGCGTGCCGCCGGACATGTCGGCCGGGGAGGTCTTCCCCGACTTCGCGACCCGCACCAGCTCGTTCAGTGCCTCGGCGAGCTCCCGCAGCGAGAGCCGGCCGGCGTCCTTGACGTTCGGGACGATCAGGCCGCGCTCGGTCGCCGCGGCGATGCCGAGGTTCACGTACTCCTTGACGACGATCTCGTTCGTCGCCGCCGACCACGCCGAGTTGACCATCGGGTGGCGCCGCACCGCGAGCAGCACCGCCTTCGCCACCAGCAGCAACGGGGAGACCCGGAGCTCGGTGAACTCGCGCCGCGCCTTCAACTTCTCCAGCGCCCTCATCGAACGGGTCACGTCCACGGTCAGGAACTCCGTGACGTGCGGCGCGGTGAACGCCGACGCGACCATGTTCTCCGCTGTCAGCTTTCGCACACCCTTGACCGGGATGCGCTGCTCACGGGAGGAGTCGAAGACCGCGGCGGCCGGTGCGGGCCGCACCGGTGCGGGCTGCGTGGGCTGCGCCAGTGCCTGCTGTACGTCGTCACGCGTCACCGAACCCAGCGGACCGGTCCCGGTGATCGTGGCGAGGTCGACGCCCAGATCCCGTGCGAGCTTGCGCACCGGCGGCTTGGCGAGGACGGGGCCGGACGGAGCAGCGGCCCTCGGCGGGGCGACAGTGCCCACCGCGGTAGCCGCCGCAGGCGGGGGCGGTGTAGCCGGGGTTGGTGACGCGTCGGCCGTACCGATGCGGGGTCGTCTTTTGGCACTTGCGGTTCTCGGGCCGTAACCGACGAGCACGGCTGTGCGCCCGCCCGGAGCCGGACCACCGATGAGGCCGGCTTGAGTCTCCTCGCCGGAATCACCTGATGCCGCTGATTCGCCTGCGTCTGAGGGAGATGGTGCGGGGCCCGCGCCAGGCTGGGTGTCGATCGAGATGATCGGCTTGCCGACCTCGACCACCGTGCCGGCCTCGTGGAAGATCCTCGTGACGACGCCGCCCCACTTCGCCGGGATCTCGACCGCGGCCTTCGCGGTCTCCACCTCGACGATCGGCTGGTTCAGCTCGATGGTGTCACCGACCTTGACCAGCCAGGCGAGGATTTCGCCCTCGGTGAGACCCTCGCCGAGATCGGGCAGGGTGAACTCCTTGATCCGCGACATCGGCGTCACCAGCCGAAGGAACGGTCGATGGCGTCGAGCACCCGGTCGAGGTCGGGAAGGTACTCCTCCTCCAGGCGCGCTGCCGGGTACGGCGTGTCGTAACCGGTCACCCGCAGCACCGGCGCCTCCAGGGAGTAGAAGCACTCCTCGGTGATCCGCGCGGCGAGCTCGGCGCCCATGCCCAGGTTGCCCGGCGCCTCGTGCACGACAACCGCCCGGCCGGTACGCCGGACCGACTCGAAGATCACCGGATAGTCGACGGGCGAGAGCGTGCGCAGGTCGATGACCTCGAGATTGCGACCGTCCTCGGCGGCGGCCGCGGCAGCGTCCAGCGCCACCCGGACCATCGGGCCGTACGCGAGAAGCGTCGCGTCCGCACCGGGCCGGGCCACTCGCGCCGCGTGCAGCGGGAACGCCCCGCTCAACCCGGTGCCGAGCTCGACCTCGCCCTTCTCCCAGTACCGCCGCTTCGGCTCGAAGAAGACGATCGGGTCGTCGGAGAGAATCGCCTGCTGAATCATCGTGTACGCGTCGGCGGGGTTCGCACAGGTCACGACCTTGAGGCCGGGGGTGTGCGCGAAATACGCCTCGGGCGACTCGGAGTGGTGCTCCACCGCGCCGATGCCACCGCCGTACGGAATGCGGATGACGATCGGCAGGCGCACCTTGCCCTTCGACCGGTAGTGCATCTTGGCCACCTGGGCGACGATCTGGTTGTACGCCGGGAACACGAACCCGTCGAACTGGATCTCGCAGACCGGCCGGTACCCGCGGATGGCCAGGCCGACAGCGGTGCCGATGATGCCGGCCTCGGCCAGCGGGGTGTCGATCACCCGGTCCTCGCCGAAGTCCTTCTGCAGGCCGTCGGTGATCCGGAAGACGCCGCCCAGCTTGCCGACGTCCTCACCCATGATGACGACCTTCGAGTCGTTCTCCAGGGCGCGGCGCAGGCCGTGGTTGAGGGCCTTGCCCAAGCTCATCGTCTCGGCCATCAGTGACCACTCCCCTCGAACGTCGCCTGGTACTCGGTGAAGGCCCGGCGCTGTGCGTCGATCTCCGGGGAGCCGTTCGGATAGACGTCGTCGAAGAGTTTGACCGGTGCCGGGTCAGGCATCGCCAGCACTCGTTCCCGCAGGTCGAGGGCCTGCTTCTTGGCGGCCTCGTCGATCTCGCCGAAGAAGGCGTCGTCGGCCAGCTGCTGCTTGGCGAGGAACGCCTTGAGCCTGCTGATCGGGTCCTTGGCCTTCCACGACTCGACCTCGCTGGCGATCCGGTAGCGCGTCGGGTCGTCCGAGCTGGTGTGCGCACCCATCCGGTACGTGTACGCCTCGATGAGCGTCGGACCCTGGCCGTTGCGGGCGTTGTCCAGCGCCGCCCGGGTCACCGCGTAGGTGGCCAGCACGTCGTTGCCGTCGACCCGGATGCCGGGGAAGCCGTAGCCGCCCGCGCGCTGGTAGAGGGGGACGCGGGTCTGCCGTTCGAGGGGTTCGGAGATCGCATACTGGTTGTTCTGGCAGAAGAAGACGATGGGTGCGTTGAAGACGCCGGACCAGACGAACGACTCGTTGACCTCGCCCTGGCTGGTCGCGCCGTCACCGAAATACGCGATGACCGCCTCACCGTCGGAGCTGCCGGTCTTGCCGTCCATCGTGACGCCCATGGCGTAGCCGGTGGCGTGCAGCGTCTGCGAGCCGATCACGATCGTGTACGTGTTGAACTTGAACTCGTTCGGATCCCAGCCGCCCTGGTCGACGCCGCGGAACAGGCCGAACGGCATGATCGGGTCGATGCCGCGGCAGTAGAGGACGCCGTGCTCGCGGTACGTCGGGAACGCCATGTCCTGCGGGCGCAGCGCCCGGCCGGAGCCGACCTGTGCTGCCTCCTGCCCGAGCAGGCTGGCCCAGATGCCGAGCTCACCCTGCCGCTGCAGAGCGACCGCTTCGGCGTCGAGGCGGCGCACGGTCACCAGGTCCCGGTAGAGGTCCCGGTATTCCTCGTCGGTGAAGTCGACGGAGTAGGTCGTGCCGTCAGGGGTGGTGACGCTGTCGATCCGCTCACCGTCGGGGGCCAGCAGTTGGACGAAGCCGCCTGCCGGAACATCGGTTCCGGCTTCGCTTCCGCCTTTCGCCATCCGTGTTCTCCTGTTTCATCTCTACGCCCGCGGCGGGTGTCTCCCGGCCGCGCGGCTGAACCGCGGGGGTCTGCCGCGCCTGACCCGGGTGGGGCTGCCGCGCGGCGTGCTCCGGCAGATGACGTGCATCTACCGGGGACGGCCCGCCGTGGCCCCGCTGGTTGGCGGAAGGCGACGGCGGCGGTGCCGTCGCTCCCATCCTGACAGAGGGAGTGAGCGCCGTTACAGATCGCGTGGATCACGAAAAGAAGTTTCTGTTGACGCATCGTTAACCATTTTTGTCCGTTTTAATGCTTTTTGTACGCCCACTCCTGCACGAATGGCCCGACGGCGCCGCTGCCGAAATGCCCCATGCGTCGTTCACCCCTTCGACCGAGACGGATCCGGGTTGACGATTTCTCTGGGGGGAGTCGAGCGGTGCCGCACCTGCACGACGACGACGGCTTCACGCCGCCACTCAAGGTGCTCCGCAAACGTCTCAACGGTGTGTACCGGGAGGACCTCGGCTTCTCCGGTCCGACCCGGCGGTACGTGCTGATGGTCGCGCTGCTGGTGGGGCTCGCGTCGGTGCCGACCCTCGCGGTGATCACGACGGGGTCGAAGGAGATGTCGGTGCGGGAAGGGCCGGGTGCGATGGATGCGCCGTTCCTGCCGCCGCCGGCGACCGGGCCGGTGCGGCCCTCACCTTCGGTCTCCCCGTCGGCTCCGCCTCCGGTCTCGCCCGATAATGATCATTCTTTGGGTACGGGCGACGCTGGTGATCGTGTGGATTCCGATTCTTCTGTCTCGTCGTCGGTAACCAGGCCGAAGAAGTCACAGAAGCCATCAAAAGGGACGCACCGTCCGATTGTTCCGGATGTGCTCGCCATTCCTGATCATTTTCGGATTCCGTCGTTGCCTCGTTCCCGGCCTCAGCGTTCCCGGCCGCGTCCTTCCCCGGATCGTGCCCGGCCGCCTTCCGGGTTGCCTGCCGTTCCGGATCTTCCGGTGGTGCCGGAGGAGGATGACATGTCCCGGCCGGATCCGCCGACTGACCTTCCCTCGATTCCCGATCTACCCGAGGTTCCGTCTGACCCATCCGGTTTTGCCCATCCGTCCGATGCGGACGGATGGCGGTCGTGGTCGCGGAGCGGGGATCTCCATGATGGATCTTCGGGACGTTCCGGCGATCTGATCGCCGGTTCCGGCCATGATCCCGACGAGCCGAGGCATCACCGGCGTCGTCCGTGCGAGAACGCCACAGTTCAGGAGTCGGGTTTCCGGCGACGTGGCGATCGTGCTGTCACCACCGCGGTACCCGTTCATCTCCCACCCAGCCGGAGGTCAGCAGTGACCGAACGCCCGTACAACATCCGTGCCGCCCGCATCCTCGAACAGAGCTACTCGGGCACCACGGGCAACATCCGCCGCTCGATGAGCCAGCCGCGGCCGGAGGAGTCCCGCACCTCCAACCGCCCGTACCGTGGCCAGCACCGGGCCGAGCACACGAACCACCCCGACGAGCGCACCGCCGCCCGGCAGCGCAGCTCCCGGGTGGGCCGTCACCACGCCGACTCGGCCGACGAGCACCACTCCAACCACCGCTGACCCACCCGGTCCGGGTTCCCCGGCTGGCCGTGAGTTGCTGCCTCGACGCGATTGAGGCAGCACTGGGAGCCAGCCGCGGGGCGGTCGCAGGGGTGCGGGGGTGCGGGGAGCGATCAGTCGTCGCGGTTGGCTTCGATCCAGGCGTCGATGGCGGCGTTGTCGTTCGGGTCGACGCCCTCGGCGATGAGCTGCGCGACGGCCGCCGTGGCGGGGCTGCGACGCTCGCCGGTCGTGTAGAGCCGGGCGAACTCCGGGATCAGCTCCTCCACCGCGGCCTCGGTCTCGGCCACCGCCGGCTCCGGCAGGGCGCGGCGCCGGATCGCGAACGCCGACCAGGCACGGACCACGCGGGGCAGCATCGCCGCGTCGTCCATGTCGAGGACCGCGCGCCGGTGCACCCAGTCGAGCAGGAACAGCCCGGCGACGGTAGGACTCCACCGCAGCAGGTCGTCGCCGGGCAGGGTGGCGGCGTGGTCGACGAGCAGGCTCAGGCAGAAGTCCAGCGAGGCGCTGTCGGCGGGTGCGGCGGCGACAGCGGTCAACCCGGACTCGGCGGCTTCCGGAGAGGCCAGGAAGTCGCGGAGCAGGTCGGCGGGGTCGGGACCGGCCGGCTCGGTCAGCGGCGGTGTGGTGACGACGGGAAGCAGGGCGAGCCGAGCCCCGGCGAGGGCGCGGTCGGTGGAGAGCGAACCGTCGGCGGGCAGATCACCGAGCTCGTCGGTGATCTGCAGGTGCCGGCCGACCTCGTCGCGGAGCCGGCCCGGGTCCTCACTGCGGAACCAGATCAAGTCGTCACCGTCGCAGATGGTGCGCACCTGGGTGAGCAGCTGCTCGGCCGACGAGGCGACGAAGACGTCCTTGGTGATGCCGATGTTGTGGTCGACGAGAGCCACCACCGCGTGCTCCGGACCGCCGTTCGCGCTGTCCTCATACGCATACGTCACCAGGTAGGACGTCTGGTCGCCGTACACGTCGCCGTACGCATAACAGCCGGTGGGCCGGACCCGCCCCAGCTCGGTGACCCACGACGGTGACTTCGCGTCGTGGCCCACCTGGGCCGCGCCGTCGGCATCCGGCACGAGGGTCGCGAAGACCTCCCGGATGGTCGCGGCGGCGGGTGAGTGCTTCTGGTCGGTAGCGGTCAGGAACCGGCCCACGAAGTCGCGGACCGCCTCCGCGCGATCGTCGGTCGCGATCGAGTACACACTGCCGAGCAGTGCCGCGCCGAGCATCTCGGCGTCCAGGGCACACCCCAGCTTGGTGACGTCACGGGCAGCGTGCAGCACTGCCTCGTACGCAGTCGGGGAAGCAGGCATGCCGCGAGCGTACGCCCGCGGCAGCCACCGGACCTAAGCCGTGTTCAAAAGGGATGGCCGGGTGAAAGATGCTCACTCCGAGCGCACGACACCGAGCGCTTCCCTCGCCTGGGCGTAGGCGTTCAGCACCTCCCGCACCGGGGAGACCACATATCCGCGGCCGACCTCGGTGATCGCCGTTCGCAGGCGCTGCTCGGCACGTCGCCGGGCACGCCGCGCCCCCGCCTCGACGATCGGCTTGAGCAGAAGCCACAGCAGCAGGCCGGCCAGCAGGCCGCCGAGCAGCAGCAGCGTCGGCAGAGGGACGACACCCACTTCGGGGTAGTTGATCTCGGGCAGGCCCAGGACACGCAGCCCGTAACCGAGGATCAGCCAGCCGAGGCCGACGGCGGAGGTGGCGAGCAGGATCCACTGCAGGATCCCGACGGCGCGCCACCAGATCGGCTGGCGTTCCATGCCGAGATCGGTCTGGGCGATGGCGCGGTCGAGCGCGTCCGGCAGGTCGTCGGCGCGGGACCGCGCGGCCGTGTTGATCGCCGGAGCCCAGATGTCGGGCAGCGGCGCGGCGGCGCGGGTGGCCACCGCGCGGACCGAGATGCCCACCGCGGAGCGTTGCGCGGCGTCGGGCGCGGGCACCGAGGTACGGGGGACGACGTCCGTCGACACCGCGTCCGGCTCGGCCTTCTCCGCCAGGTGGAGCCGCCGCAGCGGGTCCGCCCGGAACCGCCGCAGCCCGCGGACCAGCGGCCACCCGGTCGCCGCCGAGGCACGGAGCCGGTAGGAGCCGGCAGTGGCGTCGGCGACCGCCGGCACACCGGCCGAGGCCGCGAGCGACTCCGACAGCTGCCGGACGGTCGACCGGTCCACCTCGTCCTCGGCGGCCGGCGGCCCGATCATGGTGGCCAGTTCCTCGCTGACCGAGTCGAGGTCGACCGAGAGCCGGCGCAGGGCGGCCTGCCGGTCGGCGACCGTCTTCTCCAGCGCGCCGCGCAGGTCACTGAGCATGCCGGGCTGCTTGGCGGAGCTGGCCAGGACCGGAGTGCCGGTGAGGCCGTCTTCCCCCAGGAGCCGAGTGAGGTCGTTCAGAACCACCTCGGTGTCGCCGGGGCTGAGCCGGTCGGCCTGGTTCAGGACCACGATCGTGACGCCGGCGTGCGCGCTGAACTGCGAGACGTAGGCCTGGTGCAGGATCCGGTCGCCGTACTTCTGCGGGTCGACCACCCAGACGATCTGGTCGACCAGGCCGAGCAGCCGGTCCACCTCCAGCCGGTGGGTGCGCTCGACGGAGTCGAAGTCGGGCAGGTCGAGCAGGATCAGCCCGCGCAGCGCCACCTCGTCGTCGCCGTCCAGCGCGCTCTCCCGGACGAACCGCTGCCGTGGCAGCACGCCGACCCAGTCGAGCAGCCGGTTCGCCGGTTCGAGTGGTCCCCAGACGCAGGCGTGCGCGGTGCCGGTGGTGGGCCGGCGCACCCCGACCTGGGAGAGCTTGAACCGGGCGAGGGCGTTGAACAGGCTCGACTTGCCGCTGCCGGTACTACCGGCAAGCGCCACGACGGTGTGCTCGAGGGACAGCGCGAGCCGGTTGCCGGACCGCTCCACCAGCGTGTGCGCGGCCACCAGTTCGCCGTCCGGCAGGTACGGCCCGACCGCTCGCAGGAACCGGGCCAGCGCTTCCAGCCGCCGGGTCAGCTCCTCGGCGTTCACCTCGTCGGTGCCGCCGACATCGGCCGGGCCCTTCTCCACCAGATTCATGACTCCGATCCGGTCAACGCGAGTTCCTTCCGGGCGCTCTCCACCTCGGCGGCGACCTGGCGCATCACTCCGCCGGGTTCGACCTCGAGGCGTACGGTCGCGGTCCGCTCGGTGAACCGGGCGGCCTCCGCTTCGAACAGTTCGTCGACCCGGGCCAGCAGTTCGGTCCGGGCCCGGGTGGCAAGCGTACGGATGGCCTGGTCGCCGAAGACAGCCTCGAGCACCTTCTGCCCGGCGACCACGCTGCCCGCACCCGCGGCGACCTCGAGGCCGGTCGGGATGAACGCGGTGGTGGTGAACACCGCGATCATGACGGCGAGGCCGACGCCGTTCACCGCGTACGCCGCGCCGCGGGCGACCGACCGCTTGTCCGCGGCCTCCCGCCGGACCATCTCCAGCACCCACTGCTGCCAGTCACGAACCAGCCGGTCGGCCCGCTCCTGGAGGTCGGCGGAGGACTTCTGCAGCTCGGGTTCGAGCAGGGCGGCGCCGGCCGGGTGCGACTGCCAGGCCGCATACGCCTGCTCGGCCGCGTCCGATGCCACCCCGCGCAGCAGCGTGACCAGCTGGGACTCCATGGCGACCTGAAGGTTGCGGCCGGGTGCCGGCCGGCCGCTGATCGCCGCGACCAGGCGATCGCGCAGGTGTCCCACCCGGGACTCCAGGCTGCGCAGGAACTCGCCCGTGCCGATGAACTCCTGCCAGCGGGCCAGCACCTCACCGCGGAGCAGCCGGCCGTCCTGCAGGCCCTCGTCGACGGTGTTGTGTGCGGTCCGGTAGGCGGCCTCGGTCCGCTCGTCCAGGTTTCGTGCGGTCTTGATCTGCTCGTCGGCGGCCTCGGCCAGGCCGATGAGCGCCGGGGCGAGTGCGCCGAGTGCGCCGTCCAGCGTCTGCCGGACCACCGCGTCGCGGGCGTTCGAGTCGGCCGCCAGCTTGGCGAACCAGAGCCGCATCGGCCCGACTGCCGAGTCGGGCAGCAGGCCACGGTCGTCCAGCTCGGTCTCGGGCAGCACGAAGAGCGGTGCGGCGCCGAGGTCGTGCGCGGTGAGCATCTCGCCGAGGTGCGCGGCGATCTCAGCGGCGGCGTCGACCGGCACCCGGTCCAGCACCAGGGCGATCACGGTGCCGCGCAGCCGGGCGGTCTTGAGCAGCTCCCACGGGACCGCGTCCGCGTAGCGCGCGGCGGTGGTGACGAAGAGCCAGAGGTCGGCCGCGGCCAGCAGCTGCGCCGCGAGATGGCGGTTGTGGTCCACCACCGAGTCGACGTCGGGCGCGTCCAGCAGGGCCAGGCCCGGCCCGATGGTCGGTGCCGGCACCACCTGCAGAGCGTTCGCGTCGGTGCTCGGCTCACCCGTACGGGTGAGCCCGGGCAGCAGGCCACCGCGGCCGAACCAGGTCAGGTCGTCCGGGTGGGCGACGAGCACCGGTGATCGGGTTGTCGGCCGCAGCACACCGGAGGTGCTCACCGGCGCCTGCACCAGGCTGTTCACCAGGGTGGACTTGCCCGCTCCGGTGGAGCCGCCGACGACCACCAGCAGGGGTGCGTCGAGCCGCGCGAGGCGCGGCAGCAGGTAGTCGTTGACCTGGGCGAGGAGGGCGGCGCCGACCTTGCGGGCCTCTTCCGCTGACGGCAGGACCAACGGGTACGACACTGCGCCGAGCGTCGCCCGTAATCGGCTCAGGGCCGTCGCGAGGCGTCCCAGCGCAGGTGGTACCTCGGGTGCCGGGCTGTTTCCCTGGTTCACCGGACGAGTCCGGTCCGTCCTCGTACGCTCTGATGGGCCACTGGTGTCTTTCTCATCCGGTACGGCGGGGACGGCGGAAAGGGCCGACGGACCGACCGCGTCTCCGTGCGTGGTCACGGGTAAAGCGTGCACGATCTATGCATCCAGGACAACGGGTCCCGGTATGCCGTGACCTGACAGGTATGTAGGTGATTTCCTCGCCACCCTGTCTCACGCACCGACTTGCGCCTCTCGGACTCAACTTCGATTTGACGGCGTGCGGACCCGTGGCATCATTGAGTCGGTTCCACTCAACCCTGTAGAACCCAACCTGTAATGAAGCGAGGAACACCATGGCACGTGCGGTCGGCATCGACCTCGGCACCACGAACTCCTGCGTCAGCGTTCTGGAAGGAGGCGAGCCCACCGTCATCGCCAACGCGGAGGGCTCTCGCACGACGCCGTCGATCGTGGCCTTCGCCCGCAACGGGGAGGTGCTCGTCGGCGAGGTCGCCAAGCGGCAGGCGGTGACGAACCCCGACCGGACCATCCGGTCGGTCAAGCGTGAGGTCGGCACCAACTGGTCGATCGACATCGACGGTAAGAAGTACACCCCGCAGGAGATCTCCGCGCGGGTGCTGATGAAGCTCAAGCGGGACGCCGAGGCGTACCTCGGTGAGCAGATCGCCGACGCGGTCATCACCGTCCCGGCCTACTTCAACGACGCGCAGCGCCAGGCCACCAAGGAGGCCGGCGAGATCGCGGGTCTCAACGTCCTGCGCATCGTCAACGAGCCCACCGCGGCCGCCCTGGCGTACGGGCTGGACAAGGGCTCCAAGGAGCAGACCGTCCTGGTCTTCGACCTCGGCGGCGGCACCTTCGACGTCTCCCTGCTCGAGCTGGGCGACGGCGTCATCGAGGTGAAGTCGACCTCCGGTGACAACCACCTGGGCGGCGACGACTGGGACCAGCGGATCATCGACCACCTGGTCAAGACCTTCCGCGGCGAGCACGGCATCGACCTGTCCCAGGACAAGATGGCCCTGCAGCGTCTGCGTGAGGCCGCGGAGAAGGCGAAGATCGAGCTCTCCGCCGCCACCACCACCAGCATCAACCTGCCCTACATCACGGCCGGCGCGAACGGCCCGCTGCACCTGGACACCACGCTCAGCCGGTCCGAGTTCCAGCGCATGACGCAGGACCTGCTCGACCGCTGCAAGGGCCCGTTCGAGTCCGCGATCAAGGACGCCGACGTCAAGCTCGCCGACATCGACCACGTCATCCTGGTCGGCGGCTCGACCCGGATGCCGGCCGTCACCGAGCTGGTCAACGGCCTGATCGGCCGTGAGCCGAACAAGGGTGTCAACCCGGACGAGGTCGTCGCCGTCGGTGCCGCGCTGCAGGCCGGTGTGCTCAAGGGCGAGGTCAAGGACGTCCTGCTTCTCGATGTGACCCCGCTGTCGCTGGGCATCGAGACCAAGGGCGGCATCATGCACAAGCTGGTGGAGCGCAACACCACCATCCCGGCGCACCGCTCCGAGGTCTACACCACGGCGGACGACAACCAGCCCTCCGTGCTGATCCAGGTCTACCAGGGTGAGCGCGAGATGGCGACGTACAACAAGAAGCTCGGCACCTTCGAGCTCAGCGGCATCGCGCCGGCACCGCGCGGCGTACCGCAGATCGAGGTCTCGTTCGACATCGACGCGAACGGCATCGTGCACGTGTCCGCCAAGGACCTGGGCACGGGCAAGGAGCAGAAGATGACGATCACCGGCGGCTCCGCGCTGCCGAAGGAAGACATCGAGCGCATGATGCGCGACGCCCAGGACCACGCGGACGACGACAAGAAGCGCCGCGAGGACGCCGAGTCCCGCAACCTGGCCGAGCAGCTCCAGTGGCAGACCGAGAAGTTCCTGGCGGAGAGCGGCGACAAGCTCCCCGAGGAGAGCAAGACGAAGATCAACGACGCGCTCGGCGAGCTGCGCGGCGCGCTCGGTGGCACCGACATCGAGAAGATCAAGTCGGCGCACGAGCGGCTGTCGCAGGTCTCCCAGGAGGCCGGTTCGCTGCTCTACTCGCAGGGTGACGCTCCGCAGGCCGGCCCCGGTGACGCCGGTGCCCCCGGCGGCGCGCCCGGTGCGGGCCCCGCTGCCGGCCCGGCCGCCGGCGGTGGCGACGACGTCGTCGACGCCGAGATCGTGGAGGACGACAAGAAGTGAGTGCCAAGGACGACGAGAACGACGGTCCGGCGACCGAGCGGGAAGTCATCCAGGGCGAGATCGATGATGCGACGGCCGAGGAGACTTCCGACGAGGAGAAGCCGGTGAAGCCGGTTGGCGCGCACCGCGCCCCTGACGAGGAGGACGAGGCGGTGGCCGGGGAGAAGGCGGCCCTCGGCGCCGAGTTGGCGGCGCTGCGGACCGATCTCGACGAGCGGACCCACGACCTGCAGCGGGTGACCGCGGAGTATGCGAACTACCGCAAGCGGGTCGACCGCGACCGGGGTGCGGCTGCCGAGGTGACCACGGGCAAGGTCCTCACCGACCTGCTCCCGGTCCTGGACGACATCGACCGGGCCCGTGAGCACGGCGACCTGGTCGGGCCGTTCGCCTCGGTGGCGGAGCAGCTCACCGCGGTGACCGGCAAGCTCGGCCTGGTGGGATTCGGGGAGAAGGGTGACCCGTTCGACCCGAACCTCCACGAGGCGGTCGCGCACCAGACGTCCGCGGACGTCACGGAACCGACCTGCGTCGAGGTGATGCGCCGCGGATACACGCTGGGCGAGCGGTTGCTGCGCCCGGCGATGGTCGCGGTCGCCGACCCGGAGTGACACTCATCCGTCCCGTCCGCCGGTTCGCCGGCGGGCGGGACGCAACCGCAGCCGAGGAGGTGGACTGAATGAGCTCGAAGGACTGGCTCGAGAAGGACTTCTACGCTGTCCTGGGCGTAACCAAGTCCGCCTCACCCGACGAGATCAAGAAGGCGTACCGCAAGCTCGCCAGGGACCTTCACCCCGACCGCAATCCGGACAACAAGGAGGCGGAGGAGAAGTTCAAGGCGGCGTCCGAGGCGTATGACGTGCTGGCCGACGACAAGAAGCGCAAAGAGTACGACGAAATGCGCTCCCTGTTCGGATCCGGCGCGTTCCGCCGCGGTGCGCGTCCCGGCGCCGGCACCCAGTTCGACCCGTCGGACCTGTTCGGCGGGTTCTCCGGTGCGGGCGGTGCGGGTGCCGACCGGCGGTTCGGCGGCAGCGGCTTCTCCGACATCTTCAGCTCGATCTTCTCCGGCGGCGGTGCCGGCGGCCCGGCCGGTCCGGCTCGGCGCGGACCGCAGCGCGGGCGGGACGTCGAGACCGAGGTGACGCTCGACTTCGCCCAGGCGGTTCGCGGAACCACGCTGCCGCTGACCCTGCGCACTCCCGGCGCCTGTGACACCTGCCGGGGTAGCGGTGCCAAGCCCGGCACCACGCCGCGGGCGTGTCAGAAATGCCACGGCACCGGCCTGATCTCCAGCAACCAGGGTTCGTTCAGCTTCTCCGAGCCGTGCCGTGACTGTCAGGGCTCGGGCAGCATCGTCGACGAGAAGTGCCCGGAGTGCCGTGGGTCGGGCGGGGTCACCAAATCCCGGACGATCAACGTGCGCTTCCCGGCCGGTGTTGCCGACGGCCAGCGGATCCGGCTCAGCGGCCGGGGCGAGCCGGGCGACCGGGGCGGTCCCGCCGGCGATCTGTATGTGCAGGTCAAGGTCCGGCCGGACGAGCTGTTCGGGCGCAGTGGCGACGACCTGACGCTGACCGTGCCGATCACCGTCGCGGAAGCCGTCCTCGGTACCGACCTACGGGTCCCGACCCTGGACAGCCCGGTCACGCTGCGGGTGCCGCCGGGCACACCGAGCGGCCGCAAGCTGCGGGCCCGCGGCAAGGGCGTGGTCCGCAAGGAGGGGCAGGCGGGCGACCTGATCGTCACCGTCGAGGTGCAGATCCCGGCCGGGGTGACCGGTGAGGCACGGGACGCGCTGGAGAAGTTCGCGAAGCTCACCCCGCCGCCGTCGCGGGACCGGCTCGACGCGCGTCTGCGCCGGGCCACTGGTTAAGGCCCTCACGGGAGGTGGCACATGTATGAAGAGATCAGCATCTCTGTTGAACAGGCCTCCGACGCGAAGGTTTTGATCATCTCGGTGGCCGCCCGGCTGGCCGGGATGCATCCGCAGACCCTGCGTCAGTACGACCGGCTCGGGCTGGTGCAGCCCGGCCGGGCGGGCGGCGGCGGCCGGCGGTACAGCGAGCGGGACGTGGCACTGCTCCGTGAGGTGCAGCGGCTCAGCCAGGAGGACGGCGTCAACCTCGCCGGCGTCAAGCGGATCATCGGCCTGGAACAGCTGGTCGGCGACCTTCAGCACCGGGTGGCCGAGCTCGAGCAGCAGCTGGACGACGCGCACGCGCGGATCGCCCAGCTCCAGGCCATGACCAACCCGTACGCGGGACGGGATCTGGTGCGGCAGGAGAACCATTCGACAGCCCTCGTCGTCTGGCGTCCCCGCCGTCCACCGGACAGCCGTTCACACGATCGATAGACAGAGACAGATGAGAAACGGCGGCTCCCTGGTGATCAGGGGCCGCCGTTACTACTTGTAGTTATTGAATGGATACCCAGCGTCAGCGTCGGTTGAAGAGACCGAGGCGCCGCGGGTGGCGGACGAGCCCGCCCTCCATCCAGTCGTGGTGATCGAACAGCTCCGGCCGGGTCATCAGGACCCGGCAGTTGTGTGCCCAGATCTGCATCGGCTCGTCGCCGACCTCTTCGGCCCGCTCCACGAACTTCTTCAGCCGGCGCTTGCGCTGCCCGCTCGCGTTCTGCCGCAGGCCGTCGGCTGCATAGATGTACATGCAGTGCTGGGCGAACCGGCGGGCCGGGCACTGCCGGTCCATGGCCAGCTCGAACAGGGTGGGCCCGAGCACGTCACCCGAGATGAGCAGGTCCCAGTCTTTCGGCATGCTGCTCAGGGGGACGGAATCAGGGTTGTATGCCCAGGACTGTAGTTCGTCCGGGCGGGGATCCACGGGGTTGCCGAATCCGAGGAATGTCGCTTCTCGCACGCTCACGCCGCCGCCTCACTCAACCGTTCACAGCGCGCCGCCGACGGCAAGCCGGCGGTGGCAGTGTCGAACGTCCCAATACTCAGAGTCGTCGCCGCGCAACGGTAGCGCGCTGAGTGAGTGGAGGGAAGTGTCAAGGCTTCACATTCAGATACTTGACAGTAACTTTAGGCATTCGTGATGGAGACGCAGGTCACTCCGGGGACGGCACTGGTTTCGCGGCCCGCTGCATGGCCGCCATCCGCCGCCGCACCAGCTCCTTGAACCAGCGGTAATCGGGCAGGCGAGCCAGCATCGGGCCGGTGACAACCGTGATCAACACGTAGGCCGTGGCGAGTGGGGCGAGCCGGGGGTCGACCCCGTACGTGATGGCGAGTCCGGCGATGACGATCGAGAACTCGCCCCGGGGCATCAGGGCCAGACCGGTCCGCAGCCGGCCGGGCAGGGCGATGCCGGCCCGGCGCGCGGCCAGGTAGCCGGTACCCACTTTGGTCAGCATGGTCAGCACGGCCAGGCCGAGGGCGGGCAAGAGGACCGGTGGCATGTCGGCCGGATTGGTGGAGAGCCCGAAGAAGACGAAGAAGACCGCGGCGAACAGATCCCGCAGCGGGGAGAGGATCTGCGTGGCGTGGTGCGCGACCGGGCCGGAGAGTGCGATGCCGACCAGGAACGCGCCGACCGCCTCGGAGACCTTCAGCTCACCGGCCACCCCGGCGATGAACAGCGTCATGCCGAGCACGCTCAGCAGCAGGGCCTCCGGGTCCTTCACCGACATGAAGCGGCTGATCTCACCGCCGTACCGGATCGCCACCACCAGCACCGCGATCACCGTGACCACCGCGACGCCGAGCGTGCTGAGGCCGGGGATCAGGCCACTGCCGGCCAGCACCGCGGTGGCGATCGGCAGGTAGAACGCCATCGCCAGGTCCTCGATCACCAGGACCGAGAGGATCACCGGAGTCTCGCGGTTACCCACCCGGCCGAGGTCGCCGAGCACCTTGGCGATGACGCCGGAGGAGGAGACCCAGGTGATGCCGGCCAGGACCAGTGCCGCCTGCCAGCCCCAGCCGAGGAGAAAGGCGAACGCGGCACCCGGCAGCGCGTTCAGCAGCATGTCGATCAGGCCGGCCGGTGCCGCCGAGCGCAGGTTGTCCACCAGTTCGTCGGCCGAGTACTCCAGGCCCAGCATGACCAGCAGCAGGATCACGCCGATCTGGGCGCCGATGCCGATGAACTCCTCGCTGGCCGAGAGCGGGATGATGCCGCCGCTGCCGAACGCGAGACCGGCCAGCAGGTAGAGCGGGATGGGAGAGAGACCGAAACGGCGGCCCAGCCGACCGAGCATGCCGAGGCCGAACAGCAGCGCGCCGATCTCGATGAGCAGGATCGTCGTGTGGTGTTCCACCGTGCTCAGCCGTCGTCGTCGCCGGCCAGGATGGCGGTGACGCCGTCCAGGCCCTTGCGTGTACCGACGGCCACCACCACGTCGTTCGCCTCGAACCGGAACTCGGGGCCCGGAGAGGCGATCACCTCCCGGTCGCGGAGCACCGCCACGATGGAGGCGCCGGTGCGACTGCGAGTGCGGGTGTCGCCCAGTTTCCGGCCCACGAACGGCGAGCCGGCGGGCAGGGCGATCTGTTCGGTGAGCAGCCCCGCGGCCTGCTGGCGCAGGCCGGCGAGCTGGCCGAGCATCAGGGACGCGCCGAGGACGTCGGCCAGGGCCTCGGCCTCGTCGTCGGTGAGCGGGATCGAGGCGAGGCTGGAGTCGGGGTCGTCCACGTCGTACAGGACCAGGTCGCGGCGGCCGTTGCGGTGCGAGACCACCCCGACCGTACGACCTGAGGAGGTCACCAGGTCATGGCGGACGCCGATTCCCGGCAGCGGAGTCTGTTCCACCCGTACGCGCACGACGCCAACGTTATCCCGCAGGTCATCCGTTCCGTCCCCGAACCCGACGAACGGGTCTGATCGATCGCATTACGCCTGATCAGCGTTGGTTCGATGATCAGGTTCGGCGGGCTCGGGCGTGGCGGCCGGCGGCCGGAAGAACAGCAGCAGGAGCAGGCCGAGCACGCTCAGCACCAGGTTGAGGCCGAACGCCAGGCGGAAGCCGAACTCCTGGGCCACCCCGAAGAGCGGGGCCGCCAGGATCTGCCCGATCGGGAAGGTGTTGGTGAACATCGTCGAGGCCCGGCCGGGGAAGCGGGGGATCATGTCCTGGATGTAGGAGATGCCGAGCCCGGAGGCCGCGGCGATCAGGATGGCGTTGGGCAACTGTGCCGCCGCCAGCATCCACACCGACTGGGCCGAAGCGGCCAAAGCCTGGTAGAGGACACCGCACACGGCGCCGACCAGGATGATGCGGCGCAGCGGCATCCGGGTGGAGAGCGCGCCGAAGCCGAGCATCAGCGGGATCTCCAGCGCCGCACAGAGCCCCAGGATCAGGCCCGCGTCGCCGATCGAGCCGTTCAGTTCGGTGCTCACGAACAGCGGCATGACCTGGACGCTGAGCACCATCGAGGTCTGCATCAGGGTGAAGCCGGCCAGGATCGGGTAGACGACCCGGGGGACCGGGGCCGATACCGGCTCGCCCTCCCGGTGCGCGGCCGGTGCCTCCACCTCCGGCAGCCAGCGGACCACCACCAGGGCCGCGACCAGGTACATCAGCGCCGCGGCGCCGTAGACGTACCGGAAGTCACCCGCTTCGAGCAGGAAGGCGGCAAGCGTCGGGCCACCCACCCAGGCGATCGAGAAGACGGTACGCAGGGTGCTGATCCCCATCGCCGCACGGTTGGGATCCTCGCTTTGCAGCACCTGTCTGGCGTACGCGAAAGACTGTGGGAAGAGTGACCCGGCGATGGCCGTGGCCGTCGCGGTCAGCGCGAGCAGCACCCAGAAATCGCGGACGACAGCGGTGAGACCAGTGCCGGCGCAGCCGGCGAGGGCCGCGACGATCAGCAGCGTGCGCCGCATCGGCCGCCGGTCGGAGATCCGCCCGATCGCCCACGACATCACCACACCGGAGAGCGAGGCGACCATCAGGAAGAGGGTGACCTGAATCGGACTCGCGTCGACAGCGGTGCTGAGGAACAGACCGAGGAACGGCCCGACCACCGCGGTCGCGATGCCGACGGTGAGAAAGACCAGGCCGAGGGGGAGCAATCGCCGCGACAGGGACACGCCTCCCAACGGTACGGGTTCCTGCCAGTTACCTGCTCGAATCGGTGGTGACCGTCACCGTGCAGCGGTGCTCGCCATGGCGCGCTAAAGTTGAGCCGGACACGCTCAAGTCTGCCCGGTTGGGGTCAGCCCTCAGGAACCGGCCGGTGGAATTGCAGGGGAGCTTATGAACACCGAACGTCTGACCACCAAGAGCCGCGAAGTGATCACCGGTGCGGTCGCCGACGCCGGTCGTCGCGGTCACGCCACGGTGGAGCCGTGGCACATGCTGCTGTCGCTGCTGGACACCGGTGGGTCCACCGCGACCGCGCTGCTGCGGGCGGTCGGCGCCAACCCGGCGGAGATCCGCCGCGCGGCCGCTCGCGCGATCGAGCAACTGCCCTCCGCGCGGGGAGCGAGCACCGCCGAGCCCAGCCTCTCCCGTGAGTTCGTCAACGCCATCGGCTCGGCCGATCTGATCGCCAAGCCGCTCGGCGACGAGTATGTGTCGACCGAGCATCTGCTCGCCGGTCTGGCCCGGGTCGGCGGGGCGGTGAGCCAGGCGCTCAAGGACGCCGGCGCCACCGAGGACGCCCTGGTCGCGGCGTTCCCGCAGGTGCGCGGCGGCGAGCGGCGGGTCACCACCGCCGATCCCGAGCAGACGTACAAGGCACTCGAGAAGTACAGCGTCGACCTGACCGCGCTCGCCCGGGACGGCAAGATCGACCCGGTGATCGGGCGGGACGCGGAGATCCGCCGGGTGGTGCAGGTGCTGTCCCGGCGTACCAAGAACAACCCTGTCCTGATCGGTGAGCCGGGCGTCGGCAAGACCGCCATCGTCGAGGGCCTGGCGCAGCGGATCGTGGCCGGCGACGTGCCGGAGACGCTGCGCGACAAGAAGCTCGTCTCGCTCGACCTCGGTGCGATGGTCGCCGGCGCGCAGTACCGCGGGCAGTTCGAGGAGCGGCTGAAGAGCGTGCTCGAGGAGATCCGCGGCTCCAACGGGCAGGTCGTCACGTTCCTCGACGAGCTGCACACTGTCGTCGGCGCGGGCAAGGGCGAGGGCTCGATGGACGCCGGCAACATGCTCAAGCCGATGCTCGCCCGCGGTGAGCTGCGGATGGTCGGCGCCACCACGCTCGACGAGTACCGCGAGCACATCGAGAAGGACCCCGCCCTGGAACGCCGGTTCCAGCCGGTCGTGGTGGGCGAGCCCACGGTCGAGGACACCATCGGCATCCTGCGCGGCCTCAAGGGGCGGTATGAAGCGCACCACCGGGTGCAGATCACCGACGCCGCCCTGGTCGCTGCCGCGAGCCTCTCCGACCGCTACATCAGCGATCGGTTCCTGCCGGACAAGGCGATCGACCTGATCGACGAGGCGGCGTCCCGGCTCCGCATGGAGATCGACTCCCGGCCGGTCGAGCTGGACCAGCTGCAGCGCCAGGTCGACCGGATGCGGGTGGAGAAGCTCGCACTGGAGAAGGAGACCGACCCGGCCTCGGTCGCCCGGCTGGAGCGCCTGGTCGCCGACCTCGCCGACCGCGAGGAGGAGCTGACCGCCCTCACCGACCGGTGGGAGCGCGAGCGGGGTGGGCTGAACCGGGTGGGTGAGCTGAAGCAGCGCCTGGACGAGGCGAGGGCCGCACAGGAGCGGGCCCAGCGCGACGGCGAGCTGCTCGAGGCGTCCCGCCTGCTCTACGAGGTCATCCCGGCGCTCGAGAAGGAGATTCAGGTCGCCTCCGACACCGAGGAGGAGAACGCCGAGCCGCCCATGGTCAAGGAGGAGGTCGGCGCCGACGACATCGCCGAGGTCGTCTCCTCGTGGACCGGCATCCCGGCCGGCCGGATGATGGAGGGCGAGACCACCAAGCTGCTGCGCATGGAGGAGTCCCTCGCGGCCAAGGTGATCGGGCAGCGCGAGGCGGTCGCCGCGGTCGCCGGTGCGGTACGCCGGGCCCGGGCGGGCATCGCGGACCCGGACCGGCCGACCGGCAGCTTCCTCTTCCTCGGCCCGACCGGTGTCGGCAAGACCGAGCTGGTCAAGGCACTTGCCGGCTTCCTCTTCGACGACGAGCGGGCGATGGTCCGCATCGACATGAGTGAGTATGGCGAGAAGCACTCGGTCGCCCGGCTGGTCGGGGCGCCCCCCGGCTACGTGGGATACGAGGAGGGTGGCCAGCTCACCGAGGCGGTGCGGCGCCGGCCGTACAGCGTGGTGCTGCTGGACGAGGTGGAGAAGGCCCATCCGGATGTCTTCGACCTGCTGTTGCAGGTGCTCGACGACGGCCGGCTCACCGACGGTCAGGGCCGCACCGTCGACTTCCGCAACGCCATCCTGGTGCTCACCTCGAACCTCGGGTCGTCGACGGCCGACTTCACGATGAGCGACGAGGAGCGCCACGACGAGGTGCTGGCGGCGGTCCGCGCCCACTTCAAGCCGGAATTCCTCAACCGGCTCGACGACATCGTCGTCTTCCACGCCCTCACCAAGGGGGACCTGACGGCCATCGTCGACATCCAGCTGGCCCGGCTGCGCAGCCGGCTCGCCGAACGGCGGCTCGCCCTGGAGGTCGCGCCCGAGGCCGTGCAATGGCTGGGTGAGCACGGTTACGACCCGATCTACGGTGCGCGGCCGCTGCGCCGGCTGGTGCAGTCCAGCATCGGCGATTCGCTGGCCAAGGCACTACTGGCGGGGGAGATCAGGGACGGCGACACGGTCGTGGTGGAGCAGGGCGAGACCAAGGACGGTCTTTCCGTACGGCGTGGCTGAGCTCTGACATGGCGAAGGGCCCCGGGTTCTCCCGGGGCCCTCTCGTCAGTTCCCTCTGATGTCAGAGTTCCCTCTGATGCCGGTAGGCCTGTGTCATCAGGACGTCGGTGATGGCATGCTCGCCCTCGTCGGACCAGATTCGTATCCCGTCGCGGTGTAACTGGTACCTGACGTCTTTGAATCGGGTCCGTGTGTCGTCATGGTGAACGATGGTCAGCGTGTCGGCGTGGGGCATGGGAGTCACCGGTCCTTAAGTCTGTGGCGGCTGCGGTGTGGTCACGCGGCCTGCCTGTTGGGAAAGGTGCCTGAAGCCGGTCTGCCTCGGCCCCGGTGATGTGTGCGGGGCGGGCGACTCGTGCGGGCAAGGCGGACCGCTGGGACTCTGTTGCCAGCGGAACGCCACGGGATCGAAGTTTAGGTGGCCGTACGCGGCCGTGTCGCCCCCCGAACGAGCGACCTTTTGTGGTAATTGGGACCATCGTCGCCCGATGTTGCCACATGGTCGCCGACGGTGAGGGGCGGTCGCGGGATATGGCGCCCGACCGATACCGTAAATGGATCTAGAGGAGGGCAGTGTGACCGTTCCCATGTATTCCACACCAAACCCGGCGCCATCCAGGCGGCCGGCGACGGTGACGGCCTCGTCGATCCTGCTGTACGCGATCGCCGCGGCCCAGCTGCTGATCGCGGTCTCCATCTTCGCCACCCTCGGAGCGGTCCGGGACGCCTACCGCAACGCGTACGGCGGCACCGAGTTCGCCGAGTTCTCCGGCGTGGTCACCGGGACCATGGTCGTCATCGCGCTGGTCTACGTGTTCATCGCCGGCGGCCTCGTGATCCTCTCGATCTTCAACGGCCTGGGAAAGAACCCGTCGCGGATCGTGACCTGGGTCTTCGCCGGGATCGGGCTCTGCTGCAACACGCTCGCGGTGATCGACTCGGTGCCCTCGGCGGTGTCGACCGGTGCGACCTCGGGCGGGCCGAGCGAGCAGCAGCTCGAGGCGGACCTCGCGCTGTCCATGCCGGGATGGTTCGAACCGGTCATGGGAGGGCTCAGCCTGCTGACCCTCACCGGGCTCATCGCGGTGATCATCCTGCTGGCACTGCCCAAGTCGAACGCCTACTTCCGCAAGGCGGCGGTGTGGAACCCGTCGGCGCCATACCCGGGATATCCGCAGCCGGGGTATCCCGCTGGTTACGGTCAGCCCTATCCGGGTCAGCCGTACTCGGGTCAGCCGTACCCGAGTCAGCCCTATCCCGGTCAGCCCTATCCCGGTCAGCCTGGGTCGGCGCCGCCTTATCCGGGGCAGCCCGGGTCTGCACCGTCCTATCCGGGACAGCCCGGGGGCTACCCGGGTGCGCCCGCGCCGGGGTCGCCGGTGGTGCCGCCCAACGCTTACGGTCCGCCGTCCGGCTCGGGACATCTCGGGTCTCCGGAGCAGTACGGGCAGCCGGGACAGCCGGCGCCCGGTCTCCCGCCGTACCCGGGCCAGCCCGGCGCTCAGGCTCCTGGCACTCAGCCTCCCGGCCACACCCCTCCCGGCCACACCCCTCCCGGCGAGAACAGCCCGCCCGTCGACCCGGCGGCCTCCGACCCGACATCCTCGGGCCCGGCCGCCTCCGGTCCGGCGTCCGCGCCGCCCAGCGACCCCTGGGCCACGCCGCCGTCCAGTGACCAGCCTCCGGCCGGCGGCGACCAGCAGCACCGGCCGCCGACCGACCCGGCCTGATCGACTCGGCCTGATCGACCATCTCCCGGACCGGGCTGCCCTCGGGTGGCCCGGTCCGGCCACGTCACGCCCACGCAGGCGGTAGGTTTTGGCCAGCCGATCCCGTGGGAGCCATCGATGTCGTACGCCGCTCAACCACCTGTCACCGCGTCGCCGGCCGGGTCCCGGCCGGCCGCTGTGACCACTGCCGTCGCCCTGCTGTGGACCATGGCGGTGGCCGGTCTCGCGTACGCGATCGGCATGGTGGCGATCGCACCCTCCACCGTCGGCCGGTTCCGGGACGCTACCGGCGGCAGCGACCAGGTCGAGTCGTTCATCGCCGTGATCTGGCTGGATGCCGCCGTCGCCGCGGTGCTGGCGATCCTGGTGGTCGCCCTCTTCATCGTGCTCGGCCAGGGTCTCCGGCGGGGCAGCCGGCTGGCCCGGGGCGTCACCTTCACCGTCTGCGTGCTCGGCATCCTCGGCGGGCTGGCCTCCCTCGGAGCGCTCGCCGGTCAACGGTCGGGTGAGGCGCTGGCCGGCTCGGTGGGTGAGGCGCTCGGCGCGGCCTATCCGAACGGCTGGCTCGGTGTGAACGTCGCCGTGGCGGCCGCTCAGGTGGTCGCCTACGTGATCGTGGGCGGGCTGCTGCTGATGGCGCCCCGGCACTTCTTCGGGGCCGCGCCCGCTGCGAGCCAGCCGGAGCCGGGGGCTTTCCCCGGCGTCTGGCCGGGAGCGCCGGGTTCCGTGCCGTCGTCCGGTGCCGGCTTCCCCGGGTACGGGCAAGGTGGCCCCGCCGCCGCGGTGCCCGGCTACGGCACGCCAGTACCCACCTACGGCCCTGGAGTTCCCACCTACGGCCCTGGCGTCCCTAACTACGGCCCGGCCCCCGGAGTGCCGAATTACGGCCCGGGTCCTGGAGTGCCGAACTACGGCCCGGCAGGCCCCTATTACGGTCCCGGTGCTCCCCCTCCCGGCTACGACCCCAGCGCCGGGTTCCCCGGATACGCGCCGGCCTCCGGAGCACCCGCCTACCCCGGCATGGGCGCCTACCCGCCGCCCCCGGTCTCGCCGGCGCCTCCGGGATACGGACCGCCTCCCGCCTGGGGAAGCCCTCACACTCTGTCAGCACCGATTGATTACTCTCCGTATGCGTCAGCGGCCGCCCCGACGGCACCGTCCCCGGCGGACACCCCGATCGTCACGCCGGCGGCTCCTGACGTTTCCCCAGCGCAGACCGCGGACGCCCCGGCTGATCACCCGGACGGGCAGGCTCGACCGCCGGCCGGCCACCCGGCTGAGGCCCCCGCCGCCCTCGCCGCGCCGACTCCGGCTCCCGCTCTCGCTCCCGAAAATCGCGATGAGTCGAGCATCACAGCGCCGAAAAGCAACCCGAGTTCCGCGCCCGGCCCGTGGGCCGGCCCGCCGGAGTGGCCCGGAACTCGCCCCGAACAAACGCCCGCCGAACCGTCCGAACCCGATCAGAGTTCATCTCTGCGGCCCGCGGAGAACCCCGCCGCGGGATCAGAAGACGAGTTCTGGTCACGACCGTCCGACTCGGAGCACCGCAACGATCGCTAACTCGGCCCCGTATCGACGACTGTGGGTCACTCGAACGGGTACGGTCCGTTTCTGTTGCCGTCACCCGATCGGCTGTCCGGATAGATCTAGATCGGCCAGACGGTGGGTGTTTTCGCCTCAACGGACAAACGTGATTAGGGGCGTTCACAGCACCTTCACAGCCCAACCACCAGGTGATCCTGGGGGCTGCGCGGGTACCGTACCGACGGTAACTGCTTTGAGCTGCATCTATGCTCGGGGGAAAGGTCGAGGGCCGATGAACTATCGGTAAACCTTCTTTACAGAAGCGTCCAAAGCCGTGGGTCAATAGTCTCGTTCCGCCCCGGCGGGGCGAAAGATTCCGGTTTCCTTCCAGCCAGTACGCTCGATGTCATGGATGCAAGGTACGACCTGCGTAAATTCATCACTGAATTGCCCGTCGCGCAGGGTGGTGCCGTGCTTTCATCGGGTCAAGAGCTGTTGGGCCCGGAGTGAAGCTCCGAATGATCGCGCAGAGCGGCGTGATGGAGTCGATGCGTTCTGTGTCGGGTCATCGTCCGAGATCGGTGAACCGAAACAATCGACGAATTGACAATGTGGCCCGCCTCACTCCGAAGACGGGGATCGAGAGCTCGACACGGATGGGTAGCGACCAGATGGCGGCTGAGGCGTTGCAGGAGGCAGAGACCGAAGTCGGTGTCGCCGTAAGTGGTTGATCGGACGAGGGTGCGGTGTGGTTGCCGCCACCACCGCCCGTCGGCCGTCCCGGCGATCGATCTCGGCCTTACGGCCTGAAAGTTAGCCGGTTCGTTCCTGCTCACATGCAGGAGAATCGATGCAGTTGGTGGAAGGATGGAGATCGTGGGAACTGCGTTGGCGGAAATGACTATGCCTCAGATCTCGCCGCTTGCCGGCGAGCCTATTGAACGCGCTGACGCCGAGCGCCTGGCGGGAGTGCTGAAGGCGCTCGCCGACCCGGCCCGGCTTCGGCTGTTGAGCCTTATCCAGTCCGCTACGGACGGTGAGGCTTGTGTCTGCGACCTGACGGCCCCTCTGGGCCTCTCGCAGCCGACTGTGAGTCACCACCTGCGGATTCTGACGGAGGCTGGGTTGCTCGAGCGGGAGAAGCGGGGTGTGTGGGCGTACTACCGGCTGGTGCCGAGTGCCATCGCCACCATCGCCGACCTGCTGACTCCGCCCCGCAAGCGCGCCACCAAGAAGGCGCGCTGAGAGTTGGGCAAACGCCTGGCGTCACTGAGATTGGGGAACGTGACGCCAGGCTGAGGAGCTGGCCACCGGCAAGACACCTGGCGACCCAAGAACCAGGCGACCAAGGAGGAACGGTGAACTACGTTCCCGGTGACCTGCGTGACCAGCTCGCGCACGTGGGTTACGACGTGGTCCAGGCCGGCCTCGTGTGTGGATCGGGCGGCAACCTGTCGGCCCGGATTCCCGATGAGGACGCCATCTGGATCACTGCGAGCGGCTCGTGGCTCGACCGGCTGAGCCGGAACTCGTTCGCCCCGGTTCGCATCTCGGACGGCGGACCCGCGACGGTGGGGACTCTCCCGGCACCGCGGATCGATCCCACCAGCGAACTCGCACTGCATCTAGCGCTCTACCGTGCTCGTCCCGACGTCAACGCGGTGGTGCACCTGCACCCGCAGACGGCCCTGCTGCTGGACGCTCTGGGCGAGCACATCCGGATCGTCACCACTGATCACGCGTTCTACCTGCGCCGGGTGTCGACCGTGCCGTTCCGGCTGCCGGGGAGCACCGAGTTGGCCGCGCTGACCGCGGCCATGGCCGCCGACGGCACCGACTGCCTGGTGCTCAGCCAGCACGGCTGCGTCGTGATGGGCGACTCCGTCGAGCTGGCCCACAAGCGGGCACGCAACCTGGAAGAGGCCGCATCGCTCACCTACCGGGCGTTGGCGGCGGGCCGGCTGGAAAACCTGCGGGACTGCCCTGAGGAGTTCGTGAACCGGCTCTACGGCGCGGGCGCCGTCACCGTCTGACCTCTGTCGCGCTGATCTTTGGCGCACTGACCTCTGCCGCGACAGGTGATCCCGCCGTGTCGTGCGGAACCAAGAACAGAACCAAGAACAGAACCAAGAACGGCCGGACCTGGAATCCCAGGGCCGGCCGTCTCGCTGTCGGTGTGCGTCAGCCGCGGGGCCACTGCTGATCGTCATAGCCAGGATGCTGCTGCCCGTACCCCTGCTGCTGTTGACCCTGGCCCTGCTGCTGTTGTCCGTGCCCCGGCTGTTGCCCATACCCCGGCTGTTGCCCGTAATCAGGCCGCTGCCCGTAATCAGACTGCCCCTGACCGGGTTGCTGTCCATAGCCCTGCTGCTGGCCGTACCCCTGCTGGCCGTACTGCTGACCGTGCTGCTGGCCGTACTGCTGCTCCTGGCCGTGATTCTGCGGCTGGGAGGAAGCCTGCCCGTGCTGGTGCTGCTCGAACTCGTGCTGCGCGGCGTCGGCGAGGCCGGCGACGGTGGCCGCGGCGACCACACCGACAGCCTCGACCGGCTCGATGCCCGTGGACAGGCCCTGCTTCTTCAGCCGGCGCTCGCGCAGGATCTCGATCAGGATCGGCAGCACCGAGATCAGGATGATCAGCGCGACCACCGGCAGGATGTAGTGGTCGATCTGGTCGCCGATGGCGTCGTAGATCTGCTGGGCCAGCAGGTAACCGATCAGGATGATGCCGTCGGTCCACAGGATGGCGCCGACCACGTTCCAGATGAAGAACTGGCGGGCCGGCATGCCGAGCGTGCCGGCGACCGGGTTGAGGAACGTCCGCACGATCGGGATGAAGCGGGCCAGCACGACCGCCTTGGCGGGGCCGAACTTCTCGAAGTAGTACTCCGCCTTCTCGACATACTCCTTCTTGAAGAGCTTCGAGTCGGGTTTGTCGAACATCCGCCGGCCGTACTTCGCGCCCAGCCAGTGCCCGAGTTGGGCGCCGACGATGGCGAAGATCGGTGCACCGATCAGCAGGCCGGTGATCGACATGCGGGCGCCGTCGCCGAAGATCGAGTCGGCGACGGGAGAGGCTCCGACACCTGCCAGGAACAGCAGGGAATCCCCGGGGAAGAAGAAGCCGGCGAGCAGGCCGGTCTCCGCGAAGAGGATGGCCAGGACACCGGGGAGCCCGAAGGTCTGCAGGAGATCCTTCGGGTCCATCGGGTTCAGGGCGAGCTGCTCGGAGAGCGCATGGATGTCCACGAGGAGCCAGGGTACCGGCCCGCCACGAGCCGGTACCTGTATGAATGCTGTGGATAGCGTGCGCTTCTCGAGAAGTGACAGCCCGGCCACATTCGGTCGTCCGCCGGGGTCACAGTCGGGGGTCGACCGGCTCCGACTCGGCAGCCAGAATGGCGAAGACCATCTCGTGTACGCGCCACGGCGGTGCACCTTCGGCCAGCCGGTCCAGTGCCGCCAGACCCAGCCCGTGCTCCCGCAGCGCCAGCGACCGCTTGCGACCCAGATTGCGCCCGCGCAGCCGCGCCAGCTGTTCCGGCCGGGTGTACTCGGGACCGTAAATGATCCGTAGGTACTCCCTGCCGCGGCACTTCACGCCCGGCTGAATCAGTCGGCCCCGGTCGTCCGCCGCGGCCAGCCCGATCCACGGCTTGACCACCATGCCCTCGCCGCCGGCCGCCGTCAGCGCCAGCCACCAGTCGGTGGCGGCCGCCTCCGCCGCCGGGTCGCTGAGATCCACGATCATCCGCCGGGTGGGCGTGAACAGCTCCGGGTCTGCCGCGACCAGACGGTCCGCGAGCGCCAGGTGCCAGTCATGGTCCTTTTTCGCGTACGAGACTCCGGCGCCCGCGAGCACGGCGAAGGGAGCTAGCGTGATGCCGGTGAGTCCGTCGGTCGGCTTCACGTACGCCCGGTACGCCGCTGAGTAGCCGTCGATCTCCGCCGACCGCAGCTCGAGCCGGTCGCGGAGCGCACCGACGTCCAGTCCGCGCCCACCGGCCTGATCGAGCAGGGCCAGTGCGGCGGGCAGGGCGTTGCGCCCGGCGGCACCCACACCGGCGTAGTGGTCCCGGATCAGCGAGCCGGCCTTGGCCGACCAGGGGAGCAGCTCGGCGTCGAGCAGCAGCCAGTCGGTGCCCAGCTCGGTGAGGATCGGCGCGGCGGCGGCCCGGACCCGGGCGAGCAGCGGCTCGTCCAGCTCCGGCCCGAAGAACGGCCGGCCGGTCCGGGTCCAGATCGCGTCGCCGGCACCGGACACGGAGATCCGCACCACGGCTCGGGAACCCATGTGCTTCTCCTCGCACACGACCCGGCCCACCCCGGCGGCCCGCAGGTCGGCGAAGGCCGAAGCGGGATGCTCGAGGTAGCCGTCGACGGTCGAGCTGGTGCACGGCGCCATGGTCGGCGGCAGCCAGACCAGGGTCTCCGGGTCGACGGCGAACCGGCCCATGACTTCGAGGGCGGCCGCCGCGTTCTCGGCGGGCACTGTCGTCCGGCCGTACCCGTAATCGAGGTGACGACGGCCCGTCACGTCCGCGATGTCCAGACCACCATCGGGTTTGGTCGCGACAGCGATCAGCGGGCGCACCGGCGCGTAGTACTCCTTGGCCGCCGGCACCGCGACCAGCTCGCGCGACGGCCACCGCAGCGCGGTGAGCGCGCCGCCGAAGACGCAGCCGGTGTCCAGGCAGATGGTGTTGTTGATCCACTCCGGCGCCGGGGTCGGCACGTGGCCGTAGACGACCGCGGCCGAACCTCGGTAGTCCTTGGCCCACGGGTAGCGGACCGGCAGCCCGTACTCGTCGGTCTCGCCGGTCGTCTCGCCGTAGAGCGCGAAGCTGCGCACCCGCCCGGAGGCTCGCCCGTGGTAGGCCTCCTTGAGCCCGGCGTGCGCGACCACGAGCTTGCCGTCGTCGAGCACGTAGTGGCTGACCAGGCCCTCGATGAAGGTGCGAACCTCACCGACGAACTCGTCCGGCTCGGCGGCGAGCTGTTCGAGGGTCTCCGGCAGCCCGTGGGTGAGCTGCACGTTGCGCCCGTTCAGCTTGCGGGCCAGCTTCTGCTCGTGGTTGCCGGGGACACAGATGGCGTGGCCGGCCGCGACCATGCCCATCACCAGGCGCAGAACGCCCGGCGAGTCCGGTCCGCGGTCGACCAGGTCACCGACGAAGACCGCCTTGCGGCCCTCCTCAGGGTGCACGGCGTCGACCGGCCGGCCCTGCTCGTCGCGGACCAGGTCCCAGCCGAGCTTGCCGAGCAGCACCTCGAGCTCGGCGCGGCAGCCGTGCACGTCACCGACGATGTCGAACGGCCCGTGCTCGGTACGCAGGTCGTTGAAGAGCTTCTCGTACCGGATCTCGGCCGCCGCGATCTCCTCCGGGCCGCGCAGCACGTGAATCTTCCGGAAGCCCTCCTTCGCCAGCTGGCCGAGGGATCGGCGCAGGTCACGGTTCATCCGGGTGAGCACCTGGCGGCCGAAGGTCCGATCTTCGCGGTCCTGCGTGCGCCCCCAGGCGAGCGACTCGGGCACGTCCAGCACGATCGCCACCGGCAGCACGTCGTGCTCGCGGGCCACCTTGACCAGCCCGGCCCGGGCGTGCGCCTGAAGGCTCGTGGCGTCCACGACGGTGAGCCGGCCGGCCGCCAGGCGCTTGCCCGCCACGTAGTGCAGAACGTCGAAGGCGTCACCGGAGGCCGACTGGTCGTTCTCGTCGTCGGCGACCAGGCCGCGGAAGAAGTCGGAGGAGAGCACCTGGGTCGGCTTGAAGTGGGTCCTGGCGAACGTCGACTTGCCGGAACCGGAGATGCCGACCAGCGTGACGAGGGAGAGTTCGGGAACGTCGAGGATCATGCGGTCACCTCCGTGGTCGTTGCGTCCGTGATCGTGAAAAGCGCCAGCTGGGTCGGTGCGCCGGTGGTCTCATCCGCATCGCCGACGCCGCGGATCGTCACCGTGTAGCCGTGGCCGGCCGCGACCCGCTCGGCCCACGCGGTGAACTCCGCGCGGGTCCACTCGAAACGGTGGTCCGAGTGCCGCATCCCGGTGAGCCCTTCGTAGTGCACGTTGTACTCGACGTTCGGCGTGGTCACGACGACCGCGCCGGGCCGGGCGTGCCCGAACACGGCAGCCTCCAATGCGGGCAGCCGAGGCAGGTCGACGTGCTCGATGACCTCCATCAGCACCGCCGCGTCGAAGCCGCGCAGGCGATCGTCGCGATAGGTCAGTGCGGTCTGGATCAGCCTGATCCGGTCCCTCTGCCGCTCCGGCAGCCGGTCCAGCCGGAGCCGGCGGGCGGCCTGGTCCAGCGCGCGGCTGGAGACGTCCGCACCGACGATCTCGGTGAACTGCTTGTTCCTGAGCAGTGCCGTGAGCAGGGCGCCGCCTCCGCAGCCCAGGTCGAGCACGCGGCTCGCGTTCACCTCGGCCAGGGCCGCGACCACCGCGTCACGCCGGTGCTCGGCGAGCGGCGCCTTGCGGGCGACGGGCAGCTCGGCGTCCTCCTCGGTGGTGGTCTCCTGATCCGCTTCCAGGAGAGCCAGTGCGGAAGTGGCCAGCGACCTGCGGTGTGCCAGGTAGCGGCGGGCGATCAGCACCTTCTCCGGGTGACCGCCGAGCCAGCCCTCTCCGGAGCGCAGCAGCTTCTCGATCTCGTCCGGCGCGACCCAGTAGTGCTTTGCGTCGTCCAGCACCGGAAGCAGCACGTAGAGGTGGTTGAGCGCGTCGGCGAGGCGCAGTTCACCGGTCAGGTGCAGGTCGACGTACCGGCTGTCGCCGCCGATCTCGGGTTCGAACGGGATCGACTCCGCCCGCACGGTCCAGCCCAGCGGGGCGAACAGGTGGGTGACCAGGTCCGTCGTACCGCGCAGCACGGGCACGCGGATCTCCAGCGGGATGGCCGTGGCGGCGAGTTCCGGCCGGTCCTTCGAGGCGCCGCGCAGGGCGCTGCGGAAGACCTTGGCGAGCGCGCTGGCCAGCAGGCTGGAGGCGGCGTACGGGCGATCGTTGACGTACTGGCTCAACTCGAACGCGTCCTTCTGCGCCCGGAGCTTCTGCGGATCGACGTCCAGCAGCAGCGCAGCGGTGCACCGGTCGTCGCCCGCCTCGGGGTAGAGGACGTACGCCGTACCGGTGGGCACGTCGAAGGAGTGCACCCGATCCGGGTGCTTGACCAGCAGGTACCCAAGATCGGTCGCGGGACGATGAGTGGTCGTCAGAGTGAGCAGCACCCGTCGATCGTCTCAGCGCCGCGGATTTCGGGCGATCGAATTGCGGCGCCTCAGCGGTAGTCGTCGTCGAACTCGACGGTGCGACCCTGCTCCTGCCTGTCCCACTCGCTGGCCTCGGCGGTGGCTGAGATGGCCTCGGCGGTGGCCGAGATGCCCTCCTCGGCATCGTGGTCCTGCCAGCTCGGTGCCGCGATCATCGACTGCTCGGCCGCGTCGACCTCGGGCGTCTCCAGGTCGATCTCGCCCATCGGGTACGTCATCCCGGACTCCCCTCGCTTGTCGCTGTCCCCATCGTGCGCGCTCCACCGGGGTAATGCCGGGTAATTGGCACGTGGCACCACCGAGAGCGACGAAGACGCCGGGGACGCCTGCCGCGATCCGTCCCAAGAGTGTGGACATGGCCCGAGGTGAGGTCGGTTATGCCGGTTTCCCGGTGCGAATTTCGGGGTGATTTCCGCTACGCACCGCAACTGCGGAATACTGCCTGCTGGAGGACAGCGCGGTCCTGCCCTCTGCTGCCGTGTAACAAAGAGCAAGGAGCGCACCGATGCCTATCGCTTCCCCCGAGGTCTACGCCGAGATGATCGATCGCGCCAAGGCCGGCGCGTTCGCCTACCCGGCGATCAACGTGACGTCCTCGCAGACCGTCAACGCGGCCCTCCAGGGCTTCGCCGAGGCAGGTAGCGACGGCATCATCCAGATCTCCACCGGTGGTGCCGAGTACGTCTCGGGCCCCACCATCAAGAACAAGGTCGCCGGCGCCGTGGCGCTCGCCGAGTTCGCCACCGAGGTCGCGAAGAACTACCCGATCAACGTGGCGCTGCACACCGACCACTGCCCCAAGGACAAGCTCGACTCGTTCGTGCGCCCGCTGATCGAGATCTCCAAGGAGCGGGTGGCCGCCGGCAAGGCGCCGCTGTTCCAGTCGCACATGTGGGACGGCTCGGCCGTGCCGGTGGACGAGAACCTGCAGATCGCCGAGGAGCTCCTGGCCGCTACCGCCGCCGCCCGGATCATCCTGGAGATCGAGGTCGGTGTCGTCGGTGGCGAGGAGGACGGCGTCTCCGCCGCGATCGACGACAAGCTTTACTCCACCGTCGAGGACGGCCTGGCCACCGTCGCCGCCCTGGGCCTGGGTGAGAAGGGCCGCTACCTGACCGCCCTCACCTTCGGCAACGTGCACGGCGTCTACAAGCCCGGCAACGTGAAGCTCCGCCCGGAGATCCTCAAGGAGATCCAGGACGCGATCGGCGCGAAGTACGGCAAGGAGAAGCCGCTCGACCTGGTCTTCCACGGTGGCTCGGGCTCGCTGCTCTCCGAGATCCACGGCGCCCTGGACTTCGGCGTGGTGAAGATGAACATCGACACCGACACCCAGTACGCGTTCTCCCGCCCGGTCGCGGACCACTTCTTCCGCAACTACGACGGTGTGCTCAAGGTGGACGGCGAGGTCGGCAACAAGAAGGCGTACGACCCGCGCGCCTGGGGCAAGCTCGCCGAGGCCGGTCTGGCCAAGCGCGTCGTCGAGGCGTGTGAGCACCTTCGGTCGGCCGGAACCACTCTCTCGAAGTAATCAATTGGTGACGGCCGGCCCCCGTACGCGGGGACCGGCCGTTCTTGTCTTGTGATGTTACGCAGTGACATGGGTACGATCGTCACCGTCTTGATCTAGGGACGGTGAGCTTGCTCGGCATCGAGGGATGGAAACCCGAGTGGCATCACGACGCCGAGATCCTCGCCGCCGCGCATCGGCACATGTTCGTGCGGCTCATCGGCCGGAGACTTCGCTCGGGCTGGCTGATGTGGGACATGGGTCAGCGGGGCTGGTTCGCCGACGGCCCGGTAATCCTCGACTTCGGAGTGAGTCGCGTCGAGGTCACTCACCGTAAGTTCGACGAGTGTGCGATCACCTGGGACCAGATCGACAGGTCGGTGCCGATCGACTGGTACGAGCATTTCGACTGGCGGGCCGACCCGCACGCCGCACTGCGCCGGGCCCGCGGCCGCCCGCTGCGGGCGGTCAACGTCATCGAACGGACCACCTCGGCCGACTGGCGGCCACGGGTCCTGCACGCCGTCGAGTTCCTCTTCGACGGAGCCCGCCTGGCGGTCTACAACGCGATGGACGAGAACGGCCTCACCGACGCACCGGAGGCCGACCTGCCGGTGGTGCACTGGCGCCGCGTCCACGTCGCCTGACGGCGATCTCAGCAGCTTCCGCCGCCGCCTCCGCCGTCACCCCCGCCGCCGCCTCCGCCTCCGCCGTCCCCGCCACCCCAGCCGCCCCACCCGCTCGAGCTGCTGCCGTTGTCGCAGGAGCTTCCGCTGTCCGAGCTGCCGTAGTGGGCGGCGCCGGTTCCGGGGAGGAAGCCGGCGTTCGTATGACGTGCACGGCGGTTGTCCCGGCCCGCCTTGCGCCCCGAGTAGATCATTGCCGCGACCGCGACCAGAAGACCCGTCAGAAAGAGCGTCATCGTCAGCATGGCTGCAGTGTGAGTGACCCGCGCCACCGCACCCGGTCAGTCACCGCCGCCGCCCCCGCCCCCGCTGTCGCCGCCCGACGAGCCGCCGCTGTCGCCGCCCCAGCCGCCGCCGCTGTCACCCCAGGAACTTCCGCTGTCGTCGTTGCGGGAGCGGTCCGAGGAGTCGCTGTCGCCGCCCCACGGGTAGGACGAGCCGCTGTCGCCGCCGTGGCGGGTACTCCGGCCGGACCGCTTGCGGCCACCGTACGGCCCGACGTCGCGGCCCTGCCGGGCCTTCTTGAAAACGATCACCGCTGCTACCGACGCGACCAGGAAGAACGCCGTCGTGAACAGGCACGCGACGACAACCACGAAGCTCACCATGAGGGCAGTGTGCGGCATGCCCGCCAGATCAACCGAGCAGCGCCGCCATCGCCTCGTCCAGCGAGTCGGTGACCACGATCAGGCCGGACTGGTCGCCGTGCGGTGAGCGGGCCAGCAGCGGCCCCAGCAGGTCCACCACGGGCAGCTTCGACCAGTGCTCGGCACCGAGGAAGACGAACGCACCGGACGGGCCGTCGGTGCGGTAGAACGTCTTCGTCGCGGCCTGGAAGATCTCCTGGACCGTGCCGGCCCAGCCCGGGGCGAACACGATGCCGCCGCGCGACAGCCGCAGGATCGAGTCCTCGCGGACGGCGTTCGAGAAGTACTTGCCGATCTGACCGGCGAACAGGTTCGCGGGCTCGTGGCCGTACAGCCAGGTGGGCAGGGCCAGGCCGCCGTGCCGGAGCCGGCCGGCCACATCGGTGCCGGGCATCGGGTACGCGTCACGGACGGCCAGGGCGGCCGCTGTGTAGGGCTCGTGGTCGGCGAAGTGCGGTGCCCGCGACAACAGGTCCACGGCGGTGGTGAGCTCGTCCGGCGTACGCGAGGCGAAGTAGGCCCCGAGGTTCGCCGCCTCCATGACGCCGGGCCCGCCACCGGTCACGACCAGGCGCCCGGCGACGGCCAGCTTGCGGGTCAGGTCGGTGACCATCCGGTACGCCGCCGAACCGCGCGGCTCCGCGTGCCCGCCCATGATCCCGACCGCACCCTCGTGGCCGTGCACCGCCGCCCACGCCGCGAGAGCCTTGCCGAGCGCGTTGTCGATGCCGGCGTCGTGCAGCCGCTGGGCGAGCGCCTCACGGATGTCCGGCACCGCGCCGCCGTGCGCCACGAAATGGTCGTAGACGACGGTGTCGTACATCCCGGCGAACCCCGCGTCGGCGAACCCGGCAGCCAGGTCCTCCGGCGTGTAGAGCAGCGCCGGATGGGTCGGATAGGGCAGATCGTCGAAAGGCGGGACCACGTGCGCCCCGCGGCGGATCAGATCGATCTCCACGTCGGGGCCGGCGAACTCGCAGCCGACGAAGAGGGAACCGCGCACATCCACGTCGGCGAGATCCGGCGGCTCCCGGTCCAGCCGCAGGCCGAGGACGGAGAGCCCGGTGAGAGTGCGCTTGGCGAGATGAATCTCCAGCTCGGCGCGGGACTCGATCTCGAACTCGGTCGCGTCGAACGGGACGTCGCCGCCGAGCACTGGTTGCAGGGGATCCGGCATACCGTCCATTTTGCGCGGCCGGTGCCAGCGCGCGCCCGGGGGCCCGCCCTTAAAGTGATGGGCATGCGTGCTGCGTCGGGGTCGCTCTTCGGATTGGCGTACGGGGATTCGCTGGGCAAGCCCACCGAGTTCCAGGAGTACGCCCAGATCGTCGCCAGGTACGGCCCCGGCGGGCCACGCCACCTGGAAGGTGAACCAGCCCTGGTCACCGACGACACCCAGATGGCCCTCGCGGTCGGTGAAGCCCTGTGCGAGGTGGGCACGCTGACCCCCGAGGTGTTCGAACCGGTGCTGCGGCGGCGGTTCCTGGAATGGGCCGCGTCGCCGGAGAACGACCGTGCTCCGGGAATGACCTGCCTGCGCGCCTGCGCGGCGCTCGCCGACGGGAGACCGTGGACCCGGGCCACCCAGGTGGAATCCAAGGGGTGCGGTGCGAACATGCGGGTCACGCCGGTCGGCCTGATGCCCCGGCTGAGCGAGGACCAGCGAGCCGGTGCGGCGCAACTACAGGCCGGGTTGACACACGGACACCCCACCGGGTTGGCGGCCAGTGAGCTCACGGCGTACGCCTGCCGCTGGCTCAGCGACGGCCTCGCGCCGGCCGACCTGCTCGCGGCCCTGCGCGGGCGTTGCGACGAGCAACGCAAGATCTATCGGGTGGAGTGGCTGGGTAGCCTCTGGCAGCGCTCCGGCGCCGCCTCACCGGAGGACTTCATCGCCACCGGGTGGGACGAGTGCGCGGCGGCGCTGGACAGGGTGGCGCAGGCGCTGGCGGCTGGTCGCTACGACGGTGACCCGTGCCTGGTCACTGGGGCGGGGTGGATCGCCGAGGAGGCGCTGGCTACGGCCCTCTACGTCTATCTGATCTCGCCGGAGGAGCCGGTCGCGGTCCTCGGCCGTGGGGCGGCCTCGTCGGGCGACTCCGACTCGATCGCCTGCCTGGCGGGGGCTTTCGCGGGGGCGGCGCTCGGCCTCGCCGCCTGGCCGGCCGAGTGGCAGACCCAGATCGAGTACGCCGACCGCCTCTTCCGCCTCGGCGCCGCCTGGGACTGACCGCCCACCCCCGCCCC